>NZ_JBYQCG010000072.1:0-319111 GCF_057837105.1 Burkholderia sp. APQ4-4ca | reverse complement strand
CCCCCCGCCCGATACTCCATCCGGCATCGGCCGCCGCTTGGCGGCCGATGCCGATGCGACTTACTGCGGCGTGATGTTCGACGCTTGCAGACCCTTCGGGCCACGCTTCACTTCGAAGCTGACCTTCTGGCCTTCGGCCAGGGTCTTGAAGCCCGTGCCGCGAATTTCCGAGAAATGGGCGAACAGATCGTCGCCGCCGTTGTCCGGGGAAATGAAACCAAAGCCCTTGGTTTCGTTGAACCACTTGACGGTACCGGTATCCACAAATACTTCCTTAATACAAATAATTGAACATGCGCCCGCGACGGGCACAGAAAGAATCAAAGAGGGAGAGACCAACGACTGCCGCACGGTGTACGGCCAATGATGAGCAATCGGACTTCTTGATGACTTCGGTCTCGGACACTACGCGGTAGTGACCGTTTCGTCAAGTTATTTTGATGCAACGCACAAGCGCGGGCCGTCGGGCGCTGGCCAGGATGCCGGCCGATCATGGGGCTACATCGCCTGTCGGGACGAGAAGATGAGCGGTGGAAATAGGGGGCTGATCGTTGATCAGGGGTGGCCGCGATCAGCTTGTGAGTTCGTGCGTCGGATCGGGCACGCTCAAATGTCCGAACATCTGGCTGGGCCCGATATCGACCGGCAGGATGTTCTCCGCATAGCCGGACAGGATCATCGCCATCCAGGCCTCGAATGCCGATGCCTGGCCGTGATCGTCGCGATGACGAATCAGATCGACACCGCGCCGCAGCTCGGCCACCGCGACCACGGACGGATAAAGCGGGCTCGCTTCGGCTTCGGCCTGAAGAATGTCCTCCGCACGCCGAGGTTGGTTCGCTTGCCCTTCCTGATTTCGCTGATGACGCGCGTATCTATCGGATAGGCGGGATGACCCGCCCTACTTTCTTTTATTTCAATTGGTTAGATGCGGTTTTTTTGTAGAAGAATACCCTTGCAAACTGCGTAGCTACATGCCGGTAAATCAAGCGCCCGCCGTATGGCGCTGACGAGAGATGTCCCGTACTTCTGCCAACACCGCGCCGGAGAAATAGGAGTCTTACATGGCACCCAATAACCAGAACGCATTCACCGCTCTGCGCTTGCTCTCAGCCTACGCGGTCATCATCACTCACAGCTACGTCGTGCTTGGCCTTCCCCATGACTGGCTTGAAGCCCACGGCTTCCCGCAGTTCAGCGAGTTCGGAGTAAGCTCGTTCTTCGCGGTCAGCGGGTACCTCGTCTGCAAATCGTTGCAGCGCAATTCGAACCCGTTCGTCTACTTGCGCAACCGAGCTCTGCGAATATTCCCAGGGTTGTTTGTGCTCGTACTGCTTACGATCTTCGTCGTCGGCCCGATCATGACGCATGGGTGGTCTGCCGGCTGGCTAAAATACCTGACGAACCTTTCTCTATATCGACTCGTCCCGACGCTTCATCAATTCTTCGTGACGAATCCGGTTGCTGTCATCAATGGATCTCTCTGGACGTTATCGCTCGAGGTAACGTGTTATCTGATGCTACTTGGCATATCGTGGGTGGGGGCGTTGAATTGGAAGGGGCTATTGTTGATGCTGATCGGCTGTTACGTGGCGCTGATGGGTGATTTGCTCTGGCAAGGGAACTACCTGATCGGCATGAACACCTTCCAGCTTTCTCGCCTTGGCGTGTTTTTCTGGGGAGGAGCGTTTCTCGCGACTGTAACTTTGCCGCGTAGCTGGATCCTATGGGCGGCTTCGGTCTTGCTGGTCCTGCTACCCTTCTATCTGTTCGCGGCCAGTCCAAACTGGAAGATCAGGGCGTATGCCTTCAATCTGCTGCTGCCGTTCGTTGTTATTTTCGCGGCGGAACGCCTGCCTAGGCTAGCCTTCCTGAACCGCTTCGACATTTCGTACGGCGTTTATATCTACGCGTTCCTAGTGCAGCAGATTCTGGTGTGGCACTTCGGAATCGGCATCAGCCCGACCAAGCTATCTCTTTTCACCGCCGCCATCGTAACCCCACTCGCCGCAGCTTCATGGTTCCTCGTAGAAAAGCCGGCACTCGCTCTGAAAAGCGGATTCGCCGGCTTTCGGAGAAAAGGTGTGCAAACGTCTTCCGCATAGCGCGCCACGCATCGACGCGCGTCGCGTCGACGACGACATAACCCCACGCACGGACATCAATCATACCGGCGTGCTCCTGATTCAGTATCCGCTGTTCGTGCAGGATTCTGGCCAGGCCGGGGTGACGGCCTTACATCGTCCGTCGGGACGAGAAGACGAGCTCTGAAAGGCTCTGAGTGTGAAATGTCGCCGCCGGGTTAGGCCGGTCGCGGGAACCAGCGTCGAGGCGCTGGCCTGCGTGCCGACCTTCGCCCGCCCTGGCTTCGCACGACGACTGCCACCACGACGCTAATCGAACGGATTCAGTAACCGCACGCCGGTGCGAGCGAAATCGTCGACGTTGCGCGTGACGACCGTCAGATCGTTGATCAGCGCAGTGGCCGCGATCAGCTTGTCGAGTTCGTGCGTCGGATCGGGCACGCGCAAATGCCCCCACATCTGGCTGGTCTCGATATCGACCGGCAGGATGTTCGACGCATAGCCGGACAGGATCATCGCCATCCAGGCCTCGAGCGCCGACGCCTGGCTGTGATCGCCGCGATGGCGGATCAGGTCGACACCGCGCCGCAACTCGGCCACCGTCACGACGGACAGATAAAGCGGACTCGCTTCGGCTTCGGCCTGCCTGAAGAACGCCCGCACGCCGCGGTTGGTTCGCTTGCCCTTCCTGATTTCGCTGATGACGTTCGTATCAATCAAAAACACGCCTGACCTCGCCTGAATCCTGAACACGTTGGAAATCCGCGTCTTCGCCCACCTCGGGCATGCTCATCAGCACTTGCGCAAACGTCCGCCGCTTCGGCCGGCCGAGCGCTTCGGCCAGAATGGCTCGATGTTCGGCCTCGGCGCTCCTGCCATTGGCCGCCGCCTGCTCGCGCAGGCTTTGAACGATAGTGTCATCCACGTTACGCACCAGAAGATTTGCCATGAGTACCTCCATCCAGATTTGCTATCAATGATAGCGCCATGAAGGTAAATTGCAAGCATTGCTATCACTTTCATGACCGGACGGACCTCGGGGTCGGCGTGCACCAGCAACAGCGGACGGCACGAATCTGCCCTCTTCCGCCGCTGGCCCGACGCGTCGAACTGCTGTGGCCCAAGGTAAGCCGGAGCGGCCCGATGGGGAAGCCGGCCGAATGGCCAATCGCGCGCCAATGACGACGGCGGAGGTCCGGCCCACGAGGAACGAAATTTGCGAGGCGAGCCCAGCGAGTGACAAGCACCATGAATACGGGCGCCGCCTCGATTCGCCCTGAAACATCGTGTTGCACAACGGGCCGCCACATCGCCCGCGCCGCACGTGATCGTTTGATACCATCGGATCACAAGACCGGCGATCGAAAGCCGTGCGAAGCGCGCAGAAGACCTTGCATCGACGCGGACCATCCGACCATCCGTGCCTGACATCCCGATCCAAGACACGAGACGCTCTTCAGTGGACTTTGTTACGCCCTCTCTGAAAACCCTGTTCTCCCCGACACCCGACCAACTCTACTTCCCGGCATGCGTTGCGGCCGTGGCGATCATCGCGTGGCTCGTCGCGCGGCACGTACCGTTCTACCGGTCTGCCGTCGACAAGTCGCTGTCGATGCGCTATCGCAATCTCGACGGTTTCCGCGGCCTGCTGGCCGTCTCCGTGGTCTTCCATCACTTCGCGTGCAATCAGGCGTTGCTGTCGACCGGTGTCTGGGGCGCCGGCACCGATTTCCTGCGCAATCTCGGGACGATTCCCGTCGCGATGTTCTTCATGGTCACCGGCCTGCTGTTCTGGGAACGCGCGTGCCGAGGCGCGCTCGACGTGCGGACCTTCTTCGTCGGACGCGTGCGACGCCTCGCGCCGCTCTATCTGTTTTACGCGGCCGTCATCGTCATCTGCACGCTTTACTGGTTTCCCCGCAACGCCGTCGGCGCACCGGCGCAGTTGCTGGCCGACCTGCTCAAGACCGTTTCGCTCGGCTGGTTCGGCGCGTTCCCGATCAACGGAGCGGAACGGACGCCGTATCTGAGCGGCGTCTGGTGGACCCTCGCCTACGAATGGCGGTTCTACGTCGCCGTCCCGTTTCTCGCATGGTTCGTCGCCACACGTGCGTGGCGCAAGCTGCTCGCGCTCGCGATCGTCGCGGCCTGCGCGGCGTTGTTCGGGCCGCCCGGCGGCATGGCGCTGCTGTTCGCGCTTGGCGCGGTGGCCTACGAGATGTCGCGGCACCCCGCGATCCGCGCGCGGCTCGCCACGAAACAGGCGGCGACCGTCGCGCTGCTGATCCTCGCGATGTCGCCGTCCCCCGCCGAACGCTATTCGATCGAAGGCGCGTTGCCGCTGCTTCCGGTGTTTCTCTGCATCGCCAGCGGAAACACGTTCTACGGGCTGCTCGAAACCCGGCCGCTCGCGCTGCTCGGCACCGCCAGTTTCAGCATCTACATGATCCACATGGTGATCGTGTACATGATCGTTCATGCGTTCAACAAGTTTGTTTTCCCGATCGATTCGGCCGGCGATTCCGGCATCTGGGCGCTCGCGCTCGCATGCGCGCTGGTTGCCGTCTTGTGTTCGCTGCTGACTTACCGCTACGTCGAGCATCCGTTCATCGCCAAGCGCCACGATGCGCGCCCGGCACGCGGCTCTGACGGGCGAACGCGCGCGTGCCGCGTCGAGCAGCGTCCCCTCGGCGATGAACATGCCCTCGATGCGGTCGGCGATACCGCTTCCCGATGACCGGCGGAATCGGTACCATCGAGCGCTTGAAGTCCGGCGGGCGCCGCGCGACCGTGCACCGGCGCCCGCCTCTCGTACCATCGATTTCGCCATGTCCCGGGAACCCACACATTCCGTGCTGCTCTGGATCGTCGCCGCTGCGTTCTTCATGCAGTCGCTCGATACGACGATCGTCAACACCGCGCTGCCGTCCATCGCACAAAGCCTGCATGCGTCGCCGCTCGCGATGCAGCCCGTCGTGGTCGTCTACACGCTGACGATGGCGATGCTCACGCCAGCCTCCGGCTGGCTCGCCGACCGGTTCGGCACGCGCCGCGTATTCTCGGTCGCGATCCTCGTGTTCGTGCTCGCGTCGATCGGCTGCGCGGCGTCGCACACGCTCGGCCAGCTCGTCGTCGCGCGCGCCGTGCAGGGCATCGGCGGCTCGATGCTGCTGCCGATCGGGCGGCTCGCCGTGCTGCGCCGCGTGCCGGGCGAGCAGTACGTCGCGGCGATCGCGTTCGTGTCGATCGCCGGCCAGCTCGGCCCGATCGTCGGGCCGACGCTCGGCGGCTGGCTCACGCAGGCGATTTCGTGGCACTGGGTGTTCATCGTCAACGTGCCGGTCGGCGTGATCGGCTTCATCGCGGTGCAACGCTACCTGCCGCACGACCAAGCGACGCAGCCGCCGCCGTTCGACTTCGTCGGGTGTGCGCTGCTGTCGGCCGCGATGATCGCGCTGTCGCTCGCGATCGATCCGCCGATGTCCGCGCACCGCGCCGCGTGGGCGGCGGGGCTCGCGGGGCTCGGGCTGGCGAGCGCGCTCGCGTACCTGCCCCACGCGCGGCGCCGCACGCAGCCGCTGTTCCGGCTCGGGCTGTTTCGCGAGCCGAACTTGGGCTCGGGGCTGCTCGGCAACCTGCTGTGCCGGATCGGCACGAGTTCGGTGCCGTTCCTGCTGCCGCTGCTGATGCAGGTGCAGCTCGGCTATACGCCGCTGCAATCGGGGCTGATGATGCTGCCGGCCGCGATCGCGGGCGTCGTCGCGAAACGCTGGATCGCGGCGCTCGTGAAGCGCTTCGGCTATGCGGCGTTTCTGGTCGTGAATACGGGGATCGTCGGCTGCGCGATCGCGGGGTTCGCGCTGGTGTCGGCGCGGCCCGCGCCGGTGCTGGAAGGTGTGCTGCTGATCGTGTTCGGCGCGGCGAATTCGATGCAGTTCGCCGCGATGAACGGCGTGACGCTCAAGGGGTTGTCGCATGCCGATGCCGGCAGCGGCAACAGCCTGTTCACGATGATGCAGATGCTGGCGATGGGGCTGGGCGTGTCGATCGGCGGCGGGCTCGTCAACCTGTTCGCCGCCTATCGCGGCTCGATGGCGCACGGGTTCATGCTGTCGTTCGCGTGCATGGGCGCGGTGACGCTGCTGTCGTCGGTCGTGTTCCGGCGGATCGATACGGCCGCGCCGCCGGCCGGTGCGGCGGCGCGCCCGTCCACGTGATCGTGGCCGTCAGTTCACCTGGCGGCGCTCGACGACGCGCTTGAGCACCCGGCGGATCGACGAACCGTCGGCCGGCGGGCGCGCGGCGCGGTATTCGTCGACTTCGAGCGTGTACAGGTAGCCGGGCTGGTAGGCGAACCCTTCGATTCCCGCGTACCACAGGCTCCACGGCTCGCCCGCGCTGCCACGAACCTGCAGGCACTCCATCGGCGCGACGCCCGTGCAGCGCGCGGACCGCGGCGCGACATAGACGGTCTTCGTCACGGGCCTCCCGTCGGCCGGGCGCGCGGCACTCGGCGCGGGTGCCGCGGCGTCGGTCCGGCATCCGGCGACGAGCGTGCTGCCGGCAATGACGGCCGCGCCGAGCCGCGTTCGAATCGTGTGAATCATCGGGTATGCGTCTGCGAGCGTGGAAGGGCCAATTAGACGAACCGCCCGGCGAGAAGGTTCACAAACACCTTACGGACCGCGCTCGACGACCGGCGTTGATCGGATGTCGCGTGCAAGCCGATACGTCACCGTGTTCCGGTTCCGTCGCGCGCTTCGTCACCGGCCAGGCGATCGCCGTCTACGACGGCTTCATCGTATGGCGATCGTGTACCATCGGCGCTTCCGATACGCCTTCGCGTGCTGCGTTCGTCCGCCCGGCCACGCCCGCGCGATGCGCGCAGCGCGTTTCCTTCGCATGACCTCATCCGCTTCGCCCGACACGGCACTCCGGCCGCTGCCGATCGATACGCTGACCGTGCCGGCCGCGCTCGACGGACGCACAGGCACCAATCGCTCGGGCAGCGCGCATCAGCAGATCGCCGCGACCAACGATCTCGACGCCGTGCGCGCGTGGCTCGCGCGCTTTGTCGATACCCCGACCACGTTCCAGAACTACCGCAAGGAAGCCGAGCGCCTGCTGCTGTGGGCGGTGATCGCGTGCGGCAAGCCGCTGTCGTCGCTCACGCACGAGGATCTCGTCGTCTACCGGCAATTCCTGCTCGCCCCCGCGCCGGCCGAGCTATGGTGCGCGAACGGCGGCCGCAAGCATCCGCGCGACGATCCGCGCTGGCGGCCGTTCTACGGGCCGCTGTCGGCAGCCAGCCAGCGGCAGGCGCTGGTGATCCTGAACGTGATGTTCTCGTGGCTCGTGCAGGCCGGCTATCTGGCCGGCAACCCGCTCGCGTTGTCGCGACAGCGGCAACGCCGGCCCGCGCCGCGCGTCACGCGCCATCTCGGGCAGCCGCTGTGGCAATCGGTGAAGGATGCGATCGCCGCGATGCCGCGCGACGATGCCCGCGCATGCTTCCATGCGGATCGCGCGCGGTGGCTCTTCACGCTGCTGTATCTCGGCGGGCTGCGCATCACCGAAGCGGCCGATACGACGATGGGGCAATTCTTCTGCCGGCGCGACGCGACCGGGCGCGAGCGCTGGTGGCTCGACGTGACGGGCAAAGGCGGCCGGCAGCGGCTCGTGCCGGCCACCGACGAAATGATGGCCGAGCTGTCGCGCTACCGGCGTGCGCACGGCCTGCCCGCGCTACCGCGCGACGGCGAAACCACGCCGCTCGTGCTGTCGGTCGGCCAGGCACGCAAGCCGCTCACGCGCGCGGCGCTGCACCGGATCGTGAAGCAGGTGTTCCGGCGCGCGGCCGACCGGCTGCGCGCGAACGGCGAGGCCGGCGAGCAGGCGGCGCGCGTGCTCGAACAGGCGTCCGCGCACTGGCTGCGTCACAGCGCGGGCTCGCACATGGCCGACGGCCGCGTCGACCTGCGGCTCGTGCGCGACAACCTCGGTCATGTGTCGCTCACGACGACGAGCCAGTATCTTCACGCGGACGACGACTGGCGCCATCGCGAGACGGAAGAAAAGCACCGGATCGGATGGTAGGTGCGCCTCGCGGCGGCGCTCATCGAACGAGATCGAGCCCGCCGAGGCCGCCGTTGCCGCGGCACTTCGCACGATCGCTTGTCGCCGGATGCCCGTCGCCGGATGCCCGTCGCCGGGATCCGCAAGCTTAGGCCAACGCGCGTCGCCGTTCAATACGCTTCCCGGCATCCGCACCGCGCGGCACGTCGCGCACGATCAGTACACCGCCACCCAATGCCCCGGCACCCACGCCCAGTGATTGCCGGCCCACCGGTAATGCCCCTTCGCCCAGCGATAGCCGGGCGCGGGCGGCGGCGGCGCCACCTCGACGACGGGCGCGGGCTGCGGCGGCCGCACGGGCTCGACCACGCAAGCGGACATCAGCACGGCACTCGCACTCACCAGCACGGCCAGCGAAACGGATTGGATCTTCATTGTGATTCTCCCTGTTGTGTCATGGGCCGATCGGGCCGAGCGCGGCATGCGCCGCGTCACGCGACCCCGCGAATCAGGCCGTTCATCGGCCGTGTCGCGCCGCTTTCCGCAAACAACGCGGACGCGGTACGGCGCGGATCGAGCCGCAGGCTATCGGCGGCCGCGCCCCCGATCAGCGCGTCGAGCGACGCGGTCGGCTTCAGGTCGCGCCCTTCGTACAGGTCGCCCGGTCGCAGCCCCGGCCAGTCGGCGATCACGCGCCCGCCGGCAACCGCGCCGCCCGCCAGCATCGCGACCGACGCCTGCCCGTGATCGGTGCCGCCCGTGCCGTTCACCGCGGCCGTGCGGCCGAACTCGGTCGCGACCAGCACCGTGGTCTGCTGCCACGCAGGTCCAAGGCCGTCGCGCAGCGCGGCGAGCATCGTGTCGAGCGCCTTCAACTGATTCGCGAGCCGCGCGTTCTGCGCGCTATGGGTGTCCCAGCCGCCCGTCTCGATCATCGCGATCCGCGGGCCGTCGTCGCGCGCGAGAAACGTCGCGGCGAGCTTGCCGACGCCCGCCGGGTCCTGCCGTGCATGCGCGTCGCCGGCGAGGCCGCGCGCTTCCATCGCGGATCGCCATAACGGGCCGAATTGCGCGTCGGCTTCGTAGAGCGACGACACGCGCGTGAGCAGATCGTCCGGCGCGGCCGGCAAGCCGGACGGCGCATACGACGCCGCCTGCACCGTGCCGCGCAGCGCGAGCGGCACGGTCGGCGCGAATGCGATCGCGTTGTCGCGCGTCGCCGGCAGCAGCGCGGCCAGCCGGTTCAGCCAGCCGTCCTTCACCTGGTACGGCGCGCGGCCACCCGTTTCGAGCACGTTCTGGCCGTCGAAATGCGAGCGGTCGCGATACGGCGACGCAATCGCATGGACGAACAGCGCCTGACCGTCGCGGTACAACTGCGCGGTCCGCGCGAGCGATGGATGCAGCGCGAACGTGCCGTCGAGTCGCGTCGCGGCCGCCGTGTCGATCGCGAGCGGGCCGCGCAGCGACACATACGCGGGCTCCGCATACGGAACGACGATGTTCAGGCCATCGGCCGCGCCGCGCTGGATCACGAACACGAAGCGCCGGTCGGTCTCGACGTTCGCGAATACGATCCGCGGCGCGACGAGGATCGCGCCCGCGCCAGCGGCGGCCACGCTGAGGAATTGTCGGCGGGACAGTGCCATGGTCATCTCCGTTGGAAATCGGGCGACACGAGCAGCAGCGCGAGCGACGTCGTCGCGCTTTCGGCGCGCGCAAGCGCGGTCGCGGTCGGCGCGCTCATCGAACCGGCGAGCAGCGTGTTGCCGAGCGTGCGCGGGTCGAGCCGGTCGCCCGTCCGCGCGGCGAGGCGCTGCGCGATCTCGACGCGGCGCACGAGCGCGTCGGGCGCCGCCCAGCTCGCGGCGACGTCGTCGTAGCCGGCCGGCGAGCCCGGCCGCCACACCGGCTGGCCGAGCTGCGCGAGCAGCGGCGCGGCCTTGAGATCACCGGTGTCGCGCCAGCCGAGCCCGCGCAGCGACGATACGGCCCACTCCCACGGTGTTTTGAACTTGCGGTTGACCGGCGACCACGCGTCGGGCGCGTCGACCAGCGCGCGATAGACGGTCGGCAGGTCGCCGCCGCTCGCATCGAATGCGCGGGCGAGCCGGTCGGTCAGCGCGGGCGGCGGCGTATCGGCGACGAAATGACGGGCGAGCTGGAACGCGATGTGTCGGCCCGTCGCCTCCGACCGCGCGAGGTCGTGCAGGACCGCGCGCGCCTGCGCTTCGCCCGGTTGATCGTAGGTGCGGCCGATCACCGTACGCACGCCCGGTTCGTGCAGATTCGGGCGAAACACGAATGCGCCGGGCGCCGCATCGCCCGGTTGCGGCCCGCGGCCGCCGGCGATGCTCCAGCCGGTCAGCGCACGCGCGAATTCCGTCACGTCGGCTTGCGTGTAACCGGTGCGCACGCCGAGCGTATGCAGTTCCATGATTTCGCGGGCGAGATTCTCGTTGAGGCCGCGCCTTGCCGACGGATTGCGTGCCTGCGCGCGCAGCGCGGCCGGACTGTCGGGGCCGACCGAGCGCGCCTGATCGAGGAACAGCTGCATCGCGGGATGCTGCTCGACGGCGACGAGCATGTCCTCGAAACGGCCGAGGACGTGCGGGCGGATCGCATCGCGCTCGAACGCGCCCGCATACGCGGCCACCTGCCCCTTGTCGACCGACACCGCGAAATGGTTTGCCCAGAAATGCACGAGACGCTCGACGAACGGCGCGGGCGTGTTCAGCGCGCTGTTCATGCGCGCGGCGACGGCACTGCGATACGCGTCGTAGCCGTCGCGGCGAATCGACTGCTCGGTCGCGCGCTTCGCGGCCGGGTCGTCGCTCGTCATCGCGTTGCGGGTGCTCGCGAAGCGCGTGGCGAGCGTGATCGCGTCCGGCTCGCTGGCCCAGGCCGCGGGCCGCGCGTCGTAGCGGTCGAACTGGGCGAGCAAGCCGGCCTTCAGGTCGGCTTCGGGTGCTTCGTCGGCCCGCGCGCCGAGACCGAAGCGGTTCAGCGCGATCGCGGCCGGCGTGGCGTCGTTCGGGTGGTCCATGACGGGCTCTCTTGCGGTGCGTACCCACGTTCAACGCAAGCACACCGGGAAATCCGTCGCAGGCAGGGAAATATTTTTTGTGTTTGTGATCGGGGAAACGCCGGGCGAAAGTCTCGCAGCGCGGCGGCGTGCATCGTCAATGGATAACGACCGCGCGATTCATCGGAACCGGCGCACGCATGACGCACGAGCAACACGCGGATCGCGCGCCGCTCGCGCGGTTTACTCGATTTACTGGCTCGCCGATGCGTCCGGCTTCTTCTGCAGCCTCGGCGGCAAACGCCAGTTCCCGCTGTGCTGCAACCCGTCGACGAACTTCATGCGCTCGTCGGGCGTCAGCGTCGCCGCGAAATCGACAATGCTGCGCTCGACCTGCGCCCGCATCGCGGTGTCGGCCGCGCGCGTGCGGTCGAGCGCCGCATCGATCGCCGCGCGATCGAGTTGCGGCGCGGCGAGCAGATCGAGCACGGTAATCCGGCCGTCGCGCCCTTCCCGCGCGAAATCGCGGCCGCTCTTGCGCGCCGCCTTCAACGCGGCGGCGAACTCGCGCTGCCGCGCATCGGGCAATTCGTCCGCGGCGAAACGCAGCGCGGTGCGCGATGCGGGCGCGCCGGCCGCATGCAGGTCGCGATGGGTCGAGAACCATTGATACGCGCCGCCGCCGATCGCGCCGAGCATGAACACGTTCAGCACGACCGAGCCGACGAGGGTGAATTTCCAGCCACGTTCGGTCATTCGTCGGCTCCGTCGATGCTCGGGCCGCCGAACGTGGTCGTCAGGTAGCCCGGTTCGTGTTGCGCGATCGGCGCGCTGCCGAGCATCAGCATCGACACGACCACCGCACCGGCGAGCGCGCCGGCCAGCCCGACGCCGGCGAACGCGGCGCCCGACCACCACACGCGGCCGCGGCGTCGCGCGCGTTGCGGCGGCGGCGCCGTCGCGACGATACGTTCGATCAGCGCCGGCGCGGGCGGCGCGACCGTGTCCTGCATCAGCCATGCATCGAGCTCGGCGGCCTCGTCGAGCGCTTCCAGCGCGTCGCGCGGATGCGCGTGCGCCCAAGCTTCGGCCGCCGCGCGTTCGGCTTGCGGCCAGCGCCGCGCATCCGAGCCGTACGCGGCGACGATGGTACGAAATCGTTCGGGTGTCATCGCTTGTCCTCGCTAGGTGGGTCGCCGGCCAGTTGCGCGCGCAGGTTGCGCCGCGCACGGGCGAGCAGGCTTTCCAGCGCATCGACGGTGATGCCCATCAGGTTGGCCGCTTCCACGTTCGACATTTCCTGATAGTACTGGAGCACCAGCGCTTCCCGCTGCCTCGGCGGCAACGCGGCCAGCGCCTGCCGCACGCGCGCGTCGCGCGAACGCAGTTCCGCATGCATGGCCGGCTCCGGCTGCGTGTCGGGCACGTCGGGCAGCGTATCGACGGGCTCCTCGCGGCGGCCGCGCAACCGGTCGTAGCACAGGTTCAGCACGACGCGATGCAGCCACGTGTCGAAGCGGGCCTCGCCTTCGCGCCAGCGCGGCGCCTGGTTCCAGATTCGCAAGAACGTCTCCTGCGCGACGTCCTCGGCTTCGTTCCGGTCGCCGAGCATGCGCGTCGCCAATGCGAGCAGCCGCGGCAGCTTGCGCGCGACGAGCAAGCGTACCGCCGATGCATCGCGCGCGCCGACGCGCGCGACGAGTTCCGCGTCCGGATCGCGGTCGCCGCGATCGTTCAACGCCGCCTGCTCCGTCGCACGGCGCGCGGGCGCCGCCCTGTCGCGGCAGAGGGACCCGCCGCCCGGCTGAAGCTCATCGTCGTGCTCTCCTTGCATGCGTCGGGCCGTCGCCGGACGGCGCCATGCCGACGGTTCCGATGGTCCGGCATCGCCGCGCGCGTCACGCCCGGCGTCGCACACGGTATCGGCCGTGCCGGTTTCATCGATATCCGGTTTGCGCCGCATGTCGATCCTGTCTGCCGGCCGCGCGGCCGTCCGGCGCGCTCAATATACGACGACCGGCGCGGGCCGGTAATACACCGGACGGGCCGGCACCACGACGCAGCCGGCCAGCACGATGGCTGCGGCCGCCAGTATCACGATGGTTCGAACGGGCATCGCTTCGGCTCATGATGTTGCATGAAGAATCCACTGCGCGGCATCGCTTCGACGCGCGGCGGCGTGCACGTCACGCCCAGTGGCCCGGCACCCAGCGCCAGGCAGGCCCGCGCGCGGACCAGTGTCCGGGCACCCAGTGGTAACCGACCCGCACGACACGCCAGTGGCCCGGAATCCACACGTATCGGCCGTGCCGCCAATGCCAGTGGCCCTGATCCCAGACGTAGCCCGCACGGGGCGCCGGCATCACTTCGACGCGCGGCGGCGGCGGTGCGTAAGGCGCGACGATGACGGCCTGCGCGAATGCGGCGGAGGTCGCGAGCGCCGCCAGGCAACCGGCAGCCCATCGCAATGGAATAGAAAGTTTCATGAAAGACTCCGAAATAACGGCATCGACCGGAAGCGATCGTTCATGCGTTAAACGGCGCGGGCCGGAGAAATCCGTCGCGACATCGGCGAATAATTTTTCGGGAGGCCGGCGCCGATGCCGACCGGAGGTGCGCGACGCGCGATCGTACGTATCGGCCGCCGCGCTCGCACGGTTGCGGAACTGTCACAACGCGGCAAAACTGCCCTTCGACAATGCATGCGACCGGGATCCCGCTCGTTTCCGGCCCACGCCCCGGCCGTGCCCGCGCATGGCCGCACGGTTCCCCTCTCGCGCCCCATCAACGAACACACCGATCATGTCGAACCAGGACACTTCCCCCGATCAGCCGAACGAGCCGGCCGCCTCCGTGTCGCGTCGCGGCTTCCTGAAACTCGCGGGCGTCTCCGGCCTCGCGACCGCCGCCGGCGGGCTCGCGGCCGCCCGCGCCGCCGCGTCGAATGCGGACGGCACGCCCGAACAGGTTCACCTGACGTGGGGCAACGACCCGACGTCCGAAGTCGTGATCTCGTGGGCATCGCTCGCCCCGGCCGTCAATCCGCGCGCGCGCATCGTCGCCGACGGCGAGCCCGCGCGCACCGTGCACGGCGTCCAGCGCGTGTACACCGACGGCCTGAACGGCGAGACCGTGTTCACGTATCACGCCCGCGTGCACGGGCTGAAGCCCGATACGCGCTACCGCTACGAGATCACGGCCGACAACGACAGCAACGCCGCACAGCCGTTCTCGGCGAATTTTTCGACCGCGCCGCGCGGCCGGGCGCCGTTCCGTTTCACGAGCTACGGCGATCTCGCGACGCCGAACGGCGCGTGGGTGCTGTCGTCGCCGCAGAGCCGCTTCGCGGTGCAGGCCGTCGAGCAGTTCCAGCCGCTGTTTCACCTGCTGAACGGCGACCTCTGCTACGCGAACCTGAACCCCCCGCACCAGCCCGAGGTGTGGCGCGATTTCGGCAACAACAACCAGACGTCGGCCGCGAATCGTCCGTGGATGCCCTGCCCCGGCAATCACGAGATCGAATTCAACAACGGCCCGCAAGGGCTCGACTCGTACCTCGCACGCTATACGCTGCCGGAAAACGGCACGCGCTTCCCGGGCCGCTGGTACAGCTTCCGCGTGAGCTCCGTGCTGTTCGTGTCGCTCGACGCCGACGACGTCGTCTACCAGGATGCCGCCGCGTTCGTCGGCGGCCCGGCGCCGCTCGTGCCGGCCGCGAGCACCGGCCGCCCGCCGATCGAGCCCGGCACGTCGTTCTATGTGCGCGGCTACAGCAACGGCGAGCAGACGCGCTGGCTCGAACGCACGCTGCGTCATGCCGCGCATGACGACGACATCGACTGGATCGTCGTGCAGATGCACCAGGACGCGCTCAGTTCGTCGAAGACGGGCAATGGGTCGGACAAGGGCATTCGCGAAGCGTGGCTGCCGCTGTTCGACCGTTACGGCGTCGACCTCGTGCTGTGCGGCCACGATCACGACTACGAGCGCAGCTACCCGGTGCGCGGTTGCAATCACCGCGCGGGCGTCGATGCGAAAACCGGCGAGGTGGTCGAAACGCTGCAGCCGCGCCCGGTCGGCTCGAACGACCCGGACCGCACGACGTTCGACACGAGCCACGGCACGATCCACCTGATCCTCGGCGGCGGCGGCACCAGCGCGCCGCTCGACGTGTACGGCGAAAACCCGTCGACCGGCTTTGCGCAGGCGAAGGTGTTCACCAAGCCGAACCGGCCGGTGCCGGGCACCGCGCCGAACACGTTCGTGCGTCAGCCGGCCGATGCGCTCGAGGATGCGATCTGGTCCGCGCGCCGCGATACGGGCACCGGCTACGGGATCGCGGTGTTCGATCACGATCCGGGCAAGCCGGGCGGTCATACGACGATCACGATGCGCTACTACCACGCGCCGGGCGCCGACCAGCACCCGACCGCGCAATACGAGCTGTTCGAGACGATCGAGCTCAGCAAGAAGCGGCGCGAGCGGTGATCGACGCATCGGGCGCCCGTTGCGGCGGGCGTCCGATGCGCGGCCGTCGACGGACGGAAGGGGCGGCGCGGGTTAGGCTGGCCGCGTCGCACTCCGGCCCATGCAGATGAGTTTCGAATACCGCATTCACACGCCCCCCACGGCCGACGCATTCGACGCCATCGCGAATATGCTGCGGCAAGCGCATGGCGACATCGACGTCGATCCACGCGAACGACGACTTGAAATTCGCGATGCAGCCGGCGGCTGGCCGCTGATCGATCTGTCGATCGAGGCAGCCGGTTTTCTCCTTGTCACGACACTGGGCCCGACGCGAAACGCGATGCTCGACGCGATCGGACGCGGGCTGCCGGAAATCCGCGCACCGTGGCGTATCGACGGCGCGTGATCGGCTCGCGCGACCGAATCGATCGGACACGCCGGTCCGGCTGAATCGCCTCGACGGCTGCGCCCCCGTAAAATGCGCGCTTCCGGCGAAATCTCCGCCTTGTATCGCCGCTCGCGATGACGGCACGCGCGAGCCGCTCCGAATCATTCGAAATCGAATCAGCATGTTGAAACAGGCAGCAAGCATGAAACGCAAGAACAACGCAACGCTCGTCGGACTCTGCGCGGTGCTGTTGTGGGCGTCGGTGGTCACGCTCGTGCGCGGAGTCAGCGAAAGCCTCGGCGCGACCGGCGGCGCGGCGCTGATCTATACGGTGGCGTCCGTGCTTCTGCTGTTTTCGATCGGCTTCCCCGACCTGAGCCGATTCCCGAAAAACTACCTGCTGTGGGGCGGGCTGCTGTTCGTGTCGTACGAGCTGTGCCTGGCGTTGTCGATCGGCTATGCGAGCGACGCTCGACAAGCGATCGAAGTCGCGATGGTCAACTATCTGTGGCCGAGCCTGACGCTCGTCGCGGCCATCGTGTTCAACAAGCAGCGCGCGAACCTGCTGGTCGTGCCCGGCGTGCTGCTGTCGATGCTCGGCATCTGTCGGGTGCTCGGCGGCGACCGGGGGCTCGACCCGGCCGGCATGCTGCGCAACGTCGCGGACAATCCGCTGAGCTACGGCCTAGCGTTCTTCGGCGCGCTGATCTGGGCCGGCTACTGCACGGTGACCGCGCGCATCGCCGACGGCAAGAATGGCGTGACGCCGTTCTTCATGCTGGTTGCCGTGGTGCTCTGGATCAAGTTCGCGATCGAAGGCGGCGGCGGCATGACGTTCAGTTGGCGCGCGCTCGCGTATCTCGTGCTGGCGGCGTCGGCACTCGGCTTCGGCTATGCGGCCTGGAACACCGGCATCATGCACGGCAACGTGACGGTCATCGTCGGCGCATCGTACTTCACGCCGGTGCTCGCCGCCGCACTCGCCGCCACGCTGCTGCGCGCGCCGCTGTCGGCGGCATTCTGGCAAGGCGCGTCGATGGTATGCGGCGGCTCGATCCTGTGCTGGCTCGCGACGCGCGGACGGCATCGTGACAAGACCGAGCCCGTGCCGATCGTCAAGGAAGCGAAGGGCAATTGCCACGGATGACGATGCCAGATGCCGTCGGCACAAGGCCGGATCGCTGCCGACGCTTCTCGGAACCGTCGACCGACGCGCGCTAGCTGCGCGATTCCAGCGCGATCCGCACGGCCAGCCCGGCCAGCACCGTCCCCATCAACCCGCGCTGAACCGCCGCCCAGAGCGGCCGCCCCGCGAGAAAACCCGCGATCGAACCGGCCGCGCATGCGATCAGCGCGTTGACGCCGACGCTCACCGCGATCTGCACGCAGCCGAGCGCCAGCGATTGCACGAGCACGCTGCCGTGCCCCGGCACGATGAACTGCGGCAGCAACGACAGATACATCACCGCGATCTTCGGGTTCGCGAGGTTCGTGACGAAGCCCATCGCGAACAATCTGACGCGGCTGTCGTGCGGCAACTGCCGGACCTGGAACGCGGAGCGCCCGCCCGGCTTCAGCGCCTGCCACGCGAGGTACGCCAGATACACCGCGCCGGCCACGCGCAGCGCATCGTACGCATACGGCACGGTCAGCAGCAGCGCGGTGATGCCCACTGCCGCGCACACCATGTAGAACACGAATCCCAGCGCGACACCGCCGAGCGACACAAGGCCCGCGCGGCGGCCCTGGCAGATCGAGCGCGAAACCAGATAGATCATGTTCGGTCCGGGCGTCAGCGCCATGCCGAGCGACACGAGTCCGAACGCAAACAGGGTAGCCAAGGCCGGCATGGCACGCTCCTTCAGGGCAATGACAACGAGGTCCGAACAATGTATTGCATCCCGGCCATCGTCGGCATGAATAAGTTGCAAGTGGCTAATGAGCGCGGTGCATCGTGTCTGCCGGTCGCTATTTGCCCTTTTTCGCGGGCGTCCGGGCCGTCTTTTCCGCCTTCGCGCGTCGCGCGTCGACGAGCCGCACGAACTCATCGGCAACCGCATTGCCGGCGGTATTCCACGCCAATCGCACGGAGCGATGCAGCCGTGGCGACAGCGCCAGCACGCGCCCGCCGAACGGCGTGTACGTCAGCGTGATGCGCGGCACGATCGACACGCCCATGCCGGCCTCCGCCATCGACAGGATCGTGCGCATCTCGACGACGTTGAACGCGGCGCGAAGCGGCACGCCGCCGCGTGCGAAGTAATCCGCAATCACGGGCCCGCACCCCGCCTTCGAGAAAATGAACGGCGCCGCGGCCAGTTGCCTGGCCGACACGCTCTTGCGGCCCGCGAACAGGTCGTCCGCCACGACCGCGACGAAATCCTCGTCGAGCAGCGGCAGGTTGTGCGCGAATGTCTTGGTGCCGGCCACCACGCCGACGTCGGCCGTCCCGTCGTCGATCCACGCTTCGACTTCACCGTCCGTGCCTTCGAGCAGCACCGCCGAGACGCCCGGGTGCATCTCCTTCAACGCCTCGAGCGCGGGAACGACGAACGCCAGCGACACGCTCGGCAGCGATGCGACCACCAGCCTCCCCTCGAGCTTGCCGCGCGACAGGCTGAACTGCTGGCGCAGCAGTTGCGCTTCGCGCACCACGCTCTGGACATACGGCCACAGGCGTTCGCCGGCCGCCGTCAGGACGACCGGCTGCCGGTCGCGCCAGAGCAGCTTGACCTGCGTGATGTCCTCCAGCTCCGTCAGCGCGTGACTGATCGCGGATTGGCTGCGGCTGAGCCGGTCTGCCGCGGCGGTCAGCGAGCCGAGTTCGACCACGGCGGCCAGGGCCTGCAACTGGGCAAGCGTCATCGGATTTCCTCGTTCGGAGATATGTACGCCACGCATGAGGCGGTCAATTCCCTTGAATTATATTGAACCGGTTCGACGGTCATGCATCGGGCGCGAGCGGGATTGCGCATGGGTTCTGAAAGCTGCGACGCGTAGTATTCGCAGACCGGCGTAGCGCTACGGCGGACAATGTCTTTAGAGGCTCGAAATGGAAACCTATGTGGTGCTGGGCTGTGGATTGGGCCTCGGCCTGTTGATCGCGATCTGGGGTATCTGGTCGCTCCGATGACGCGCGGCGGCCCCGTCCGCGCGCAAGGAATCCGTATGGAGAAGGACGGGAAACCGTGGTGCCGGCGAACGGTTCCGGTTCGCTCGATTCGCAGTCCGATTCAGTCCGCCATCGCCCATACCTGGCGCCGTCGGCCGGCGCGTCGCCCGTCCGGCGCCATGCCCTGCTCCATTCCAGAAGACGCGTTAGACTATTCGGATGGAACAATGCCGTTACTGTCAGAGAATCCGCGATGAATGGGATTGCCACGGCGACGAATGCCGCCGCGCAATCGCCAAGGCCCTGCGCCGGCAGCGCGCAGGCCTGCCGATGGTGCCCGACCGCATCCGCAACGAACTGCCGTCCGGCGCGCCGACCCAGCAGGTGATCGCCGTCCTGTCGCGCCAGCGCCTGCGCGCGCGGCGCGGCAACGAGGAACGCCGCGAGCGCAAGGAAATCGACGACGACGGGGTTTGATTCACCAGCGTTGTAGCCCTGTAATCCCTGCGCGGGGTATTCGCCCCGTCGTCGTTCGCCGGCGGGGCTTGCCGTCGCCCGCGCGCGATGCCCCCATACTCTCCCGCCATTGCCCGCCATCCCGGCAATACAGCATGGGGACGGATCGTATTTGCCTCCGCATTATTACCCGTAACGCAACGATCTTTCGCTCAAACTCACGTTTACCCTAGGTGAGCCGACGCCTACGATGTATTCAACCGCTGACGACATGGTGTCGAACGCGGAAAGCCAATAAACATCGGAGGTCATCATGAAATCGCTCGTTTCCGCAGTCGTTGCAGCCGTCGCCCTGTCCGCGTCGTTCGGCGCATTCGCGCAAAGCACCGTGACCCGCGCCCAAGTGCGCAACGAACTGGTCCAGCTCGAACAGGCCGGCTACAAGCCCAGCCAGGCGAGCCCGCACTACCCGGCCGACATCGAGGCCGCGCAAGCCCGCGTGCACGGCATCGACAACAGCGGCTTCGGTGCGCAACCGGCCGCGACCGTCGAGGGCGGCGCACCGGTCGGCCGGGCAGCACACAGCCTGCGCGACTCGGTCTACTTCGGCCACTAAGCGTGCCGCTGCGCGCCTCGCGCGTGCAGCCCGCATGCAAGACGAGCCCGTCCCGCGACGGGCTCGTCGCGTTTCGCCGCGCCGTCAGCGGTTGCCGCCAGACGCGGGGCGGCCGGTCTCGTCCGGCGCGCCGCCGCGGACCAGGTCCTGATAGCGTACGCACACGTACTGCGCGGATGCCTTCGCCGCGTACATCGCCGCGTCGGCCTTGACGAGCAGCTCCTCGGCCGATGCGCCATCCGCGGGAAATTCGCTGACGCCGATGCTCGCGCCGACAGCCATGCGCCCTTCGTCGAACTCCAGCTCCTCGGCCATCACGATCTGGATGCGCGTCGCGACATCACCGATCACGGCCGGCGAACCCACGTCGGAAATCAGCACGACGAATTCGTCGCCGCCGAGCCGTGCAGCCATGTCGTCGCCGCGCAGCACCTGGCTCAGCCGCTTCGCGACCGCGACGAGCGTGCGGTCGCCGGCCGAGTGCCCGTGCTGGTCGTTGATCTGCTTGAAGCGGTCGAGATCGACGAACATCACCGCCAGCCCCTCGTGCACCGCGGCCGCATGCCGGATCGCCGCATCGAGATGCTCCATGAACAGCAGGCGGTTCGGCAGGCCGGTCAGCGGGTCGTGACCGGCGAGATGCGTGAGCTCCTGCTGCTTCGCGCGCAGCATCGCCATCTGCGAGCGGATCTCGACGCGCATGCTGTCGAAACAACGCGCGAGCACGCCGATCTCGTCGGCCCGCGCGACCGGCAGCCGTTCGGCGGCCGAATCGTCGAACACGTGCGTCGCCGCGCGCGCGAGCGCCTGCAACGGCCGCGTGATCGCACGCGCGAACAGGATCGCGAGAATCACCGCCAGCACGCTCGACACGAGCACCATCCTGACGATCCGTTCTCCCAGCATCCCGTCCGGCGCGAGCACGTCGGCCAGCGGGCGGGCCATTCCGAGCACGACGAAGCGACTGCCCTCGTCGTGCCCGAACGGCGTACGCACGAACGCGAACATCTGGCCCGGCGCCTGATCGGGCTGCGCGAGCCCATTGAACGTCACGTTCGTACGCCCGCTGTCGAACAGCGCGCGCGTGACGGCAAAACGATCCTGCATCAGCACGCGCCGGCCGCGATCGAAACCGAACGTCTGTTCCGGATCGGGATGCACGAGGAAATCGCCCCACTGGTTCGCGAGATAGACCGCATAGTCGTCCGGCAGATCGCGCTCGATCCGGGCGAACACCCGAGAGAGTTCGACGTCGACGACGAGCGCGCCAACCGTCTGGCCCGACGCGTCGACCACCGGCGTCCCGACGCGCAGGATCGGCAGCCCTTCCGCCGCATGCGATCCCGTCCCGTGATTGATCACGATCGGTGACAGGTAGATATGACCGGGCGCCGTCGCGAGCGTGTCGAATACGTAGGAAAACTGCCCTTTCTCCTGAAACGCGCTTTCGGGCAGCACGACGATGCCGCGCGCATCGCGATCGACGCGAATGCGTTCGATCCCGAAGTGCCCGCTCGCGATCAGGCGGATCTGCAAGTATTCCGCATGATTTCTCATGAAGCTGTAATACACCTGCTCGAGCCGCATGCGTCGCGTGTTGTCCGGATTGTCGCCGCCCGCGACGGCCGCGGACGACGGCAACTGCGCGAGCACGAGCGCGTCGTCGGCAACGTCGGCGAGCGCGTTGGTGAAGCGCTGCCCGAGCAGTTGCGTCGACATCAGCAGACTGTGCTGCGCCTCCTGCGCCAGCATCGCGCGGTTGGCCCGATACGCGTAGTAGCCGGTCGTGCCGGACGCGATCACGCCGATGCACGCGAACAGCACCGACAGCTTCGACGTGAGCCCGAGCCGGATCATTTGGCGAACCGCTCCGGCCGATCGCCCGACACGATGCGGCTCCACAGCGACTCGCGGCGCGCGATGTCCTCCACCGGCTGAAGCCACACGAGATGCCGGCGCCCGGTATCCAGGCCGCGCGACGGCTCAAGGGTGTTCGCCAGCCCCTGACGCTCGGTCAGCAGCGTGCCGATCGCCGGTTCGAGCATGTAGTTGATCCACGCGAATGCAAGCTCGGGGCGTCGCGCGCCGCGCGTGACGGCCCAGCAATCGAGCCAGGCGAGCGCGCCTTCGTCCGGGATCACGTAGCCGACGTCGGCGCCGGCGCGACGCAATTGCTCGACCTGCTGCGTGCCGTAGTTGCCGAACATCAGCGCCGCCCGATGCTGGACGAACAGCGCGGTCGCTTCCTCGGGCAGCGTGTAGTACGTCAGCAGGTTGCGGCGCAGGTCGATCAGCTTGCGGGCCACGGCAAGCGTTTGCGCGGGCGACAGGCGGAACGGATCGGGATAGCCGAGCGCCAGCGCCGTGAACGAGAAATTGTGCTGCGCGCTGTTGAAGTCAAGCACCTTGCCGCGATAGCGCGGATTCCACAATTCGCGCATCGAGCGCGGCGCGGCCGGCACCTGCTTGCGGTCGTAGATCAGCCCCATCGACGAATACGTGAACGGAATCGCATAGAACGCGCCGTCCTGCACGAGGCCGCCGATCGTCGCGAGTTGCTGGAAATTCGGCAATTGCCGCCGCCGGTTCGGGATGCGCGACAGGTCGATGGGGGCGAGCAGGCGTTCATGCGCATAGCGCTGGATCTCGGCCGTGTTCGCGGCCAGCACGTCGTACGGCGGCGGCGACGCGCTGTGCATCCGCGTCCACAGCGCTTCGTCGGAATCGACCAGCGTCACTTCGACGCGCACATGAAACTGCGTCTCGAATGCGCTGACGATGTCGCTATCCGCGTAGCCGGGCCAGGCCAGCACGCGCAGCACGTTGTCGTTGACGGTTTCGGGAGAGGCGGCGAAGGCCGGCAAAACGGAGGCGAGCCCGCCCAGCATCGATATGACGAGCAGCATGCGCACGGCGCCGCGGGCGCGCGCACCTGCGCCGATTCCCCTGATCAATCGGACCCCGCGTGACTCGCCCGCCTGCATCCGACTGTCCTTTTTTGACTCGATGCGATATCCCGCAACGAGACCATAAAACGCAGGGGCACGCAATCGGAACAAGCCGCACATCGCGCATATTCGCGGGCCTCGCGGCCGAACGCACCCCAATTACCGGGCCCGCGTCGGGGGCACGCCGATGCACGCGCACGTCGCATCGCGCGGCGGGATCCAGAACTTCGCGGGCCATCTCGCGGACATCTTCTTCACGACCTTCACCGGCGTGATGCCGTCGATCACGACAGGCTCGTTCGTGGCGCCGCTCGCCGCGGGCCGGCCTGCTGTGCGTGCGCGTGGTCGGCAAGGTGCGCCGTGCCGTAGCCGCACGGCGGCAGCGGGCCGATCGTCGAGCCGAACGCGGCCTGACGCAGCGGGACGGCGCGGCCGCAACACCCGCGCCTTTCCTTTTCGGGCCGCGCATCGGACAATGAGCGCCGCCCGCCGGCGCGGCGCCGCTTCGCCCGCGCCGGCGACGACGCGCTCCGCCCACGCCGATGAAACGCTACGAAACCCTCGCCCATACGGTCGCCGACGACATCCGCAACGGCAACCTCGCCGTCGGCACCCGCCTGCCGTCGCTGCGGCAGATCATCGCGCAACATGGCGTGAGCCAGTCGACGGTGTTTCGCGCGTACTACCTGCTCGAACAGTGGGGGCTGATCCGTGCGCGCGAACGCTCGGGCTACTACGTCGCACCGGGCGCCCAGCCGGCCGCGAGCCCGGCGACGCAACGCCGCGCGAGCCGCGCCGGCGCCACGCGCAAGGTCGACATCAGCAGCCTCGTGTTCTCCGTGCTCGATGCGGCCACGCAACCCGGCATCGTGCCGCTCGGCTCCGCGTTCCCGGCGCCGCAGCTGTTTCCGCTGCCGCGCCTGGCGAAGTCGCTCGCGCAGGCCACGCGGCTCGTGAGCCCGTGGAGCACGGTCGTCGACCTGCCGCCCGGCAACGAGGCGCTGCGCCAGCAGATCGCGCGGCGCTATCTCGCGACCGGCATCTCGCAGCCGATCGACAAAATCGTCGTCACGAACGGTGCACTCGAGGCACTGAACCTGTGCCTGATGGCGGTGACGCGGCCCGGCGACGTCGTCGCCGTCGAAGCACCGGGCTTCTATGCCGCGCTGCAGGCAATCGAGCGGCTCGATTTGCGCGCGGTCGAGATTCCCGTCGATCCGCGCACGGGCCTCGATCTCGATGCGCTCGCGAACGCGCTCGACCGGCACGACATTCGCGCATGCTGGTTCATGACCAATTTCCAGAATCCGACCGGCGTGACGCTGACCGCCGAAAAAAAGCGCGCGCTCGTCGAATTGCTCGCGGCGCGCAACGTGCCGCTGATCGAGGACGACGTGTACGGCGAACTGCATTTCGGCCCCGACTATCCGCTGCCCGCGCGCGCGTTCGATCGCCACGGCCTCGTGATGCACTGCAGTTCGTTCTCGAAAACGCTCGCGCCCGGCTACCGGATCGGCTGGGCCGCCGCGGGCCGGTTCGCGGAGAAGGTGCAGCGGCTCAAGCTGATGACGACGCTGTCGGCCAGCATTCCCGCGCAGGCCGGCATCGCGAACTATCTCGAACACGGCGGCTACGACCGGCACCTGCGCAAGCTGCGCGGCGCGCTGCACACGCAGCTCGACCGAATGGACGACGCGCTGCGGCGCTGGCTGCCGGCCGGCGTCGAATGGGTGCGGCCCGACGGCGGCTATTTCCTGTGGCTCGCGTTTCCCGATGCGATCGACGCGATGGCGCTGCATCGCGAGGCGATCGCACGCGGCATCAGCTTCGCGCCGGGCCCGCTGTTTTCGGCCGCACACGGCTTCGAGCGCTGCGTGCGCGTGAACTTCGGCCATCCGTGGAGCCGCGACATCGAGCGCGCGATCCGCGTGCTCGGCGAACTGATCGCGCAGCCGGCGGTCCGCAAGGCAGGCTGATCGCGCAAGGCGCGCGCGCCGGCCGCGTCACGGCCATGCAGCCGCCCCGTACGCGGGTTACATTGCAGGTCCCGCCGCCCTTTCCCGATTGCCCATGAACCCATTGCCCCACCTCGATCACGACGCGCTGCTGGCACTGACGGCCGAAGCGGCGCACGTCACGCAGCCGTGCACCTGCACGAAGACCTCGCTCGCCGGCTGGACGACCCTGCCGCTGTCGCTGCCGGACACCCAACTGATCGAAGTGGCCACGCTCATCCCGCCGGGCGAACCCGAGCCGACCTACTCGGAATATCATCCGGCCGGCACGCGCTACGCGTCGGACGACGCGCCGATCGCGCCGCGCCATTTCCCGTACAACCGCTGCACCGTCAGTTGCTGTCGCGCGTGCGGCCGCCTGTTCCTGCGCTACCAGGAAGGCGGCGGCTACTTCATCGACCAGCGCATCCGCGCGCTCGATCCGACGCTCGTCGTCGACGCGTGACCGCGCGCACGGGCATGCGCGCATGCCCGGCCCGCACCGGCACCCCGCCGGTCATCTGCTACGCCTTTTTCGTTCCGATCTGCTGCTTGTCCCGCCGCATCGCGTTCCCTACGCTGTCTCCCGTTGCCTGACATCCGTCGCAACGTCCTTCCGCGCCGCGCGCCGTTCGCCGTGGCGCCTCTCGCGTATCACGTCATGTATCGATATACCGATTTCGACCGGGCGCTCGTGCACAGCCGCGCCGCCCAGTTCCGCGACCAGCTGGAACGCTGGCAGCAAGGCACCCTCGGCGAGGACGCGTTCCGGCCGCTGCGCCTGCAGAACGGCTGGTACGTGCAGCGCCACGCGCCGATGCTGCGCGTCGCGGTGCCGTACGGCGAGCTGTCGAGCGCGCAGCTTCGCATGCTCGCGCGGATCGCGCGCGACTACGACGTCCCCGACGACCCCACCTATCGCGCCGCGTGCGACGCGCAGGCGTTGCTCGGCACGTTGCGCCTGCCGACCCGCACCGCGCACTTCACGACGCGCACCAATGTCCAATTCAACTGGATTCCGCTTGCGAAGGCCGCCGACGTGATGGACCTGCTCGCGACCGTGGACATGCACGGCATCCAGACGAGCGGCAACTGCATCCGCAACATTTCGTGCGACGAACGCGCGGGCGTCGCGCCGGACGAGATCGCCGATCCGCGCCCGTTCGCCGAAGTGATGCGCCAGTGGACGACGCTGCACCCCGAATTCGCGTTCCTGCCGCGCAAGTTCAAGATCGCGATCACGGGCGCGACCGAAGACCGCGCGGCGACCGACTGGCACGACGTCGGGCTGAAGCTCGTGCGCGACGACGCTGGCGCACTCGGCTTTCGCGTGAGCGTGGGCGGCGGGATGGGCCGCACGCCGACGATCGCGACGCTGCTGCGCGCATTCCTGCCGTGGCAGCACGTGATGAACTACATCGAGGCGATCGTCCGCGTGTACAACCGCTACGGGCGGCGCGACAACAAGTACAAGGCGCGGATCAAGATCCTCGTGAAGACCGAAGGGCAGCGCTACATCGACGACGTCGAGGAGGAGTTCCGCCAGATCGTCGTCCACGACGGCGGCCCGCACACGATCCCGCAGGCCGAATTCGATCGCGTCGCCGCGTCGTTCGTCCCGCCGCGATTGAAACCGCGCACGCTCGACCTCGCGGACGCGAACGCACGCTTGTCCGCGCAGGCGAGCCGTCATCCGGCGTTCGCCCGCTGGCTCGCCCGCAATGTCGCCGATCATCGCGACCCGGCGCTGCGCATCGTCACGCTGTCGTTCAAGCGCCGCCTGCAGGCGCCCGGCGACGCATCGCCGGACCAGCTCGATGCGCTCGCCGATCTCGCCGACCGCTTCTCGGCCGGCGAGGCGCGCGTCACGCACACGCAGGACGTCGTGCTGCCGTGGGTACACGTCGACGACCTGTTCCTGCTGTGGGAAAACGCGCGCGCGATCGGCCTCGCGAGCGCGAACGTCGGGCTGCTGACCGACATGATCGCGTGCCCGGGCGGCGATTTCTGCGCGCTCGCGAACGCCCGCTCGATTCCGGTCGCCGACGCGATCGCCGAGCGCTTCGACGATCTCGACCCGCTGCACGACATCGGCGACCTCGACCTGCACATCAGCGGCTGCATCAACTCGTGCGGCCATCATCACAGCGGCCACCTCGGCATCCTCGGCGTCGACAAGGACGGCGCGGAGTGGTACCAGGTCACGCTCGGCGGGTCGGACGGCTCGATCGCGAGCGGCCCCGCGCGGCCGGGCAAGGTGATCGGCCCGTCGTTTTCGGCGGACGAAATCGTCGATGTCGTCGACGCGCTCGTCCATGCGTATCTCGACGCGCGCATCGACGCGAACGGCCGCTGCGAACGATTCATCGACACGGTGCGCCGCATCGGCACGGAGCCGTTCAAGGCCGCCGCGAACGCCGCGCGTCATCAGGAAGAACCCGCATGAACCACGAGACCGCGAACGCAAACGAACGCATCCGGCTGCTGACGCCGGCCGAACATGCCGACGACACCGAGCGGCACGGCACGACGACGCTGACGATCGGCAACGACGAGGAACTGCCACCGCTCGCCGCGCGCATCGCGCAGGCCGAGCGCATCGACCTGCAGTTTCCGTCGTTCACCGACGGCCGCGCCTACAGCCAGGCCTACCTGCTGCGCAAGCGCTACGGCTTCGCCGGCGACCTGCGCGCAACCGGTGACGTCCTGGTCGACCAGCTGCTGTTGATGGAACGCACGGGATTTTCGAGCGCGGTGCTCGGCGACGACACCGATCTCGCGGCCGCACGGCGGCAGCTCGACCGGTTTCCTGGCTTTTATCAGCGCGATGCGAGAACGACCATGCCGCCGCAGGACGCGGCAGCGCAGCCCGGAAAATGAAACGGGCGGCTCGCTGGCCGCCCGTACGATGAACCGGAAGCAAACCGGCCGGCGCCCGCCGTCACGCGGGCGCCACCGGCGTTCAGCGCGCCGCCGCCGGCTTGCCGAACCCGCCGAGGATCTTCTTCTCCAGCGCGATGTAATCGCGGCCGAAGTGGTGATCGCCCTGCGTCCTGATCACGTCGGCGCCCGTGTTCGCGAGCGCCGGGCACATCGTTTCCTTCTCTTCCGCGCCATAGAAGCACTGCACGAGCGACGGCGGCACCTTCGCGATTTCCGGCGCGACCTTCAGCGCACTGTCGCTCGCGGGCATGCCGAGCCAGCCCGTCACGCGGATCTGGAAATCGGCCGACGGCGCGAAGCCGAGCAGCGACATCACCGCGACCTTGTCGCGCAGGTCGGCCGGCAGCCGGTTGTACGCGAACGGCATCACGTCGGCGCCGAACGAGTAGCCGACCAGCGCCACGCGGCTCGCATGCCAGCGCGCCATGTAGGTGCGCATCACGCGGGCCAGATCGCGGCTCACCTGCGCGGGCGGCTTCTCGCTCCAGAAGTAACGCAGCGCGTCGATGCCGACCACCGATACGCCGTCGCGCTGCAGCGCCTCGGCGATCGTCTTGTCGAGATCGCGCCAGCCGCCGTCGCCCGAGATCACGATCGCAAGCCGGTCGCTGCCGCCCTTGGCCGGCAGCTCGACGAGCGGCAGGTCCGACACGTCGAGCTCGTCGCTGCTGCTGGTGTCGCGCAGATGCGACGTGACGAGCGAGACGAGCTTCTCGGTGTCGCCCGCGGCAGCCGTTTCGACGAAACCCGGCATCGCGCGGCGCACGATCGTCGGATCGGGCGGGCACGGCTTGAAGCGCGGATCGAGCTTCGTGGCCGGGCCGACCGCGACGACGCCGGCGATCGTGTTCTCCGGCGCCATCGACAGGATCTGTTTCGCGATCGCGCCGCCCTGGCCCACACCCGCGACGATCGGCGTGAAATAGCGCGACGACTGCGCAAGACGTTCGAGCTGATGGCTGACCGCCTCGGCGTCGCCGTCGAGGTGGTGGCAGGCCTCCTGCTTCGCGGCGAGATTCGCCGCGTAACGCCCGGAATCGACGCCGACCGTCATCGCGCCGGCTTTCGCGAGCGCGTCGGCCGCCTGCTGATCGGCGGCATGCCAGCCGGCCTCGCGCGAGAACAGCACGACGAAACCGCGCAGCGGCCCGCTCGGCCTGGTCACGGTCACGGGCCCATAGCGGCCGCCCGATACGGTTTCGGCTTTCACCGTGGCCGGCTGCGCTGCGCACGCGGCGCCGGCCAGCATCATTCCCGCGCAGGCGGCTGCCGCCCGCGCGATTCCCTTCTTCGACATCATGAACGCCGACCTCCAGCCAGCAATGACAGATCCGCGAGCGTGACGAACACGCCGACCGAGCCCGAGGCCGCGAGATAACGCGGCTCCCAGTGCGGTTCGAACTTGCTCTTGAAAGCGCGCAAGCCGCGGAAGTTGTAGAAGCGGCCGCCGAAGCGCCAGACCATCAGGCCGAGCCGGTGGAACGGCGACGGCATCTTCGCCGCGCCCATCCCCGAGAACGGCGCGATGCCCAGGCTCAGCTTGCGGAACCCCGCTTCCTTCAGATGCAGCGCGAGCTGCGTAAACAGATACTCCATCGCGTACGGCGACGCGTCCGGCAGATGGCGCATCACACCGACCGTCGCCTCGGTGTTGAGGTCGGTCGTCATGAACGTGACGAACGCGATCGGCTTGCCGGCCTGCCGCACCAGCATCACCGACTGCGTCGACAGATAGCCGTCGTGGAACGCGGCCACCGAGAAACTCTTCTCGCGCGCATCGCGGCTGTCGAGCCAGCCGTCGGAGATGTCGCGCAACGCCGGCAGCGCGGCCTGCACGTCGCCCGGCGCGATGACCTCGACCGTCAGCGCATCCTTGTCGCCGCGGCGCAGCGCGTAGCGCAGGTGCGAACGGTTCGATCCCTTCAGGTCGAACTGGTCGAGGGCGATGTGCGCTTCCTCGCCCAGCTTCATCAGCGTGAGCCCCGCGTCGAGATACAGCGGCAACGCATTCGCGCGCACCTGGTAGAACGCGGCGCGGCCGCTGTGCGCGTGCGCGAGCGCGATGAACTTGCTGATCAGCGCCGGCCACTCTTCACGCGGGCCGACCGGGTCGTGCAGCGCGGCCCACGTGCGGCCGTTCTTCGCGTACATCAGGAACGCGCGGCGCGATTCGGAAAACAGGAACGACTTGTCGCCCATCAGCGCGAGGCCCGCGTCGCTGCATTCCTGCGCGCGGATGATCTGCTCCGCGTCGATCAGGTCCTGCTCGGCGGGCTTCACGAAACGCCCGGGCGCCGGGCGCAGCAATTGCCACAGCGCGAACAGCGCGACGAACACGCCGGCGGCGAGTGTCGCGCGCAGCGCACGCGGCGCGCGCGCATCGAACGAGAAATGCGACCACAGATCGCGCGTGTAAGGCACGTCGCGGAACGCGAAGAACAGCACCCACACGGCCAGCATCAGCACCATCGCCACCGACACGAACCAGCTGACGGTGAAGCGCTCGGCGAGCAGCGACGAATGACGGTTGAACCGGCGGCGGCTGACGAGCAGCAGCACGAGCAGCGTGCCGAGCACGCCTGCCTCGACGAACGCGAGGCCCTTGGCCAGCGACAGCGCGAGGCTCGCGAGCGTCAAGGCGAACGTCATCCACCACGCGCCGTCGAGCCGGCGCAGCAGCCCGCGCGCGACAAACAGCAACGCGACGCCGAGCACGCTGCAGATCACCTGCGAGCCTTCGAGCACCCACAGCGGCACGATGTGGCGCAGGATCGCGATGCGATGCCAGAACGCGGGCGTCGCGCTCGAGATCACCAGCATCCCGCCGACCGCGAACGTCACGAGGCTCAGGAACACCGGCGCCAGTTGCGATACGCGCACGGCCTGCCGCGTCACGAGCCGGCGCCGCAGCGCGCGGCCCTCGAAGCCGGCCAGCAGGCCGGCCGACAGCACGAGCGGCACGCCGAAGTAGATCGCGCGATACGCGATCAGCGCGGCGACCATCGCGTGCGCGGGCACTTCGCGACCGAGCGTGAAGACCATCGCCGCTTCGAACACGCCGATCCCGCCCGGCGTATGGCCGATCATCCCGAGCAGCAAGGCGGCCGCGTAAACGGTGATGAAGGTCGGGAAGCCGACCGGCGCCGCCGGCAGCAATACCCACAGCGTCAGGCCCGCGGCGACGACGTCGAGCACCGCATAGAAGACCTGCGCGACGAGATCGCGCCGCGCCGGCACGTCGAACGATAGCCATTTGAAACGCGTGACGACCGGGCGCGCGGTATTGCCGCACAGCACGACCAGCGCGGCGAGCGCGACGAGCAGTGCAGCGCCCGTCCACGTGAGCACGCCGGGCGCGACGTGCAACATCGCGGCGAGCGCCTCCGGCACGCAGACCATGCCGACCGCGGTCATCAACACCATCGCGAGCGCCAGCGTGCCGCTCGTGAACACCGTCATCCGGCCGATCTGGGCGGGCGTGACGCCCGACACGCCGTACACGCGAGCGCGCACCGCCCCGCCCGTCAACGCGCCGAAGCCGGTCGCGTTGCCGAGCGCGGAACCGGCAATCGCGCCGATCCACAGCGCGACGCGCGGCACCTTGGCCGCGACATAGCGCAGGCCGACCGCATCGCGGGCGACGAGCGCGAGATAGCTGAGGGCCGTCGCGGCCAGCGACGCGCCCCATTCGCCGACGGACATGTAACGCAATTGGCGGATCACCGACCGGTAGTCGACGGATTCCGACAGATGCTGGAAAACCACGATCAGCAGCAGGCCGATGCCGAGCGCGAGCAGCGGCGACAGCACGCGCTCATGGCGGATCAGCGCCCGGGCACGGGCGATCACCGCCTCGGCACGGCCGGGCGAACCAGGGTGGCGGGAAGACATAACGTGTTCAGTGGTGGTGCATAGCGTGTCGCGGCGCGGATGGGCCGGGCGGCGACAAAAATCTCGTTGTTCTCCTCGGGCGGCCGGCCATCGGGAAGGCTGGGGCGCCGGGATCAGAACTTACGAGTATAAGGAACTTATATTACAAAATCTTTCACACGGGCATTGTGCGGTTTTGTGGCACGTTTGCCGCGCGTCCGTGGCCGGTCGCGTGCCCACCTCGCATCAAAATGCGTGCGGCGGACACGCGCAAGGTGCGCATCATACCGGGAACCGCGGTGGTTTTTTCATCAGATGAATGACTTGCGATGCATTTGGGAGGAATCTGCCGCGCCGAGCCCGGCCGGCGAGGACGGAAACGCGACGGCCCGGCACGTTTCGGAATGGCGGCGGGTCGATTCGGTGCGCCTCTCCCGGCGCACCACGCGTATGGAAATTCGCTGCCGCGCGTCACTTCGCGCGCTCATGCTCCCCCAACCCGATCGCCTTGTAGTCATAGGTCGGGTAGAACTCCGTCCGGTACGCGCCCCAGGCCGTATCCTCGAGCACGCGGTTGACCTCGCGCAACCGCGACGCCGGCAGCCGCAGCACGACGATCTGCCCGATTCCCATCGTCACGGTCCAGCTCACCACCTCGACGCCCGGCGGCGGAAACGCCTTGTAGAACCCCTGCTTCGCGAGTTGCGCATTCAGCTCGGCAAGCGGGCGCGACTGGTCGTGCTTCAGGAATACGGTCAGCAGCACCGCGTTGTCGGGTGTCGCAGTGGCCGAACCTGCCGGCACCGTCGACGTCTGGCCGATCGCCGGTGCGCTGGAAACCGCGGCGACCGCCAACACGGCGGCAATCGCGAACGTTCGAATCGGAAAATGCGGGAAGACGGTCATCACGCGACTCCATGGCTTCGTTGGGGGGAGCCGACATCATGCGCCGCCGGACCCATTGCTGCAGCGAGCGGCCGATGCGATTCCGACGCGCCCGAGCGGCTGGCGTTTCCGCTCGAAGCGTTCATGCGCGCCCAGCAGGCGCACGCACGGGAGCGCCTGCAGTCGACCTGCCAGCGAAACTGGCGGACAACCGCCCGCCGCTCGCACGCTCAATACACGTCGCGCATGTACCGCCGCGCCTTCGAAAGCCGCGCGACGTAGTCGTTCGCGGCTTCGTCCGACATGCCGCCGTGCTCGGCGACGACCGCCTTCAGCGCCGTATCAACGTCCTTCGCCATGCGCGCGGCGTCGCCGCACACGTAGAAGTGCGCGCCTTCCTCCAGCCATGCGAACAGCTCGGCGCCCTGCTCGCGCATCCGGTCCTGCACGTAGACCTTGTCGGCCTGATCGCGCGAGAACGCGAGATCGAGCCGCGTAAGGAACCCGCTGTCGCGCATCGCGCTCAGCTCGTCGCCGTAGTAGAAGTCGGTCTGCGCGTGCTGCTCGCCGAAGAACAGCCAGTTGCGCCCGCGCGCGCCGCGCGCCTGCCGCTCGTGCAGGAAGCCGCGGAACGGCGCGACGCCGGTGCCCGGGCCGACCATCACGATCGGCACGTCGCCGTTCACAGGCGGCCTGAAATGCGCGGACTTCTGCACGAACACGGGCACGCGGCCGTCGTCCGCGCGATCGGCGAGGAACGTCGACGCGACGCCTTTGCGCGCGCGCCGCCCGTTGTGATAACGCACGGCCGACACGGTCAGGTGAATCTCGCCCGCGTGCGCGCTCGGGCTCGACGCGATCGAATAGAGGCGCGGCTGCATGCGCTTGAGCATGCCGACCAGCTCCGCGCCCGACAGCTCGACCGGGTATTCGTGCAGCACGTCCGCCAGTTGTTGCCCCCACAACCATTGCTTGAGGTCGGCCTTGCGATCGTCGCCGAGCAGCGACTTCAGCGCGCCGTTCGCGCTGCGCGACGCGATGAAGGCCAGCGTGTCCGGATGCGGGCGCGTGATGTCGAAGTGGCGCGCGAGCGCGTCGCCGAGCCGGATATCGCCGACGCCCGGCACCGACACGGGCGCATCGGCCTTCAGCGCGGTGACGGACAGCAGCTCGTCGACCAGCTCCGGACAGTTGGTCGGCCACACGCCGAGCGCGTCGCCGGTTTCGTATTCGAGGTTCGCGCCCTGGGTCGACAGCGACACGTAGCGCGTGTCCTTCGCGGCGCCCGGCCGGTTCAGCCGCAGGTTCGCGACGAGCTTCGACGGCGCCGGATGCGCTTTCGTCGGCAGCAGCCCCGACGGGCTCATCCCGCCGGACGGCACCGCGTGCAGCGCGGCATCGGCCTCCTTGATCCGCGCGACGACGCGCTCGAGCCACTGATCGGCATCGTGCTGGAATTCGACGTCGCAATCGACACGCGCACAGAGGCGCGCCGCGCCGAGTTCCGCGAGCCGCGCGTCGAGCCGGCGGCCGTGGCCGCAGAACTGGTCGTAGTTGCGGTCGCCGAACGCGAGCACCGCGAAATGCACGCCGTCGAGGCGCGCGGCGCTGCCGGCCTGCAACGCGTCCCAGAACTCGCTGCCGTTGTCGGGTGCATCGCCGTCGCCGAACGTGCTCGTCATCAGCAGCACGTATTGCGCACCGGCCAGCGAGGCAACCGGATAGTCGGACATGCACGCGGTGCGGATCTCGAAGCCCGCGTTCATCAGCTTCGTCGCGTAATCCTCGGTCAACGATTCGATGTTGCCGGTCTGCGATGCCCACAACAACGTGACCTTCGGGCGCGGGCGCACGATGCGCACGCCGCCGGCCGCGGCGGCGTCGGCCGGCAGCGCCGGCGCGGCACGCTCGGCGGCGTGCACGGGCAGCGAGCGGCTGAACAGCCCCGCGAGCATGCCGTCGAGCCAGAACCGCACGGGCGGCGTCAACGGCGCGCCGGCCGGCAGCACGGGCACGCCGCCGTCGCGACGGCCGGCGCTCGCCTTCAGACCGCTGACGAGGCCGGCCACGTACAGCCGCTCGGTGTCGGTCAGCGGCGGCGGCGCGAAATCGGCGACGCCCAGCGCGGCCGCGAAAGTGTCGATGTCTGCCATGTCGGGTTCCTGTGAAGCAGTGGCCTGCACCGTCGCAGGCGCGGGCCGCGCATCGTCGGCACCTGCATCGGGTTGCGCGGTGTCGTCGTCGGCGTGCGCGAACGCATCGGCTTCGACGCGCGTGAGCGCGACCGCGCAGTATTTCAGTTCGGGTTGCTGCGATTCCGCGTCGATCGCGTCGTTCGTCACCGCGTTGATGCACAGGTCGTCGCCGTACACGTCGTTCCAGTGCATCGGCGCGAAGCAGTTGCCGCGCCGCACGCGGTCCGTCACGACGGCCGGCAACACCGCGCGGCCGCGCGCCGAACGAATCTCGACGCTGTCCTTCGCGGCGATGCCGAGCGCGCTCGCATCGTCCGGGTGCAGCTCGACGAACGGGCGCGGGTTGAGCTTGTTCAGCATCGCGACCTTGCCCGTCTTCGTCATCGTGTGCCACTGATGCTGCAACCGCCCGGTGTTCAGCACGATCGGGAACGTGTCGTCGGGCAGCTCGGCCGGATCGACGTGCGGCCGCGCGAAAAAGCGCGCCTTGCCCGACGGCGTCGGGAACGCGATGCGCGGCGCGTCGCCGCCGTCGGCTGCCGTGCGCGGCGGCTGGCTCACGCCGTCGTTCAGGTAGCGGATCGGGTGCCGCTCGCGCGCGGCGCCCGGCGCGACCGGCCATTGCACGGGCCCGTCGCGCAGCGCCGCGTGGCTCGCGCCGCGCAGATCGTAGCCGGTCGCCGGATTCGAGAAGCGCACGATCTCGTCGAACACGTCGGCCGCCGACGCATAGTCGAACGCATCGCCGAAACCCATCGCGCGCGCGACTTCCGCGATGATGCGCCAGTCGGGCAGCGCATCGCCGGGCGGCGCGACCGCCGCGCGCATCAGCGTCATGTTGCGCTCGGAATTGATCATCACGCCGTCGCCCTCGGCCCACAGCGCGCCGGGCAGCAGGATGTCCGCGTAGCGGTTGGTCTCGGTGTCGAGGAACGCGTCCTGCGCGATCACGAGTTCTGCGGCTTGCAGCCCGGCGATCACGTTGCGCCGGTTCGGCACGGTCGCGACCGGATTCGTGCAGACGATCCAGCACGCCTTGATGTCCCCGGCCGCCATCCGCTCGAACAGGTCGACCGTGCCGTTGCCGGTGTCCTTGCGCAGCGTGCCGGCCGGCACGCGCCACAGGTTCTCGACGAAGCGGCGATCGTCGTCGGACGCCACCGAGCGCTGGCCCGGCAACCCCGGCCCCATGTAGCCCATCTCGCGTCCGCCCATCGCGTTCGGCTGGCCGGTCAGCGAGAACGGCCCGCTGCCCGGGCGGCAGATCGCGCCGGTCGCGAGATGCAGATTGCAGATCGCGTTGGTGTTCCACACGCCGTGCGTGCTCTGGTTGAGCCCCATCGTCCAGCAGCTCATCCATTCCTGTGCGTCGCCGATCCATTGCGCGGCCGTGCGGAGGTCGGCTTCGGCCAGCCCCGTGATCTCCGCGACGCGCTCGGGCGTGTAGTCGGCAAGGAACGCGGGAATCGCGTCCCAGCCTTCGGTGTACGTATCGATGAACGCGGCATCGGTGCGCCCGTTCGCGTGCAGCAGGTGCAGCAGCCCGTTGGTCAGCGCGAGATCGGTGCCCGGCCGAATCTGCAGGAACAGGTCGGCCTTGTCGGCGGTGCCGGTGCGGCGCGGATCGACGACGATCAGCTTCGCGCCGGCCTTCACGCGATCCATCATCCGCAGGAACAGGATCGGATGACAGTCGGCCATGTTCGCGCCGATCACGAAGAACAGGTTCGCGCGATCGAAATCCTGGTACGACCCGGGCGGCCCGTCCGCGCCGAGCGACTGCTTGTAGCCGGTGCTCGCGCTCGCCATGCACAGGCGCGAGTTCGACTCGATGTTGTTGGTGCCGACGAAGCCCTTCGCGAGCTTGTTGACGAGGTATTGCGCCTCGATCGACATCTGCCCCGACACGTAGAACGACAGCGCATCGGGCCCGTGCGTATCGAGCACCGCGCGCAGCCGCCGCGCGGTCTCGGCGATCGCGTCGCGCGCCGGCAGCGGCACGAGGTCGTCCTCGCGGGCGCGCCGCACGAACGCACGGTCGAGCCGCCCCGAGCGGCGCAGCGCGACGTGCGCGGACGAACCCTTCGTGCACAGCCGCCCGAAGTTGGTCGGATGGTCGGCGTCGCCGGACACCTTGACGACTTCGCCGTCCTCGACGTGCAGCACCATCCCGCAGCCGACGCCGCAGTACGGGCACACGCTCTTGACGGGGGTGGCGGTCATGCGTGCTCCGGGACGTTCAGGCTGCGATCCATACGAAGCCGTCCTCGACCCGCGACGGATACGCGCTCACCGACTGCTCGGGCGCTTCCAGGCATTCGCCGGTGCGCAGGTCGAAGTGCTGCTTGTACAACGGCGATGCAACGACGACGCGCTCGCCGAGGCTGCCGATCAGCCCGCGCGACATCACGGCGGCCTGCGACACGGGATCGACGTTGTCGATCGCGAACACGCCGCCGTCGGCGTGCGCGACGTGAAACACCGCGACCTGCTCGCCGTTGACGAGCGCGCACACGCCGGTGTTCGGCACGATGTCGTCGAGCGGGCACACGCGGGTCCAGGACAGCGGAAGACGATCGTTCATGATGGGCTCCTTTATAAGATGCGGGTGTCGGTCGGGGTCAAACGGTCGCGGGTTCGGCGACGACCGGAATCGCCACGGGCTTGCCGGCCGTGCGCTCGCCGGGCGTCGCGGGCCGGATCTGGCCGCGCGTCTCGACGAATTCGATGGTCGTGTCCGGCGCGTCGCTGTTCACGAAGTGGCGGAAGCGCTTGCGCGTGTCGGGATCGGTGACGGCGCGCTTCCATTCGCACTCGTAGGTGTCGACCACGTGCTGCATGTCGGCCTCGAGCTCGGCCGCGATCGCGAGCTTGTCGTGCACGACGACGTCGACCAGGTAGTCGAGGCCGCCTTCGAGGTTGTCGCGCCACACGCTGGTGCGCTGCAGCCGGTCGGCCGTGCGCACGTAGAACATCAGGAAGCGGTCGATATAGCGGATCAGCGTGTCGCGATCGAGATCGGACGCGAGCAGTTCCGCGTGGCGCGGCTTCATCCCGCCGTTGCCGCACACGTACAGGTTCCAGCCCTTCTCGGTCGCGATGATGCCGACGTCCTTGCCCTGCGCTTCCGCGCACTCGCGTGTGCAGCCGGACACGCCGAACTTGATCTTGTGCGGCGCGCGCAGCCCCTTGTAGCGATTCTCCAGGTCGATCGCGAGGCCGACCGAATCGTCGACGCCGTAGCGGCACCACGTCGAGCCGACGCACGACTTCACGGTGCGCAGCGCCTTGCCGTACGCGTGCCCCGATTCGAAGCCGGCGGCGATCAGCTCCTCCCAGATCGACGGCAGCTGCTCGACGCGCGCGCCGAACAGGTCGACACGCTGGCCGCCGGTGATCTTCGTGTACAGGCCGTATTTCTTCGCGACCTGGCCGACCGCGATCAGCCCTTCCGGCGTGACTTCGCCGCCCGGCATGCGCGGCACCACCGAATACGTGCCGTCGCGCTGGATGTTCGCGAGGTAGTAGTCGTTCGAATCCTGCAGGCCCGCGTGCTCCTTCTTCAGCACGAACTCGTTGAAGCACGACGCGAGGATGCCCGCGACGGCCGGCTTGCACACGTCGCAACCGAGCCCGCGGCCGTGCTTGTGCAGCAATGCGTCGAACGTCGTGATGCGCTCGACGCGGATCAGGTGGAACAGCTCCTGGCGCGAATACGGGAAGTGCTCGCACAGATGGTTGTTGACCGCGAGACCCTGCTTCTTCATCTCGGCCTTCATGATCTGCGTGACGAGCGGCACGCAGCCGCCGCACGACGTGCCGGCGCCCGTGCAGGTCTTCAGCGCGCCGAGGCTCGTCGCGCCGTCGGCCACCGCCGCGCAGATCTGCGACTTCGACACGTTGTTGCACGAGCAGATCTGCGCGCCTTCCGGCAGCGCATCGACGCCGATCGCCGGTTTCGCCGCGCCGTCCGACGACGGCAGGATCAGGAATTCCGGCGACTCGGGCAGCTCGATCCGGTTCAGCATCATCTGCAGCAGCGTGCCGTATTCGGCCGCATCGCCGACCATCACCGCGCCGTGCAGGAACTTGCCGCAGTCGGACACCACGAGCTTCTTGTAGACCTGGCGGCGCTCGTCCGCGTACTGGTAGGTGCGGCTGCCGGCCGTCGTGCCGTGCGCGTCGCCGATGCTCGCGACGTCGACGCCCATCAGCTTCAGCTTGGTGCTCATGTCGGCGCCGGCGAACGCGGCGTCCGCCGCTTCGTCGGCGTCGCCCGCGAGTTGTTTCGCGACCACGCGCGCCATGTCGTAGCCGGGCGCGACGAGGCCGTACACCATGCCGTTCCAGGCCGCGCATTCGCCGATCGCGTAGATGTCGGCGTCGCTCGTGCGGCACGCGTCGTCGATCGCGACGCCGCCGCGCGGGCCGATCTCGAGCCCGCACGCGCGGGCCAGTTCGTCCCGCGGCCGGATGCCGGCCGAGAACACGATCATGTCGGTGTCGAGATGCGAGCCGTCGGCGAACGCCATCCGGTGCGCGCCTTCGTCGCCGTCGACGATCTCGAGCGTGTTCTTGCCGGTATGCACGGTCACGCCGAGCGCCTCGATCTTCGCGCGCAGCATCCGGCCGCCGCCGTCGTCGACCTGCACGGCCATCAGGCGCGGCGCGAATTCGACCACGTGCGTGTCGAGCCCCATGTCGCGCAACGCCTTCGCGCATTCGAGGCCGAGCAGCCCGCCGCCGATCACGACGCCGCGCTTCGCGTGCGCGCCGCACGCCTGCATCGCTTCGAGATCCTCGATCGTCCGGTACACGAAGCAGCCCGCGCGATCGCGGCCCGGCACCGGCGGCACGAACGGACGCGAGCCGGTGGCGAGCACCAGCTTGTCGTATGCGAGCGTTTCGCCCGACGCGAGCGTGACCGTGTGCGCGGCGCGGTCGATCGATGCGACCGGCGCGTTCAGCCGCAGGTCGAATTGCGGATGACGCTCGAAGAAGCCGGGTTCGACGAGCGACAGGTCGTCCGCCGACTTGCCCGCGAAAAATTCCGACAGATGCACGCGATCGTAGGCCGGGCGCGGCTCCTCGCCGAGCACCGTGACCTGCGGCGCGCCGGCCGCGCCGGCTTGCGCCGCGACGCATTCGAGAAGCTTGTGGCCGACCATGCCGTGGCCGATGACGATGAATTTCATGGTGACGGTTCCTTCGGTCGATCAGTTCGCGGCGCCGGCGGCGGCCAGTGCGCGATCGCGCAGCTCCGCTTCGCGCGCCTTGTGTTCTTCGCTGAAGCGCACGGCCATCGCGCACAACGCGGTTGCGGTCACGACAAGGCCGAGCAGGCTCAGCGTGTGCTGCACGTCGCCGACACCCTTCAGCAGGAAAGCCGCGGCGACCGCGCCGACGTTGCCGCCCGCGCCGACGATCCCCGCGACGCCGCCGAGCGCCTTGCGGTCGATGAACGGCACGAGCGCATACGTCGCGCCGCACGCCATGTGCGTGAAGAGGCCGAAGGTCAGCATCGCGACGAGCGCGACGCCGATGCCTTGCGCATGCGAGAACCAGATCAGCCCGAGCCCTTCGCCGATGATCAGCGCGCACAGCAGCGCCGCGCGCACGTCGAGGCTGCGCCGCGCGGCGATCTTGTCGGACAGCCAGCCGCCGAGCGCGCGGGCGAACAGCGCGAGCAGCCCGAACATCCCGACCGCGAAGCCGGCGTCCTTCAGCGACAGCTTGAAGTGATCGACGTAGTACAGCGCGGCGATGTTGTGGATGAACACCTCGACGCCGAAGCATGCGCCGTACGTGACGAACAGCATCCACACGCGGTAGTTGCCGCAGGCCGCGAAGAAGCTCGCCCAGCCGCCCTTCTTGCCGCTGTCGACCGTCACGCCCTGCTGGCGCAGCGCGACGAAATCGCCTTGCGGGCAGTCCTGCGTGAAGCGCCAGTACGCCCACGCCATCACGAGCATCGCCACGCCCGGCACGACCAGCGCGATGCGCCAGGAGGAATCCTCGCCGAAGCCGAGCATCAGGCCGGCGGCGACGAGCAGCGGCATCAGCGCCTGCGTCGCGCCCGCGCCGGCATTGCCCCAGCCGGCCGTCGTCGCATTCGCGGTGCCGACCACGTTCGGCGCGAACATCACCGACGTGTGGTACTGCGTGATCACGAAGCCCGCGCCGATCGCGCCGATGCCGAGCCGGCAGATCAGGAACCACAGGTAGTCGTGCGTAAACGACACGGCGAACACGGGGATCGCGCCGAGCAGCAGCAGCCCGGCATACACGCGGCGCGGGCCGAAGCGGTCGCACAGCGGACCGACCAGCAGCCGCACGGCGATCGTCGCGGCCACCGCGGCGATGTTGATGTTCGCGACTTGCGCCGCCGTCAGATGGAATTCGCGCGCGATCAGCGGCATCAGCGGCGCGCACGCGAACCACGCGAAGAAGCATACGAAGAACGCCATCCACGTCAGATGGAACGCGCGCATCGGCGCGGTGCGGAGGCTGAAGAGATCGATACGGGTAGCTTTGTCGGTCATGTCGTCCGCCCAAACGAAAAACGGCGTCCTGCGCACCCGGTCTCGTCGAGACCCGATGCGTAGGACGCCGTTGCCCATGAAGCCCGTTGCCGGGCACTTCGGTATTCGGTACTGCGGACGGATCGCCATTGATCCGCCCGAACGAGCTAATGCAAGCGACGTGCCATGTGGGCGTCAATCGCGCCGCGAGCCCCACCGTACAAGGCGCGCCGGGCATCGGGCACGTCGCCGCGGTGCGCTGCGCGCTCTCCGTCGCGATGCACCGAGGCACAGATGTGGTGCGCTGCAGCACTGTCGCCGTGCGACATCGCGGTGCGCGCGGGCGGCGCACGATGCACGCCGATGCGGCATGGCGACTGCTCGCGCATGGCGAGCACAGGCACGCTCGCGGCCATCGCGCGGTGCGTCGCGGCACACGACGGCCGCGCGTCGCGCCGGTTGGCCCGGATATTGCTGAACACCATGCATCACCGGCAACGGCGCCGGTGGGCAGTCCCCGCAAAACCCTGCCCGCCCTTCAAGGCGGGCCCGACAGGACAACGGCGTCCCCCCGTGCACGGCACGGCCGGATGCCGGTGCGTTTCGACCGCCCGCCGCCGCCGAGCAACAACGCGACATCAGACCGCCGCAGCGATGCGATGCGGCACAGGATTACGACAATGACCACAGGCAAAGTCACGCTGCTGGGCGCCGGCCCCGGCGACCCCGATCTCCTCACGCTGAAGGCGGTGAAGGCGCTGGCCGCCGCCGACGTGCTGCTGCTCGACGATCTCGTCGCGCCCGGCATCGTCGAACTCGCGCCGCAGGCGCGCGTGATCCGCGTCGGCAAGCGCGGCGGCTGCCGCTCCACGCCGCAGGCGTTCATCGAGAAGCTGATGCGCCGCTACGCGCTACGCGGCGCACACGTGGTGCGCGTGAAAGGCGGCGACGCGCTGCTGTTCGGGCGCGCCGGCGAAGAACTCGCGACGCTGCGCGCGGCCGCGATTCCGGTCGAGATCGTCAACGGCATCTCGTCGGGATTCGCCGCCGCCGCGAGCCTCGGCATCTCGCTCACGCACCGCGAGCACTGCCAGGGCGTCACGTTCGTCACCGCGCACCGCCAGGACCATGGCGAACCCGACTGGGCACGGCTCGCGGCGACCGGCACCACGCTCGCGATCTACATGGGGATGAGCCGCGTCGACCGCATCGCCGCGGGCCTGCTCGCCGCGCTTCCCGCTTCGACGCCGGCAGCAGCCGTGCAATGGGCCGGCACGCCCGACGAGCGCCGCTGGACCGGCACGCTCGGCACGCTCGCGCGCGGCATCGACGCCGCGCGGCTCGGCAGCCCGGCCGTGATCCTCGTCGGCGGCGCGATCGGCGAAGCGGCCGCGCAGGACGCGGACGCGGCAACCGACGCGACGCTCGCGCGGGCCGCCTGACATGCGCTGCATCGTGCGGCGCCAGCCGCTCCCCGTTTCCTTCCGCCCCGGCCGTGCGTGCGGCCCGCATGCATCGTTCGCCGGTTGTACCGACGCGTCACCGCCCCTGTTGCCCGCCTCATGAGTGCGTCCGCCCCCACCCGCCTGCGCGTGCTGCTCGTCACCGATACCGACAAGCCGATCGGCGAGCTCGGCGACGCGCTCGCGCGCCTCGGCTACGAGATGCTGAACGACGTCGCGACGCCCGCGCGCCTGCCGGCGGCCGTCGAGGAGCAACGCCCGGACGTCGTGATCATCGACACCGATTCGCCGTCGCGCGACACGCTCGAGCAGCTCGCGGTCATGCATGCGACCGCGCCGCGCCCCGTGCTGATGTTCAGCCACGACGCCGATCAGGAACTGATCCGTGCGGCGGTCGGCGCGGGCGTCAGTGCGTATCTCGTCGAAGGGTTGTCGGCCGAGCGCCTCGCGCCGATTCTCGAAGTCGCGCTCGCGCGCTTCTCGCACGACGATGCGCTGCGCCGCCGGCTGGCCGACGTCGAGCGCGAACTCGAGGAACGCAAGCTGATCGACCGCGCGAAACGCGTGCTGATGGACCAGCGCAAGCTGTCCGAACACGACGCCTATGCGGCGCTGCGCAAGCGTGCGATGGATCACGGCCTGCGCATCGTCGACGTCGCGCGACAATTGCTCGACGCGCCACCCCAGTCATGAGTGCCATGCATACCTCTCTCCCCGCCGCGCCGGAACGCGCGCATCTTCGCCTCGGGTTCGTCGCGCTCAGCGACGCGGCCCCGCTGATCGTCGCGCAGCGCCTGAACCTCGGCGCGCGTCATGGCCTCACGCTCGAATTGAGCCGCCAGCCGTCGTGGGCGGCCGTGCGCGACAAGCTGCTGACCGGCGAACTCGACGCCGCGCATGCGCTGTACGGGCTCGTCTGCGGGCTGCAGCTCGGCATCGGCGGCCCGCAGGCCGACATGGCCGCGCTGATGGTGCTGAACCGCAACGGCCAGGCGATCACGTTGTCGCGCGGCCTCGCCGACGCTTACCGCGAAACCGGCAGCGTGCGCACCGCGTTCGCGACGCTCGGCCGCAAGCCGCTGCTCGCGCAGACCTTTCCGACCGGCACGCATGCGATGTGGCTGAACGCGTGGCTCGCGTCGCACGGCGTCGATCCGCTGCGCGACGTGCGCAGCGTCGTGATTCCGCCGCCCGAGATGGTCGCGGCGCTCGCGGGCGGCGAGCTCGACGGCTTCTGCGCGGGCGAGCCGTGGCACGCGGTGGCCGAAGCGTGCGGCGCGGGCCGCACCGTGGCGGTCACGAGCGAGGTCTGGCCCGATCATCCGGAGAAGGTGCTCGCGACCCGGCGCGATTTCGTCGCGCTGTATCCGGCCACCGCACGTGCGCTGATCCGCACGCTCGTCGACGCATGCGCGTGGCTCGACAGCGCCGCGCACCGCCGCGAGGCGGCCGACTGGCTCGCGTCGCCCGACGCGCTCGGCGTGCCGGCCCGGCTGATCGCACCGCGCCTGCTCGGCGACTACGGCGCGGGTCCGTTCGCGACGCCGCCGCTGCCGATCCGCTTTCACGACGGCGGCGCGGTGAACCGGCCCGACCCGCGCGAGGGCCAGTGGTTCCTGTCGCAATACCGGCGCTGGGGCATGCTCGGCGGCTCGCACGACGACGCGGGCATCGCCGCGGCGATCGCGCAGACCGCGTTGTATGATGCTGCGGTCGCCGAAGGCGGCGCGGCGGGTCTGTCGCTGGCGTAGCGCGCAGGCGTAGGGCGCGCCGCGCAGTGCAGCCGGTGCGCGCCGGCGCCACGCCGAGCCGGCGGCCCTTCCGCTGCCCGCGCTTGCCGCTCGTGCCGCTCGTGCGACAGCACCTTGCCACTCCATCCCCGCTCCGAATCGATGCCGAAACGAACGCGCGCGCCGCTCGACGTGCTGCTCACCGAAATCCGCGCGTGCCGCGCTTGCGAAGCCGACCTGCCGCTCGGCCCGCGCCCGGTCGTGCGTGCGCATCGCGCCGCACGCATCCTGATCGTCGGCCAGGCGCCGGGCGCGCGCGTCCACGCGAGCGGCATCCCGTGGGACGACGCGAGCGGCAAGCGGCTGCGCGACTGGCTCGGCGTCGACGCCGAAAGCTTCTACGACGAGACGCGCTTCGCGATCGTGCCGATGGGCTTCTGCTACCCGGGCCGCGGCGCGAGCGGCGACAACCCGCCGCGCCCCGAATGCGCGCCGCTGTGGCTCGACCGGCTGCTGGCCGAACTGCCGTCGATCCGGCTCACGCTGCTGATCGGCCAGTACGCGCAGCGGCATTTCCTGCGCGACACGCGCAAGGCGACGCTGACCGACACCGTGCAGGCCTGGCGCGACTACGGCCCGGCGATCCTGCCGCTGCCGCATCCGTCGCCGCGCAACCAGGCATGGTTCAAGCACCATCCGTGGTTCGACGCCGACGTCGTGCCCGAGCTGCGGCGCCGGATCGCGCCGCTGGTCGCCCGGTAAACGCCACCACGGCCATGCCGCGACGCTTCGCAACATCCCTGTTATCGGTATCGAATCGAGCATGAACGACACCCCAACCGATATCGACTTTGCCTGCAACGGCTGCGGCGGATGCTGCCGCGACTGCGCATTCCGCTGACGATCGACGAAGCCATTGCGTGGCTGCAGCGCGGCGGCCACGTGGAGCTGCTGTGCGACGCGATGCCGTGGCTCGTCGAGCCCGAACCCGACAACGCGTTCGCCGCGCGTGCGCTCGACCGCCGCGGCGAGCGGCTCGCTGCCCGTCCGCATCACGATCATGCTCACCGCGACCCATGCTGGACCGTGCCCTAACCTGCTCGACGACCTGCGTTGCGTGATCTACGACGAGCGCCCGCTCGTGTGCCGGATCTATCCGGCCGAAGTCAATCCGTTCGTGCCGCTGGTGCCGGGCGGCAAGCAATGCACGCCCGACGCGTGGCAGCAGACACCGTTCGTCCGCGGCGACACGATCGTCGACGCGAATACCCGCGAGAACATCGCGCGTTCGCGTGCAGCGAGCGAAGCCGAGACGCCGCTGCGGGCACGGCTTTGCGCGGCCTTGGGGATCGATACGGCGGCAGTTGCCAACGAAGGGTTCGCGATCCATGCGCCGCCGGCCGCCACGCTGCTCGCTGCTCGCGGCGCTGACGGCGCTGCGCGCGGCGGAGCCGGCACCGTCCGGCGCCGACGACGCCATCGCGTGGACGCTGGTGTCGAACCGTACGTCGACGGTGGATGCGCTCGTGTCGGTCGGCGCGACCAGTCAGCGTGCAGGTAGCCGCAGCCCGCACGCCCGTTATCTCGGCTTCCACCCGGACGAATGATCGCCGCGCGCCGCGCCGCGGGCGGCAGCGGGCGAAGCCGTGCGGCCGCACGGATCGCCGTCGCGCCCGGTTCGCTGTACCATCGCGGCTCAACCGCGTCACGAACAGCACAATCCTTCATGCCCTCCACCGCCCCGCCGCGCCTGTACGGGATGCCCGAACGCAGCGACCGGCTCGATTTCTACATCCGCGACCAGGCGTCGCGCCAGGCGATCACCGAGCCGCACCGGCACGCGTATTTCCAGATCCAGTTCAACCTCGGCGGCGACACCGAGCAGCGCATCGGCGGCGTCACGCGGCCGTTTCCGCGCGGCGCGCTCGCGTTCGTGCTGCCGCACCGCGAGCACCTGATTCCACACCCGGAAGGCGCGCATTTCATCGTGATCAACTTCAGCCAGGCGTTCCTGCGCGCCGATCTCGACGTCGATCCGCTCGATCTCGAGGACGTGCCCGCGCACCGCTTCCCCGAGCTGACGCCGTTCCGCTTCCAGGAGCATCTCGATTTCATCCTGACCGGCGATACGTACGACGAAGCGCGCCGCCTCGCGCTGTGCATGATCGACGCCGATCGCGTGCGCACGTTCGGCTCGACCACGCTGCTGCGCGGCTACCTGCTGCAACTGATCGGGCTCGTCTGCACGCAGTACGCGGGCGCGCTCGACAAGCTCGCGCAGCGCGGCGCCCAGCGCGCCGGCCGGCGCGACGCGCTGGCCCGCGTGCTGCGCCACGTGCGCGCGAACCTGACCCGCGAGGACCTGACGCTCGCCGCCACCGCCGAAGCCGCGTTTCTGTCGCCGAACTACCTCGCGCACCTGGTGCGCAAGGAAACCGGCAGCACCTTCACCGATCTCGTGACCGAGCGCCGGATCGCGCTCGCGCAGTCGCTGCTGGCCCATACCAGCCGGCGCATCGCGGACATCGCCCGCTCGGTCGGCTTCCGCGACGAAGGCTATTTCGCACGGCGCTTCCGTGCGCGGGTCGGCGTGTCGCCGAAGGCGTACCGCGACGCGAACGCCGCGCTGCCCGCCGCCGACGACGCGCAGCCGGCCGCCGACGCGTAGTTTTGTCCCGGTAAAACGCAATTGCGTCGCATCCGCGCGCACGCGCGTCGGGTATCGTTGCACGCATGCCGGCCGCCGCGCCGGCCATCCGTCTTCCTACCGAACGAGGCCCTCCGATGTCCGCCTATGTCATCGACGCCGCCGAGCGTCCCTCCGTCGAAGTCGAACAGTCGTCCGCGCGCTTTCCGGTGCGCCGCGTCTTCTGCGTCGGCCGCAACTACGCCGACCATGCCCGCGAAATGGGCGCCGACCCCGACCGCGAACCGCCGTTCTTCTTCGCGAAGCCGGCCGACGCGATCGTTCCGGCCAGCGGCACGGTCGCCTATCCGCCGCTGACGAACGATCTCCATCATGAAATCGAGCTGGTCGTCGCGATCGGCAAGGACGGCCGGTCGATCGACCCGGCCGACGCGCTGTCGCACGTGTGGGGCTACGGCGTCGGCGTCGACCTCACGCGCCGCGACCTGCAGGCCGAAGCGAAGAAGCTGAGCCGGCCGTGGGACTGGGCGAAGGGCTTCGACGCGTCGGGCCCCGTGACCGCGCTGCGTCCCGTGACGGCCACCGGCCACCCGACGACCGGCCGCATCTGGCTCGCGGTCAACGGCGACACGCGCCAGCAAGGCGACCTCGCCGACATGATCTGGCCCGTGCCCGACGTCATCGCGTACGTGTCGCGGTCGGTCGAGCTGAAGGCCGGCGACCTGATCTTCACCGGCACGCCGGCCGGCGTCGGCGCGCTGCAGCCGGGCGATCGCGTGACGGGTGGCGTCGACGGCGTCGCGACGTTCGAATTCGTGGTCGGCGCGAAGCCGTAACGCGGCATGTGGGGCGGCCGCCTGCCAGGGGCCGCCGCGCGGGATGGGATCCCGATGACGGTCAGTCGTAGCGGCGCAGGAACGCGTCGGCGACGGCCGGCGGATTCAGCGCTTTCGCCGACGCGTTTTCCAGCGCCTCGGCCGAATCGTCGTCGCTGATCGACACGAACAGCGTGATGGCCGCCCGGTCGTCGCCCGTACCGAACACGCCGTCGCGATCGAGCAGCCGCAATGCCTCGATCATGTCGGTGTGCAGTTGCCGGGAAAATTCCGCGAATCGCGACCGGACGAACTGCGGGCTCAGCACTTCGTCGGCGAGCCTGCCGCAGATCGCGTTGAACGGGGACGCCTCGGCCGCCTCGTAGGCCCATTCGGACACGCCCCACACGAACCACGGATCGTCGTCCGCAACCGCCTGTTGCGCGCGGATCCGGCCCAGCCCTTCGACCGAATTGGCGGCCGGCACCACCGTCATCGCGCCGCTGTCGGTGTACAACGCAAACGCGTAGAAATGCTCGTCCGGGTGCAACGCCCGCAACGCCCTGAAGGTCGCCTTCGCGGCATCGGCAATGTCCCGCTGGAAATCAGAAAAGTCGCTCATCGCATCCTCGTCCAGTCGCCCTTCGCGCTCGTCGGGACGCGCGGCGCGCGGATCGTGCGTCGTCTCCCGGCATGCGGCGGATTGTCCGTCATTCGGCCGCGCGCCGGTACCGGGGCGCACCCGCGCTCACCGCCCGGCGTCCTGCCCGTCGAACGCCCGCACGCACACGGCGGCCGCCAGCGCGATCGCCGCCGACAGCAGCATCATCGCGAGCGGCAGGCAGCCGGCGTTGCGCGGGGTCAGCAGCGCGCCCGTCAACGACGACAGCGCGGCGCCGCCGCCGATCGTCATCGCGCCGGCCAGCCCCGACGCGCTGCCCGCCAGCTCCGGGCGCACCGACACCGCGCCCGCATGGGCGCCGGGATTGCTCAGTCCGTTGCCGATGCCGACCAGCACGCACGGCCCGAACCACGCAAGCGCGTGCGTCGCGCCGCCGAACATCAGCGCAAGCCCAATCAGCGGGCCCGCACACGCCACGACTCGCCCGCCCAGGATCGTCGTGGCCGGCGCATGGCGGCGTGCGACCCGCGCGGCCAGAAAGCTGCCGCCCACGAAACCGGCCGTGATCGTCCCCATATAGAAGCCGATCTCGGCCGGCGCGATGCCGAACCGCGTTTTCGCGGCGAGCGGTGCGCCGGCCAGGAACGCATAGAACGCGCCCGTCGAAAACGCCATGCACAGCGCATAGGCCCAGAAACGGCGCGCACGCAGCAACGCCGGATACGCACGAAGCTGCTGCGCGAAGCTCGACGGCCGGCGCGTATGGGTTTCGACGAGATCGAGCGCGCACCACGCGAACAGCGCGATGCCGAACGCGCCCAGCAACCAGAAGTTCGCGCGCCAGCCGGCCGTCTGGTCGAGCACGCCGCCGAGCGTTGGGCCGAGCATCGGCGCGAACGCGGCGGCCATCGCCGCATAGCCGATCCGGCTCGCCGCACGCGCGCCGCCGCCGGTGTCGCGGATCGCCGCCATCGACACCGGATACACCGACGTGATCGCCGCCTGCATCAGCCGGCAGCCGAGAAACACGCGGATATCGGTCGCCATCGCGCAACCCAGCGAACCGAGCGCGAATATCGCGACGCTCGTCAGCACGATAGGCCGCCGCCCAAAGCGGTCGGACAGCGGCCCCGTCACGCATTCGAGCGACGCGGCCACCGCCGCATATCCGCCGAGCGACAGCGCGACGAGCGCATAGTCGGTGTGCAGGTCGTGCACGATCGACGGCAGCGACGGCAGGAACAGGCTCAGCGGCAGTACCGACAACGCGCACAGCAGGATCAACGTGGCGTGTCGCGGCGACGCCGGGTCGGAAGCGGTCGACAGATTCGATGTCAAGCGGATGCCCTCCCGCGCACGGGCCGCACGGCCGTGCGCAACACAAAAAAAAGCCCCCGAACGAGTCGGGGGCGCATGGGTGCCGGCGCGATCCTGCTACCGGACCCTGCGCCTGTGGGCTACTACGATGAAGCAAGCCGTTTTCATGCCGAATGGCTCCTGAATGGGTGGCGAACCGTCAGCGATAGCGGACGATGTTAGGCGGACGACGCCAGCCGCGTCAACGCCCTAACGCACGCGCACCGAGACGAACTTCCGCGCGTTGTTGCGCTGGATCAGCACGGCGATCACGCTGCCGCCGTTCGCTTCGAGCGACGGCACGTCGTCCGGCGTCTCGAGCAGCGTGTCGTTGAGCGACAGCACGACGTCGCCCGGCTGGATGCCCGCGCGCGCGGCCGGGCCGTGCACCGCGTCCACCATCATTCCGACCGCGAGCCCCGTCGAACGACGCTCGTCGTCGCTCAGCGCGTGCATCGTCAGCCCGAGGCGATCGCCGCGGTCACCGCCGCCACCTGCGTTGCCGGCGGACGGGCCCGACCCAGGCCGTCCAGCGGCCTTCGGCGCGGCCATGCCGACCGTGGCGGCCGCGCTCCCACCCGCGTCGTCGGCGCCGACGATCGTCAGCTTCACCGGCGCACGGTTGCGGATCACGCGCAGCGGCGCCTTCGCGCCGGGCGGCAGCGCGGCGGCCAGGTCGTCCAGTTCGGCCGAGCGACCAATGGCCTTGTCGCCCATCTTCACGATCACGTCGCCCGGCTTCAGGCCGGCCGCGGCGGCCGGCGAGCCGGGCGCGACGCCGTTGACGAGCGCGCCTGCCGGACGCGGCAGCCCGAACGCCGCGGCCAGACCGACGCCGACGTCCTGCACGTCCGCGCCGAACGCATTGCCCGACGGCGCACCCGGCGCGGGCGCCTGAGCCTGCTGTTGCGTCTGCATCTGCGCCTGCTGTTGCGCGCGCAACTGGGCGCGCATCCTTGACGCGAACGCGATCGGGATGGCGAACGTCGTGCTGGCGTAGCGATCCGTGCCCGTATAGACCTGCACCGCGATGCCGACCACGTCACCCGCGCGATTGAACACGGGGCCGCCCGAGTTGTCCGGGTTCGGCGCGATGTCGGTCTCGAAGAACGGAAATGCGCTGCCGTCCGGCAAGCGGCGCGACGTCGCGCTGACGATGCCGGCCGTGACCGTGTTGCCCGACCCGTCCGGCGCGCCGATCGTCATCACCGGTTCGCCCGCGCGAACCTTCGACGAATCGCCGACGCGCACGAACGGCAGCTTCGTCGCGTCGACGCGCAGCACGGCAACGTCGCTTTGCGGATCGACGGCCAGCACCGTCCCCTTGAATTCGCGGCGGTCGATGAGCCGCACGGTCACGTCGGTCGCCTCGTCGACCACATGGGCGGACGTGACGATCAGGCCGTCGGCGCTGACGATGAAGCCCGAGCCGCTGCCGGACACCGCACGCGGCGGCGTATCGGGCGCCTGCGCCCCCTGCGCGGGCGGCGCCGCGCCGTGCCGGAAGAACGCGGCGAGCGGATCGTCGGGATCGAGGGCTGCAAAGGCCGGCCCGCCGGTTTGCGGATCGGGTGTGGCGGCCAGGATGGTCACGACCGCCGGGCCGTAGCGCTCGACGATCGCGGGGAAGTCGACCGGCATCGCGTAAGACGCGGCGGGAAGCCGCGCCTTCATCGCCGGCGATGCGGCGTGCGGCGCGAGGGTGCCGGCGACGGCGGCGGGCGGCGGCAAACATCCGGCAAACACGCCCCCGATCAACGCGGTGCGAAGCACGGCGCGAGCAAGCGTCTGGCAAACCACGGTGCCACCTCCCCCGGCAGCCGCGACGCCACCCTGCGCGAGACGCGCAGGCGCCCGACAAGCACCGGTACACCCAACCATTTATAGCTCACGCGCCGGTTGGAACACACGAATCGAAACCCGTATGCCGGGAGACGCCGTGGCGGTGAAGCCGCGACGGCATTCGTTTCGAACAAAGCGCGCGGTTCGTCAATCCGAATATCCACCACGCATCGGTGCGCGTGCCGGCGTCATCGTGGCGGTCCGCGGTCGATCGTCAGGCTGTCGCACGTCACCGACAGACGGCGCGCGAACCGCGGATGGTCCGTCATCGGCCTGCATCCGCCGACGAGCCGGCACCCGCTCCGTTCAGTGGCACGACAACACCGCGCCCCCGCCCACTCCTTGGGTATTCGGCAACGCAGTCGTGTAACCGACGGCCACCCGCGACATGCATGCAACGACAACGAACCGGAACGACGGGCGCAGCATCATCACGATCGGGCAGAGGGACGTTGAAATCGCGACACCCCACCATCACGCGCCACCCGCGCCGACCCGCTCCGCGAGCGTCGACACCATCCGCAACATCGGCTCGAACGCGTCGGCCGACGTATTGCCGAAACCGAGCACGAGCCCGTTGCCGGCCCGCGCCGCATCGATCGCGAAACCCGACAGCGGAAACGGCCCGATGCCATGCGCGCGCGCCGCATCGACGATCGCGCGATCGCGATAACGCGCCGGCAGCCGTAGCGCGAGATGCAGCCCGCACGGGCCACCCTCGACCTGGTGCGGCACGCTCAGGCTGCTATCGAGCGCGGCGAGCAGCAAACGCCGCCGGTCGCGATACAGCCGGCGCATCCGTCCGAGATGCCGGCCGTACTCGCCCGTCTCGATGAAATCGGCCAGCGCGAGCTGCACGTGGCGCGTCCCGCCGCGCAGCATCTCCGGCAGCGCCGGCCGCACGGCGGCCAGCAACGCGTCGGGCAGCACGAGAAAGCCGATGCGCAGCGCCGGAAACATCGTCTTGCTGAACGAGCCGAGATAGACGACCGGCGAATCGGGCGCGAGCCCCTGCATCGCGCCGATCGGCTCGCCGGTGTGACGGAATTCGCTGTCGTAGTCGTCCTCGATGATCCACGCGCGATGGCGGCGCGCCGCATCGATCAGCGCGAGCCGGCGCGAGATCGACAGCACGGCGCCGGTCGGGAACTGGTTCGACGGCGTCGTGTAGACGAGGCGCGGCGGTCGCTCGCGCCAGTCGTCCGGTTCCGCGCGCAGCCCTTCCGCGTCGACCGGCATCGGCACGACGTCGAGGTCGGCCGCCTGCATCGCGGTGCGCGCGCCGCGATAGCCGGGCTCCTCGACCCACACCGTATCGCCCGGATTCGTCAGCAACTGCGCGCACAGCGCGATCGCACCCTGTGCGCCTTCGGTGATCACGATCTGCTCCGGGTCGCAGCGCACGGCGCGCGAGACGGCCAGATGGCGCGCGATCGATTCGCGCAACGCGGGTTCGCCGAGCGGATCGCCGTACGCCAGCAGGTCGCGGCCCGCGCGGCGCAACGCGCGGTCGATCGCATGCCGCCACGCATCCACCGGGAAATGCGACAGCGCCGGCACGCCCGGCCGGAAGCCCTCCGATTCGCCGGTGCCGACGAGGCTCGGGCGAATCCGCTCGAGCCGCTGCGCGACGGCCGGCGGCGCGGCACGCCGGCGGGGCGGCGCCGGCCGCGACAGCCCGACGACCCGCGTGCCGCGACGATCCGACTGCAGGAAGCCTTCGGCGACGAGCTGCTCGTACACGGCGGCCGTCGTATTGCGCGACACGCCGAGCGTTTCGGCCAGCGCGCGCGTGCCGGGCAGCCGCGTGCCGGCCGGCATCGCGCCGCCGAGAATCGCGTCGCGCACGCGGCGCAGCAACTGGCGCTGCAGCGAAGGCGCGCCGGGCGTGCGCGCCAGCGGTGCATCGAGCGGCAACGACGGCGCGTCGCCGGAAGGAAAGGCAATCGTCATCGGAACATCGCAGCGTGAAAGACGGGAACGGGACGTACGGCCAGCGGCGCACGGTAAGCGCGGCAAGCGTGCACACGGCTGACGGCCACCGCCCGTGGCACCATAAATTTGCCGTTCTCTGGCGCTTCTCATGGTACCTCGCCGCGACTACGATCGTCTGCATGCCGGCATGTCGCCGGCCGCCAACCGAAGCGAGATCGACCTTGCCCACGCTCACCAACGCTTTCCAGCAGCCCATCGGCCACCCCGTTCCCGACTGGTCCGCGCGTCCGCGCCCGGAGCGCATCGCGCTCGAAGGCCGTTACTGCAGGCTCGAACCGCTCGACGCCGAGCGCCACGCGGCCGATCTGTACGCCGCCTACGCGCAAGCGCCCGACGGCAGCGACTGGACCTATCTCGCGCACGGCCCGTACACCGACGCGTCCAGCTACCGCGACTACGCGCGCGGCGCACAGGCGAGCACCGATCCGCTCCACTACACGGTGATCGACCGGGCCACCGGCCGCGCGGTCGGCACGCTCGCGCTGATGCGCATCGATCCGGCCAATGGCGTGATCGAGGTCGGCTCCGTCACGTTCTCGCCGCTGCTCAAACGCACGCCGGTGTCGACGGAAGCGCAGTTCCTGCTGATGAAGTATGCGTTCGACACGCTCGGCTACCGGCGCTACGAATGGAAGTGCGACGACCTGAACGCGCCGTCGCGCAAGGCGGCGGCGCGCCTCGGCTTCCGCTACGAAGGCACGTTCCGGCAGGCAATCGTCTACCGCGCCCGCAATCGCGACACCGCGTGGTTCTCGATCATCGACGGCGAATGGCCGGACGTCCGCGCCGCGTTCGACGCGTGGCTCGCACCGGAGAACTTCGACGCCGAAGGCAACCAGCGCCAGTCGCTCACCGCGATCCGCCACGCGCAGGCCGCCGCGCGCGACGCCGCCAGCCGCGCGAACGACGCGACGCGCGTGACGGTGCGCCCGCTCGTCGCCGCCGACGAAGCCGCGTGGCGCCCGCTGTGGCAGGGTTACCAGACGTTCTACGACACCGCGCTGAGCGACGCGGTGTTCGCGACGACCTGGGCGCGCCTGATGGACCCGGCCGAGCCGATGTTCGTGCTTGGCGCGTTCGACGCGTCGGGTGCGATGGTCGGGATCGTGCATGCGATCTACCATCGCTCGTGCTGGACCGAAGGGCCGTACTGCTACCTGCAGGACCTGTACACGGCGCCCGACGCGCGCGGGCAAGGCGCGGGCGGCGCGCTGATCGAGGCCGTGTACGAACGGGCCCGCGAAGCCGGCGCGAGCCGTGTGTACTGGCTCACGCACGAGACCAACACGACCGCACGCGCGCTGTACGACAAGCTCGCGAACAACGCCGGGTTCATCCAGTACCGGCACGACCTGAAGAAATAACGTCGTCCTCCGGACGGCCGAGGTTCAGTCGTGAACATCGGCCGGATGGCGTGCGTCGCCGTCCTCCGGCGTCGCGTCGCAGGCCGCACCGTCCCTACCCGGCACCGATGCCGGGTGGATCATCTCGTCGCCATTGGCCGGCACGGGCCGCCGCACCGGCCGGAACACCGGCTCGCCCGGCTCGATCGTCTGCCCCGAGAGCGCGCAGCGACCGGGCTGCAGCGCGACGCGCAGGCGCCAGCGTTGCTCGCCGTAATGACAGCGGCCGCTCTCGACCCATCGCACCAGCAGTGCGTCGTCGCCAGCCTCCAGCACCGTGACGAACAGTTGCGGGCGCAACGGCGACACCGCGGCCGTCGCGTGCGCCGGAACCGGCGCACGGCCGATCGGCGCGAGCGGATGCGCGACCACGCCGTCGCGCGACGGCAGCGCACCGTCTTCGTCGAGCGCGGACGGGGTCGCGGACACGTCGCACGACCGGTCTTCTTCGCAGATCAGGCTTTCCATGGTGTCGAGCATGCTTGACGGATTTCCGTGCAGGTTGACCGACGCAGGCACTCCACTCGGCGCCGGCCCATCGGTTCGCGCGGCAAGAACCGACCGATCGCCGCGCTAGCGACGGCGCACCGGTGGCCACGCGACGGCAGCATGGCGGCAGCGGCCGCGACAGGCGCTTCGGTCGTCTTCACCGCCATCGAAGCGGCAGCGTGCAACGGGATGTCGCACGCGAGCGCAATCGGATTGGCGCACATGATACAAATTGAAGTTAACTTCAAGTAAAGGGGCAGCGTGCGCAACGGTCCGTTTCGGCGATGACGGCAATGGCCGGCGCGACGCGCGACGGAGGCGTCCTGGTCTAAGCCGTTGGCTTCGCTCCGACAACGCTGAACATCTACGCATGCCGACCGCCTCCCTCGCACCGGCCACGCTGTTCCCGCTCGACGAGGCCGGGTCCGAAGCCGGCCAGCCGCTGTACCGTGTCGGGGGATTCACGCCGCTCGCTACGGCTGCCGTGGACGAAGTGCTCGCCTGAACGCGGGTCGAACCGCGTTTCCCGTCACCGTTCGTCTCGCGATTCGTCTCATTGCGCTGAGACGAACGTCCCGACGTCTCATTCGACTCACCGTTTCGCTATCGCAGCAAATCCGACACGCCATTTCTTCCGAGCCTTTACCGGACGGCGCAACCGGCCATGATGCAGCGCGCTCGCGCCCCCCTTCCGACCGCCACGCACCGCCCCGATTCGCGCTGGCCCCGTTCCTGCATACCGGTCGATCGCGCAATCGCGCGACGGGCGCACCGGCGGCATCGCCGCACGCCCGACGACAACCTGATGGAGACAGCAACGTGAGCACACCGGCATCGATCGCCCCGCCCAGCATGAAAGCCGCCGTCTGGCATGGCCGCCACGACATCCGCGTCGAACAGGTTCCCGTTCCGGAGCGCCCGCCCGCCGGGTGGGTCACGATCCGCGTGCACTGGTGCGGCATCTGCGGCTCCGACCTGCACGAATACGTCGCCGGGCCGGTGTTCATCCCGGTCGACGCACCGCATCCGCTCACCGGCCTGAAAGGCCAGTGCATCCTCGGCCACGAGTTCAGCGGCGAGATCGCCGAACTCGGCGCGGGCGTGTCGGGCTTCGCGGTCGGCGACCGCGTGACGGCCGACGCGTGCCAGCATTGCGGCACCTGCTGGTACTGCCGGCACGGGCTGTACAACATCTGCGAGAACCTCGCGTTCACCGGGCTGATGAACAACGGTGCGTTCGCCGAATACGTGAACGTGCCGGCCGAACTGCTGTACAAGCTGCCCGACGATTTCCCGACCGAGGCCGGCGCGTTGATCGAACCGCTCGCGGTCGGGCTGCATGCGGTGAAAAAGGCCGGCAACATCGTCGGGCAGACCGTCGTCGTGGTCGGCGCGGGCACCATCGGCCTGTGCACGATCATGTGCGCGAAGGCCGCGGGCGCCGGACGCGTGATCGCGCTGGAGATGTCGGCCGCGCGCAAGCAGAAGGCGCTGGAGGTCGGCGCGAGCGTCGTGATCGATCCGAAGGCCTCTGATGCGATCGCGGAAGTCAAGGCACTGACGGGCGGCTACGGCGCCGACGTGTCGTTCGAGTGCATCGGCCACACGGCTACCGCGAAGCTCGCGATCGACGTGATCCGCAAGGCCGGCAAGTCGGTGATGGTCGGCATCTTCGAGGAGCCGACGCCGTTCAACTTCTTCGACATCGTGTCGACCGAGAAGGAAGTGATCGGTTCGCTCGCGTACAACGGCGAATTCGCGGACGTGATCCGCTTCATCGCGGATGGCCGCATCGACGTGCAGCCGCTCATCACCGGGCGCATCGCGCTCGGCGACATCGTCGCGCACGGCTTCGAGGAACTGGTCAATCACAAGGACCGCAACGTGAAGATCATCGTCCAGCCGGCCCTCGCCTGACCGCCCGCGCGCGGCCGCGGCATCGATTCATGCCGCGCCGCGCCGGCTCGCGCACGGCCAACGCGTCCCGATCGACGACGGGCCGCGACACGACGCCACGCGACGGCGCGATCGTGCAGGACGTCCCCGCCCCGCCGCCGCGTGCGCCGATCGATCCGGCGGCCGCTGCACGCCGGTCCAGTGGCTCGCCGTCCCGGCAAGCGACACCGCAACCCCGCCCGATTCTTCGATATACTGGACCGAACCCTTTTCGGGGCAACCGGGGGCAACCACGCCTTTCGCGCGTCCGCCCCAACCTGCGTGGAATGGCGCACCGTGAAACCGCGAGCCGGACTGATTCTCGAACTCTTCGTCAACCTCGTGCTGCCCTGGGTGGCCTATCGGGTCGCGCATCCGCATTTCGGCGAAACCGGCGCGCTGTACGCATCGGCGGTTCCGCCGATCGTCTGGTCGATCGTCGAATTCATCCGCTCGCGCCGCATCGACGCGGTGGCGGCCGTCGTGCTGCTCGGCATCACGCTGTCGATCGTCGGGATGGCGTTCGGCGGCAGCCCGCGCACGCTGCTGATGCGCGAATCGATCGGGTCGGGCACGATCGGCATCGTGTTCCTGCTGTCGCTGTTCCGCGAACGCCCGCTGATCTACTATCTGGCCCGCGCCACCGTGGCCCGCGAGATGGACGGCGGCGCCGCGCACTTCGAAGCCGTCTGGGACGCGCAGCCGGGCCTGCGGCAGATGCTGCGGCTGATGACGTTCGTGTGGGGCGCCATCATGACAATCGAAATGCTGCTGCGCTGGTGGATGGTCGCCAACTGGCCGGTCGAGCGCGTGCTGGTCGTGTCGCCGGTCATGGGCTATACGGTGTTTGCGTGCCTGCTGCTGTGGACGTTCTGGTATCGGCGGCGGATGCGCGCGCGCAACAGCGTCGACATCCCGGGCCGCAGCGGCGTGACCGAGACCGCCGGCCGCTGACGCGCGGCTGGCCCGCTGCCCGGCGGCGTGTCACGGCGCCTGCTGTATGATGCGCGGCGTCTCGTCCGCCGATCCGTTTCCCGTCATGTCCCTTACGCTCCTTCCGTGCGCCACGATCTGGGTCGCCCTGTTCGCGGCCGCCGCATTCGCGTGGCATCGCCCGCTGCACGGCCTGAGCATCGGCCTCGCCGCGCTCGGCTATGCGGGCGCGCTGGCGTTCGGCCAGCTTGCGCCGATCGCGCTCGCGCCGATCGCGCTGCTGATCGCGGCCGGCTGGGGCGTGCTGCCCGCGCGCCCGCTCGCGGTACGCATCGCCGCGCACCTCGTCTTTGCCGCACTCGCGATCGCGCTGAGCCTGCACCTGATTCCCGGCTTCCACAATCCGCGCGTGATCGGGCCGATCCGCTTCACGCCGGACGCCGTGCCGTTCACGATGTACCTGAATTTCGACAAGCCGCTCGTCGGCCTGTGGCTGCTGTGGGTGCTGCCGTGGGTCGCGCCGGACGTCGCGCTGTCGCGCGCGCTGCGCACCGGCGTGGTGGCGGCCGTCGCGACGGCGGCCGCGTGCCTGGCCGGCGCGCTCGCGTTCGGGATGGTCGGCTGGGCGCCCAAATGGCCGCCGTCCGGCTGGCTGTGGCTCGTGAATAACGTGTTGCTGGTGACGCTCGCCGAGGAAGCGCTGTTCCGCGGCTACGTGCAAGGCGGGCTGGCCCGTGTGCTCCGCGCGTGGTCATGCGGCCAGTGGGTCGCGCTCGCGGCCGGCGCGGTGCTGTTCGGCGCCGCGCACGCGGCCGGCGGCTGGCCGTGGATCGTGCTCGGCACGGTGGCCGGCATCGGCTACGGGCTCGCGTGGCGACGCGGCGGCCTGCTCGCCGCCGCGCTCGCGCATGCGGGGCTGAACGTCGTCCACTTCGGCCTGTTCACTTACCCGATGCTCGCCACCGCGCGCTGATCGCGACGCCGGCACCGGCGCCGCCCGCGCTGCCGCTCAGTTGAACCCGGCCACCGCGTGCGGCACGTACGGGCGTTCGAGCGTGGCGATCTCGTCGTCGGTCAGCTTCAGCGCGAGCGCGCCGAGCGCATCGTCCAGTTGCCGCGGCTTCGAAATGCCGACGATCGGCGCGGTCACGCCGCGCTTTTGCGCGACCCACGCCAGCGCGACCTGCGCCCGCGGCACGTTGCGCGCGGCGGCGATCGCCGCGACGGCGTCGACGACCGCCTTGTCGGCGTCGGCCGTCGCGTCGTACAGCCGCTGGCCGACGTCGTCCTTCTGCTGCCGTTCCGACGATTCGTCCCAGTTGCGCGTCAGGCGCCCGCGTGCGAGCGGGCTCCACGGGATCACCGCGATGCGTTCGTCCTCGCACAGCGGCAGCATCTCGCGCTCCTCTTCGCGATACAGCAGGTTCAGGTGGTTCTGCATGCTGACGAAGCGGGTCCAGCCGTTCTGCTTCGACGTGTGCAGCGCCTTCGCGAACTGCCACGCGAACATCGACGACGCGCCGATATAGCGCGCCTTGCCGGCCTTGACGACGTCGTGCAGCGCCTCGAGGGTCTCCTCGATCGGCGTGCCGTAATCCCAGCGGTGAATCTGGTAGAGATCGACGTAATCGGTGCCGAGCCGCTTCAGGCTCTGGTCGATGTCGGTCATGATCGCCTTGCGCGACAGGCCGGCACCGTTCGGCCCCGGCCGCATCCGGTAGAACACCTTCGTCGCGATCACGACGTCGTCGCGCTTCGCGAAATCGCGCAGCGCGCGGCCGACGATCTCCTCCGACGTGCCGTCCGAATACATGTTCGCGGTGTCGAAGAAGTTGATGCCGGCCTCGACCGCCCGCTGGATGATCGGGCGGCTTTCCGCTTCCGGCAGCGTCCACGGGTGCGTGCCGCGCGACGGCTCGCCGAACGTCATGCAGCCCAACACCAGCTTCGACACGTCCAGCCCGGTCGATCCGAATTTCACGTATTCCATTGCGCGCCTCGCCACTCAAGTTGGGGATTGCGGCCGGATGCGCGCCGCGCATCCGCCAGACGTCACATGGTATCCCGCATGCCGCGAACGCGTATGACCGCGCCCCGTGTGCAGGCTGCGTGAAAGGTTGAACCTCACAGGGCGAACCGGAACGCTCCGGTTACTTGGCCTGGTCGGCGATCGGCTGCAGGAACGCGGAGAAGCCGGTCAGCATGATCTGCACGCCGATGCACAGTAGCAGGAACGCCGACACGCGCTTCGCGACCTTGGTCCCCTCGCTGCCGAGGTAGCGCGCGAGCAGCGCGGAGCGGCTGTAGACCTGCCAGATCACGAGCGCGACGAGCACGGACACGGCGATCGACACGATGCTCGACAGCATGAATTCCGACAGCTTGTGCGTGCGGTTCGCGTTCAGCGCGATCGCGGTCGCGATCGAGCCGGGGCCGACCGTCAGCGGCACCGTCAACGGGAAGAACGCGCGCGTCATGATCGCGTTCGCGTCGATCGGCTTGACGGGCGTGTCGCCGCCGCCCGGCCCGTCCGGTTCGTTCAGCATCTGCCAGCCGGCCACGGCAACCGCGAAGCCGCCGCCGATCCGCAGCGCTTCCATCGAGATCCCGAAGAAATGCAGCACCGGCGTGCCGGCGAAGAACGCGACCATCAGCACGACGAACGCATTGAACGCGACCTTCCGCGCGAGCAGATCCCGTTCGTGTACGGTGAGCGCCTCGGTTCGTTCGAGAAACAGGAACGCGATACCGATCGGATTGATGATGCCGATCAGGCCGGTAAAGCCGAACAGGATCTCGGAGACAAGGCGATTGACGATCATCGTGCGAAGCATCGGTCGGGACGGGGCCGGCAGCGCGCCGGAGGTCACGCATTGTAGTGCAAGCGCCCCGGCCCGAGACGCAAAATGCGGCGGGCCCGGTTGCGCCGCCGATCGTCGCGGACGCTCGTCGCGCGGCCTTATTCGGCGCCCGTCTCCCACGCCGGCGGCCGCTTCGCGAAGAAGGCCGCGAAGCCTTCCTTCGCTTCCGGCGTCGCCCGCACGCGGGAGATCGTCTGCGCGGTGAACGCCGCGCGTTCGTCCGACGGCGGGTACTCGCCGATCGCATCGAAGAAGCGCTTGATCTCCATCAGCGCATGCGGGCCGTTGCGGCCCAGTTCGGCGAGCGTCCGCTCGAGCGCGTCGTCGAGCGCATCGAGCGGCACGGCCTGATGGATCAGGCCGATCGCGACGGCCTCGGCGGCCGCGAGCTGCGTCGCGGTCAGCGCGAGCCGGCGCGCCTGACGCTGGCCGACCGCCTCGACCAGATACGGGCCGATCACGGCCGGCAGGATCCCGAAGCGCGCCTCGCTCACCGAGAAGCGCGCGTGGTCGCTCGCAATCACGATGTCGCACGCGGCGCACAGGCCCACGCCGCCGCCGAACGCGTGGCCCTGCACGCGTGCGACCGTCGGTTTCGGGCATTGCCGGATCGCGCGCATCATCGCGGCGAACCGCTCGGCGTCACGCAGGTTCGCGCCCGCGTCGTTCGCGCTCGCGCGCTGCATCCACTGCAGGTCGGCGCCCGCGCAGAACGCGCGGCCGTCCGAGCGCAGCACGATCGCGCGCACGTCGTCGCGCCGGCCGAGCGTGGTGAATGCGTCGGTCAATTCCGCGATCATCGTCTCGTCGAACGCGTTCAGCACGTCGCCGCGCTGCAGCGCGACGGTCGCGATGCCGCGCGCATCGACCGTGACGGCCAGGGTCTTCAATTCATCCATCGAACAGGTTTCCTCGGGTAGAACGGCACACATCGACATCACGCGGCCTGGCGGCGATCGATCACGCGGCGCGCCTTGCCGGTCGCGGTCGCGGGGATACCGCCGGCCGCCAGCACCGTCACGCCGGACGACACGCCGACCATCGTCTTGATCCGGTGCTGCAGCTCGCGCGCGAGTGCCGCGCGATCGCCGTCGGTGACCGACGACGCCGCCTCGGAGCGCAACTCGACCGCGAGGTCGAGCCGGTCCATGTGACCGTCGCGCGACAGCGTGATCTGGAACTGGCCCGACAACTGCGGCAGCGCGACGACGATTTCCTCGATCTGGCTCGGGAACACGTTCACGCCGCGCACGATCAGCATGTCGTCGGAGCGGCCCGTGATCTTCGCGAGCCGGCGCATCGCGCGCGCGGTCGGCGGCAGCAGCGCGGTGAGATCGCGCGTGCGGTAGCGGATCACCGGCATCGCCTCCTTCGTCAGCGACGTGAACACGAGCTCGCCCTGGCTGCCGTCGGGCAGCACTTCGCCGGTGACGGGATCGATGATCTCCGGGTAGAAATGGTCTTCCCAGATCACCGGGCCGTCCTTCGTCTCGACGCATTCGCACGCGACGCCCGGGCCCATCACTTCCGACAGCCCGTAGATATCGAGCGCGTCGATACCCACGCGCGTCTCCACTTCATTGCGCAGCGCCTGCGTCCATGGCTCCGCGCCGAAGATGCCGATCTTCAGCGACGATTCGGCCGGGTCCATCCCCTGCCGCACCATCTCGTCGATCAGGTTCAGCATGTACGACGGCGTGACGAGAATGATCTTCGGCTCGAAATCGCGAATCAGCTGCACCTGCTTCTCGGTCTGGCCGCCCGACATCGGCACGACCATGCAGCCGAGCCGCTCCGCACCGTAGTGAATTCCGAGGCCGCCGGTGAAGAGGCCGTAGCCGAACGCGTTGTGCAGCGTGTCGCCCGGGCGGCCGCCGGCCGCACGGATCGAGCGCGCGGTCACGTTCGCCCACGTGTCGATGTCGCGCGCCGTGTAGCCGACCACGGTCGGCTTGCCGGTCGTGCCGCTCGATGCGTGCACACGCACGACCTGCTCGCGCGGCACCGCGAAGAGGCCGAACGGATAGTTGTCGCGCAGGTCGCTCTTGGTCGAGAACGGGAATTTCGCGAGATCGGCGAGCGACTTCAGGTCGTCCGGATGCACGCCCGCCGCATCGAACGTGCGCCGATAGTGCGGGACGTTGTCGTACGCGTGGCGCAGCGACCACTTGAGGCGGTCGAGCTGCAGCGCCTGCAGTTCGTCGCGGCTGGCGGTCTCGATCGGCTCGAGGTCGGCGGCGGGATGCGTCGGGTGAGTCATCGGGGTGCTCCTCCAATGGAGTGATGTCGTTGTCGTGTTCGAGGTGACGAGGCGCCCGGCTACGACCTGAACGTGCGGCCGGCCGCGTGCAGCGCGGCAAGATGCGGCGACACGCGATAACGGTCCTCGCCGTAGCTCGCCGCCAGGTTCGACAGCACGCGATGCACGCGGCCGATGCCGATCGCATCGGCCCACGCGAGCGGGCCGCACGGGTAGTTCACGCCCTTCTCCATCGCGAGATCGAGATCGGCCGGCGAGCACACGCCCTGGTTCACCGTGTCGGCCGCTTCGTTCGCGAGCATCGCGACGGTGCGCATCGCGACCATCCCCGGCACGTCCGCGACGCCGACGACGCGAAAGCCCGCCTGCTGGAACAGGCCGACCGCGTCCGCATACGCGGCGTCGCTGCACTGGAGCGCGCGCGTCAGCGCGACCAGCCCGGCCTGCGCGTAATCGCGCGCCAGATCGACGAGCACGAGATCCGCCACGCCCGTCTGGGCGGCGCGCGCGGTCGCGGTGCGGCCGTCGGTCAGCGCGATCGACGCGCGGCCGGCCACGGCGAGCCATTCGTCCGGATGCGCGTCGTTGCGTCGCGCGCCAGCGATACGTTCGGCCAAGCGCACATGCAGCGCGGCGGCCGGGCCGTCCAGCGCGAACAGCACGACGTTGGCCGGCGCGTCGCGCGGCGGTTCGAGATCGGGAGCAGGCGGCGTCGCACCATCCGCATACGGATAGAAACCGCGCCCCGACTTGCGCCCGAGAAAGCCCGCGTTCACGAGCTCCTGCTGGATCAGCGACGGGGTGTAGCGCGGGTCGTTGAAGTACGCGCGGAACACCGATTCGGTCACCGCGAAGTTCACGTCGTGGCCGATCAGGTCCATCAGCTCGAACGGCCCCATCCGGAAGCCGCCGGCTTCGCGCATCACCGCGTCGATCGTGGCGGGCGCGCCGCCCTGCTCGTTCAGCACGCGCAGCGCCTCCGCGTAATACGGCCGCGCGACGCGATTCACGATGAAGCCCGGCGTCGATTTCGCCATCACCGGTTGCTTGCCCCAGGCGGCGGCTGTCGCATGCAGCATCCGGGCGACCTCGGGGGCAGTCGCGAGCCCGCTGACCACCTCGACGAGCGCCATCAGCGGCGCCGGGTTGAAGAAATGCAGGCCGGCGACGCGCTGCGGCACGCGCAGCCCGGCCGCGATCGACGTGATCGAGATCGAAGACGTGTTGGTCGCCAGCACGCATGCGTCGTCGACATGACGTTCGAGCGTCGCGAAGATCTCGCGCTTCACGTCGAGCCGTTCGGCCGCCGCCTCGACGATCAGTGCGGCGCCCGCTAAATCGGCCAACGCGCGCACCGCGCGAATCCGGTTGCCGGCCGCGTCGGCCTGTGCCGGTTCGAGCCGGCCCTTCTCGGCGAGCCGCGCGAACTGCGCGCGGATGCCGGCCAGCGCCTTGTCGCAGGCCGCTTCGTTCAGGTCGTACAGCCGCACCGGATGGCCGGCCGCCGCCGCGACCTGCGCAATGCCCGCGCCCATCGCGCCGGCGCCGATCACGCCGACGACGGCCGACTGCGCCAGCGCGCTGGAGTTCACCGAATGTGCAGAGGAAACAGCCATCGCTTGCGATCCGTCATGAAGTGGAGGTGCGAGCGATTATAAACCGACCGGTCGGTAGATTTATGTCAGGGCGCGCTCGAATGTGTCGTGCAAGACACCGTTACGAAAGCTGCAATGGCGAAAAAATCGAAAGTTCGCGGCACTTTTTATAAACCGAAAGGTCAACGTAAGGGTTCGAATATGAGATAGTGATCCCCCAACGCCTGATAAAATTCGACAAATTGCCGGATTCCAGGGGGAAACGCGTGTCGCGCCGTCACCGCCGTCCATCGCTCCCTTCCGGGGTCAAATCAAGCTTCCGGCCGCACGTCGCCACGTGACCTTGTCTCGCCGTCTGCGGGCAACCGCATCGAATCGTTTCATCCCGCGACGGGCTTCGGCCCGCCCGCGCCTGCGCCGCCTCGCGGCAGCGAACCCAGGGCAGCACCGCTGCGTGCCGCCACCCATCGGTTTCATCGTCCTCGTTCGGCGGATAGTACGGCCGGGCTTCGTCAACCCGTGACGGCGCGTCGCGCGCCGCCACTCGCATAAGGAAACCCTCATGCCGCTCTCGTCCAACCAGCTCCCGCGCTGGACCCTCTGGGCCCCGCTTGCCGCGTGGCTGGTACTCGCGCTGTCGCGCGTGGTGCCGGCCGAAGGCCTCGCCATCGCGGTGTTCGCCGCCGCGCTCGCCGGCGCCGTGTTCGCCGCCGTCCATCACGCGGAAGTCGTCGCGCACCGGGTCGGCGAACCGTTCGGCACGCTGGTGCTCGCGGTCGCCGTGACCGTCATCGAAGTCGCGCTGATCGTCTCGGTGATGCTGGGCGCGGGCCCGGAAAAATCGGGCCTCGCCCGCGACACCGTGTACGCCGCCGTGATGATCATCTGCAACGGCATCGTCGGCATCTGCCTGCTGGTCGGCGCATGGAAGCACGGTGAACAGGACTTCCAGGGGCGCGGCGCGAGCAAGGCGCTCGCGGTGCTCGCGTCGCTGTCGGTGCTGTCGCTCGTGATGCCGAACTACCTGAGCGCCGCGCCGGGCCCGTTCTTCTCGAAATCGCAGCTCGCGTTCGCCGGCGTGGCGTCGCTCGTGCTGTACGGCGCGTTCGTGTTCGTGCAGACCGTGCGCCACCGCGACTACTTCCTCGCCGAGCACGACAGCGCGAACGAAGCGGTGCACGCGGCCGCACCGGGCAACCGCACCGCCGTCATCAGCATGGTGCTGCTGTTCGCAAGCCTCGTCGCGGTCGTGCTGCTCGCGAAGCTGCTGTCGCCGGCCGTCGAGCACGCGGTGCTGAAGCTCGGCGCCCCCGAAGCCGCGGTCGGTATCGTGATCGCCGCGCTCGTGCTGCTGCCGGAAGGGCTCGCGGCCGTCACCGCCGCGCGTGCGAACCGGCTGCAGACCAGCATGAACCTCGCGCTCGGTTCGGCGCTTGCGAGCATCGGGCTCACGATCCCGACCGTCGCCGCCGTGTTCATCTGGGTCGGCCAGCCGCTCACGCTCGGGATCGGCGCGATGGAAACGGTGCTGCTGGCGCTCACGCTGCTGGTCAGCACGCTCACGCTGAGCCAAGGGCGCACGACGGTGCTGCACGGCGTCGTGCACGTCGCGCTGTTCGCCGCGTACCTGTTCCTGTCGTTCACGCACTGATGCGAAACGGCGCGGGGCCCGGCGGGTATTCTCCGTCGGGCCTCGCGTATCGCTTCACCTTCCTCCCTTCACCTCTCCCGCCTCACGCCGCGGCTAGCGAACCGGAATCACCAGATGCTGGCCGGCCGGGATCAGGTTCGGGTTCGCGAGGTTGTTGCGGCGCTGGATCTCGCGATAGCGCTGGCCGCTGCCCAGCTCGCTCGCCGCGATCAGGTTCAGCGTATCGCCCGCCTTCACCACGTACGTATGCTCGCCGGATGCGGCCGAGGTCGTCATCGTCTGGTCGCCGACGAAGTACTTGCGCAGCAGGTCGAGATACTACGGCGACTGCCTGAGCTTCGCGATCGCGGCGTTCAGGTAGATCAACAGGTCCTGGTCGTCGGCGCGCACGTCGATCTTGTACGCGATGTTCGAGCCGTCGAGCTTGGTCACCGCGAACTTCAGATCCGTGCCCTTGATCGAGCCGACCGCGAACGCACGGCCGGTTTTCCGGTACGAAGGCGTAAAGGCTCATCGTTGTTCTTTTGCGTGTCGCGGGTGCGGGAACCGCGCGGCCGGCGCGTCCCGCTCCAAATGCACGGACGTATCCTGCGCTGAGCGGCATTCAGCGCCAAGCAGTCCACGTGAAACCCTTCGTCGGGCTGGCGATGCCGCTGTCGCCGCTCCATCCGACAGCGCCTTGCACGACGTCAGCTTTCCAAATTGAAAGGATTCCTGCCTTCGATGCTCGCTCGGGATCGCTTGCCATCGCGGCAGCGCACGCCGCCCGATCGAAGGCTTGTGACGTCGCGCGCCCCTGTCATGCCGCTACGCCGACGCGCCGCCCTGCTCCTGCGCAAGAAACCGCTCGACCATCGCGTTGAACACCGGCAGCGCCGGATTGTCGTTGTCCGCGCGCCATGCGAGATACAACTCGGCCGCCACGTTGACGCCCGCCAGCGGCCGGAACACCACGCCGTCCACGTGTAGCTCGCGCGCCGACGCCGGCACCAGCGCCGCGCCGAGCCCCGCGCGCACGAGGCCGAGGATCGTATGCGTCTGGCCGACGTAGTGCAGGTAGTTCGGCAGCCGCCCGGCGCTCGCGAACATCCCCGAAATCATGTCGTGGAAATACTTGCCCTCGTTCGGCGAATACGCGATGAACGGCTGCCGGTCGAGTTCGTCGGGGCCGATCTGCTCATAGGCGGCGAGCGGCGCGCCCTGCGCGACCGCGACGAGCATCGGTTCGCGCTGTACGAGACGGTATTCGAGCGGCTGGCGCGCGGCGCGCTGGCGCACGAAACCGGCGTCGAGCATCCGCGACGCGAGCGCGTCGATCTGCACGGTCGACACCATCTCGCGCAATTCGACGTCGACGTCCGGCAACGCATGCGCGGCATGCGCGAGCAGCACCGGAATCATCCGGTACGCACTGACGGCCGTGAACCCGAGCGTGATGCGCCCGGCGCCGCCGTGCGCGACGCGCTGCGCGGCCTGCTCGGCCCGCGCGGAGAATTCGAGGATGTGCCGCGCGTCGCGCAGGAAGCGTTCGCCGGCTGCGGTGAGGCTGACCTGCCGGCTGCTGCGCTCGAGCAGCGCGATGCCGAGCGCGTGCTCGAGCAACTGGATTTGCCGGCTGAGCGGCGGCTGGGTCATGAACAGCCGCTTGGCCGCACGGCCGAAATGCAGCTCTTCGGCCACCGCGACGAAGCAGCGAAGTTGGTGCAGTTCAATCATTCAAATGTTGAATCAATCGATAGTCTTTTGATGTTAGACCGATATCGATGCGATTTCTATACTCGGTTCCACCTGATGCGCGGCCCGCGCCGCGCACGACGACCGAGACCTTCATGACCATCGACATCCTGCTGACGCAGCCGCTCCCCGACACCATCGACGCCGAACTGTCCGCCCGTTACACCGTGCATCGACTGTATGCGGCCGAGCAACCGGACGCACTGCTCGATCGCGTGGCGCCGCGCATTCGCGGCGTCGTGACCGGCGGCGCGAACGGCCTGTCCGCCGCGCTGATGGACCGGCTCGCCGCGCTCGAGATCATCGCGATCAGCGGCATCGGCACCGACGCGGTCGATCTCGACCGCGCGCGGGCGCGCGGCATCCACGTGACGACGACGCCCGACGTGCTGACCGACGACGTCGCCGACATGGCGCTCGGGCTGATCCTGATGACGCTGCGCGACCTCGGGGCCGGCGAGCGGATCGTGCGCGCCGGCCGCTGGGGCAAGACGGCCCAGCCGCTCGCGACACAGGTCACGGGCAAGCGGCTCGGTATCGTCGGGCTCGGCCGTGTCGGGCGCGCGATCGCGCAGCGTGCGCAAGCGTTCCGGATGCCCGTCAGTTACTTCGGCCCGCGCGAGCATCGCGACAGCGGCTATCGCTTCGTGCCCGACCTCACCGCGCTCGCACGCGACAGCGACGTGCTCGTGATCGCGGCGTCGGCCGATCACGGCAGCGTGCTGGTGACGGCGGACGTGCTCGCCGCGCTCGGCCCCACAGGATTCCTGATCAATGTCGCACGCGGCAAGCTGGTCGACGAAGCCGCGCTCGTGCGCGCGCTGGCCGACGGCACGATCGCCGGCGCCGGGCTCGACGTGTTCGCGAACGAACCGCACGTGCCGGCCGCGCTGCTCGAACTCGATCGCGTGGTCGTGCAGCCGCACCGCGCGAGCGCCACGCACGAGACGCGCGAGCAAATGGGCCGCATCGTGCTCGCGAACCTCGCCGCGTGCTTCGCGGGCCAGCGCCCGCCGACCAGTGTCACGCGCTGAGCGTGGCGCCGGCCTTCCGTTACGACACCAGATGCCTTCGCACGACGGAGGCCAGGAGACATGCATGTCCAATCGATCCAGCGGCGCTGCGCTCGCCGCATCGCCCGCCGCGTCTCGCACGATCGGCCGCGTCCGTTATGCGGTTCTCGCGCTGATTTTCGCGGTCACCGTCATCAATTATGCGGACCGCGCGACGATGTCGATCGCGGGCACCGGCGTCGCGCACGACCTGGGGCTCACGCCCGTGCAATTGGGAATCGTCTTTTCGGCGTTCGCGTGGGCCTATGCGATCGGCCAGATTCCGGGCGGCTGGCTGCTCGATCGCTTCGGCGCGCGGCGCGTGTACGGGCTGAGCCTGTTGCTGTGGTCGATATTCACGATGTTGCAGGGCACGGTCGGCGCGTTCGCCGTGCAGGGCGCGGCCGCGACGCTCGCGCTGTTCGTGATGCGCTTCATGCTCGGCCTCGTCGAATCGCCTGCGTTCCCGGCCAATTCGCGGATCGTCGCCTGCTGGTTCCCGACGGCCGAACGCGGCACCGCATCCGCGCTGTTCAATTCCGCGCAATACATGGCCGTCGTGCTGTTCACGCCGGCGATGGCGTGGCTCACGCATGCGCTCGGCTGGGAGCATGTATTCCTGTGGATGGGGCTGCTCGGCATCGCGCTCGCCGCGCTGTGGTTCGCGTGGTATCGCGAACCGCACGGCCACCCGCGCATGACCGACGCGGAGCGCGACTACCTGCGCGCCCACGGCGCGCTCGTCGATCTCGAGGCGAACCGCGTGCGCGAACGGCCGCGCGCGTCGTGGCGCGACGTGTCGCAACTGTTCCGCCACCGGAACCTGTGGGCGATCTACGTCGGCCAGTACTGCATCACGGCGCTCACCTACTTCTTCATCACGTGGTTTCCGATCTACCTGATCAAGGGGCGCGGGATGACGATCATGGAAGCCGGCTGGGTCGCCGCGCTCCCGGCCATCTGCGGGTTCACGGGCGGCGTGCTCGGCGGCCTGCTGTCGGACTGGCTGATCCGGCGCGGCATGCATCCGTCGCGGGCGCGCAAGACGCCGTTCGTCGCGGGGATGGCGATGGCGACGCTGCTCGTGCTCGCGAACGGCGCAACGTCGAACACGGTCGTGATCGCGCTGATGACGATCGCGTTCTTCGGCAAGGGGCTCGCGGCGGTCGGCTGGGCCGTGCTCGCCGACACGGCGCCGGAAGGCATGGTCGGGCTGAGCGGCGGCGTCTTCAACGGTCTCGGCAACATCGCCGGGATCGTCACGCCGCTCGTGATCGGCTACTTCGTCGCCAGCACGGGTTCGTTCGCCGGCGCGCTGTGGTTCGTCGCCGCGCACGGGCTGATCGGCATTGTCGCGTACACGTGGCTCGCGGGCCGCTTCGAGCGGATCCGCATCGCGCCGGCCGCATGAACGCCGCGGCCACGCGCCGGCGCACCGTTATGCGCGCTGGCGGCCTGCCGGCGCGTGCTCGGTCGTCAGCCGGTCGAGTTCGCGCAGATCGTTCTCCAGCGCCGGCGTGAGCGTCGTGCGCAGGTGATCGAGGAACGTGCGGATCTTCGCATCGAGATAACGGCGCGTCGCGTAGACCGCATAGACGCTCACCGTCTGCAGCCGGTAGTCGGGCAGCACGCGGATCAAGCGCCCTTCACGGAGATCGTCGAGCACCGTATACAGCGCCACGCACGCGATCCCGCGTCCGGCACGCACCGCGACGCACAGCGCATCCGGCACGTTGACCTGGAACGGCGCCGGCTGCAGCGCGTAGACGGCTTCCTCGCCGTCGCTGCGTTCGAGCCGCCATTCGCCGGCCGGCGACGCGGGCGTGTCGAGGCGCAGGCACACGTGGTTCGGCAGCTCGTCCGGCGTCTGCGGCGTGCCGTGCCGCGCCAGGTATTCGCGCGATGCAACGAGCACGCTGCAGCTCGTACCGCAGGTCTGCGCGACATAGCCGGAGTCGGGCAATTGCGATGCTGTGACGATCGACACGTCATAGCCCTCCTCGACCAGATTCGGCATCCGCTGCGCGAGCGTCAGCTCGACCGACACGTCGGGATTGTCCTCCTGGTAGCGCACGATCGACGACACGACGTGACTCTGCCCGAGCCCCGTCATCGCATGGATACGCATCTTGCCGCTCGGCCGCAGCAGCGCATTGCGCGCCTCCGCGTTCGCGTAGTCGAGTTCCGCGAGGATCGATTTCGCGCGCTCGAAATAGCGTTCGCCGCTTTCGGTCAGGCCGAGGTGGCGGGTCGTGCGATGCAGCAGACGCGTCTGTACGTGGGCTTCGAGGTTCGAGACCGCGCGCGACACCTGCGCGGTGGTCGCGTCGATTTCCTTCGCGACCGCGGTAAAACTGCCGGCTTCGACGACGCGCACGAACAGGCGCATGTTTTCGAGCATGTCCATTGAATTGGCTTGGGGAGAGTCGGTGGGGAGACGTCGGCGGCGCTCGCGTCAGAGGGGCAACGGAACGCAGCCGCGAACCGCGTCGAATCGATCACCGTGCCGGGGAGAAGGCGGGAGAGCGGGCATCGAGGACGGGGTTCTGGCATGACGGGGGAATTGACTGCGCCGAATTGTACGCCGCTGCAGACAAATTTGCGCGCTCATGCGTGCCCAAGCTCTCGCCGGATGAAAGGATTTTGCAAGACTTGCGCGTCGCGCGCGTGCAACGCCATGACGCGGCGCGGCAATTTGTATCACAACACGATATAATTCGGCGCTTGTCACCGCGCCGCGGCACCGTCCTTTTACCGCTTATCCTCCATGTCGTCAGGCTCCTCCCCGTCGCGCCGCACGTTGCGGCAATGGCTGCACAGCTTCATTCCGCATCCGATGACCCTCGGCTGGCGCGAGCGCCTGCGCGCGTGCACCGGCGCGCTCGTGGGCATTGCCACGGTCGGCGTCACGATGCGGCTGCTGCCCGGCGTGCCGGGCCTCGTGCCGCTGCTCGTCGCGCCGATGGGTGCGTCGGCCGTGCTGCTGTTCGCGGTGCCGGCGAGCCCGCTCGCGCAGCCCTGGTCGATCGTCGGCGGCAATCTCGTCGCGGCGACCGTCGGCGTCGCGTGCGCGCAATGGATCGCCGATCCGATCACGGCCGCCGCCGTCGCAATCGCCTGCGCGATCGGCGGCATGTTCGCGCTGCGCTGCGTGCACCCGCCGTCGGGGGCCGTCGCGCTCACGGCCGTGGTCGGCGGCCCGGCGATCCATGCGCTCGGCTTCGGCTTCGTGCTGCAGCCGATCGCGCTGCAATCGGCGATCCTGCTGTCGGCCGCGCTCATCTATCACGCGCTGACCGGGCACCGCTACCCGCACGGCGGCATGCGTCCCGAAACGAAACCGCAGGCCGGCGCCGCACCCGCGCGCGGCGGCTTCACGCGCGGCGACCTCGACGCGGTGCTGAAGCGCCGCGGCGAATGGCTCGACGTCGATCCGGACGATCTCGAAACGCTGCTGCGCGAAACCGAAATGCAGGCTTATACGCGCACGTTCGGCCAGTTGAAGTGCGCGGACCTGATGACGAAGCATGCGATCGAGGTCGCGCCGTCCACATCCGTCACCGCCGCGCTCACGCTGCTCGACCGCCATCGCGTGAAGGCGCTGCCCGTGGTGGACGGCGAAGGCCGCCTGACCGGCATCGTCACGCGCGCCGACCTCACGCGACAGTTGCGCCGTCCAATCCCGCTGTGGCAGCGCCTGTCCGCACGGCTGCCGCAAGCGTTCGGCGGCCAGCCTGCGAGCGTCGCGTCCGTGATGACGCGCGACGTCGCGTCGGTGCCGGAAACGATGCCGATCACGGCGCTCGTGCCGCTGTTCACGCATTCGGGCCACCACCATATTCCCGTGGTCGATGCATCGCGCCGGCTCGTCGGCATCATCACGCAGACGGATCTCGTCACCGGCCTTTATCAGCAGACCCAAATGCTCGAAGCCGCGTAGCGCGCATCACGCCATGTAGCCACCTTCGGAAAGAGAAATACAACATTTTAGTCATATTTCGGCCATTTATATCACATCGTGATATATTTATACGCACCGTAACCGACTGCCCGAACGACCTCGATGACCGATACCCGACGCGCCCTGACGAAAAGCGATTTCCAGCAACTGTCCGAGTTCCGCTACCAGATGCGCCGCTTCGAGCGCTTCTCCGAACGCGCCGCGCAAAGCGAAGGCGTGACGCCGCTGCAATACCTGCTGCTGCTGCACATCAAGGGTTATCCGCATCGCGAATGGGCGACCATCGGCGAGCTCGCGGAACGCCTGCAGGCGCAGCACCACGGCGTCGTGGCGCTGGTGACGCGCTGCGAAACGCTCGGACTCGTGAAGCGCAAGCCGAGCGAAGCCGACCGCCGCCAGGTCGAAGTCCACCTCGAGCCGGCCGGCGAAACGCTGCTTGCCCGTCTCGCAGCCATGCATCGTGCCGAGCTGAAGTCGCTCAAGGGCACGTTCCTGGTTCCCCAGATCGATTATTGACCCTTGCCTCGCCGATGAACGCACCCCACAAACGCGATTTCTCGACCAACGAACGCCTGCCCAGGATCGCGTTGCTTACCGCCGGGATCGGCCTGCTCAGCACGCTCGCCGCGTTCGTGCTGTTGAGCCTGATCCGCCTGTTCACGAACCTGTTCTTCTTCCAGCAACTGTCGTTCGCCGACCACTCGCCCGCGAACAACACGCTCGGCGCCTGGGTGATCGCGGTCCCGGTGGTCGGCGGGCTGATCGTCGGCCTGATGGCGCGTTTCGGTTCGGAGAAGATCCGCGGCCACGGCATTCCCGAGGCGATCGAGGCGATCCTGTTCGGCAAGAGCCGCATGTCGCCGAAGGTCGCGATCCTCAAGCCGCTGTCGTCCGGCGTCGTGATCGGCAGCGGCGGCCCGTTCGGCGCCGAAGGCCCGATCATCATGACGGGCGGCGCGCTCGGCTCGCTGATCGCGCAATGCGTGCATGTGACCGCCGCCGAGCGCAAGACGCTGCTCGTCGCCGGTGCGGCCGCCGGCATGACGGCCGTGTTCGGCACGCCGGTGGCCGCCGTGCTACTCGCGGTCGAACTGCTGCTGTTCGAATGGCGTCCGCGCAGTTTCCTGCCGGTCGCGCTCGCGTGCGCGGTGGCGGGCTTCGCACGCGCGGTGTTCTTCGGCGTCGGTCCGCTGTTTCCGCTGACGACGGCCGCGCCGACGTCCGTCGCGCTGCTGTCGTGCCTCGTCGCGGGCCTGCTGTCGGGCATGCTCGCGTGCGGCCTGTCGGCGGCGCTCTACCGCGTCGAGGACGCGTTCGCGAAGCTGCCCGTGCACTGGATGTGGTGGCCGGCGCTCGGCGCGATCGTGATCGGCGTCGGCGGCTGGCTCGAGCCGCGCGCACTCGGCGTCGGCTACGACGTGATCGGCGACTTGCTGCACCAGCACATCGCGCTGAAGATCGCGCTCGCGCTGCTGATCGTGAAGGCCGTGATGTGGGTGATCGCGCTCGGCTCGGGCACCTCGGGCGGTGTACTCGCCCCGCTGCTGATGCTCGGCGCCGGCCTCGGCACCGTGCTGTCGCCGGTGTTGCCGGGCGGCGACCCGGCGCTGTGGCCGCTCGTATGCATGGCCGCGACGCTCGGTGCGACGCTCGGCGCCCCGCTCACCGCGATCGTGTTCGCGTTCGGCCTCACGCACGACGCCAACGCGCTGCTGCCGCTGCTCGCGGCGACGCTCGTCGCGCACGGCTTCGCGACCATCGTGATGAAACGCTCGATCATGACGGAAAAAATCGCACGTCGCGGCTATCACATCTATCGCGAATACGGCGTCGATCCGCTCGAACGGCATGACATCGGCGGAGTGATGACGTCGGCCGATCGGCTCGTCACGATCGACGGCGCAGCGACGCTCGATACCGTCGAAGCGCAATACTTCGGCGCGAAGCAAACGCACCGCGCATATCCGGTCGTGCAGCACGGCCGCCTGCTCGGCCTCGTCGATCGCGCGACGCTCGATGCGCAGCGCGCGCAGGCCGGCGCCGATACGCCGATCTCGGACGCGTTCGCCAACCGCGCACCGGCCGTCGCGCTGGCGCACGAAACGTGCCGCGTCGTCGCGTCGCGCCGCGCGATGCTCGGCCTCGAACGCCTGCCGGTGGTTGCCGACGAGCAATCGCTGCGCATCATGGGCATCGTGTCTCGCAGCGACCTGATCAAGCCGGCGCTCCAGCACTTCGACGACGAACAGAAGCGCGAGCGTTTCCGTCCGCTCGTCCCGGTCAACCTGCGCGACGTCGGCTCGCGCAAGGCCGGCTGATACGGCCCGCATGCGCGGCGTTCGCCCGGCCGCGCATCGTGTCCCCGTCGTCTTCCGCCGTTTAAAGTTGGTTAACAATGCGGCAGACGAAAGTTTGTCATCATGGTACTCATGCGACGGGGCCATCCATCAGCCATTCCACTTCGTCATCAGATAAAGAGTCGCGGCGCGGGATGCATCGACATCCCGCATGCCGCGGCCGTCACTTCACCACACCACGATCGGGCAGCGCGCGGGACCCGGCCATGCATGACGTCGAGCCGTACACGACGCATGCCGCGCCGCAGCAACGGGCGCAGCATCCGAGCCGCCATTTGGCAAGCGCGTTAACAACTTGTTTCGGAATGGTCGGAACCGTGCTTGCAGGATGGAATCTCACTTGCACGCAGCATTGCTGCGCATCCCACTCAATCAATCACGACTCGAGGGAGATAACGTGAACGTGAAATACTTACCGCTCATCGCATTGACCGTGGCAATTTCTGCTCATGCCGCCGCACCTGCCGTGCAGAACGTGGGACAAAGCCAGAAAGACGCCCCGGAAGTCTCCGCGTGCATCGCCAAGACCTGGGCCGACAAGTCGCAACAACAGGTGATCTCGCAGAACGTGCTGGCCAATGGCCTCGCGACCGACGTGTACGCACCGGGCCAGCAGCCGCCGAACGGCGCCGCCGCGATGGTTCGCCCTTCGTGGAAGCCGGGTGCGAAAACGTGGGTCGGCATGCGCGGCGATGCAGCGTCCGCCGGCGACATCAACGCCTGCCTGTAACGATGTAACGAGAACAGGCGCTTCGGATGGCCTTGCGCCGTCCGCTTGCGACCAGCCCCGCTTCGGCGGGGCTTTTTCTTTGCAGCGCGCGAAGCGCGTTACAGGTAGCTGCAAACGTAATCGAGCGTCTCGAGCACTTCGATGTCGAAGCGGCTCTTGCCCGGCACCGAGAACGATTCGCCGGCGCCGTAGGTCTGCCATTCGCTGCTGCCGTCGAGCTTCACGCGGCACTTGCCGGCCTGCACTTCCATCAATTCGGGCGCATCCGTGCCGAAGTTGAGCGCGCACGGCAGAATCACGCCGAGCGTCTTGCGCGTGCCGTCCGGGAAGAGCACGGTATGCGACACGCACTTGCCGTCGAAATAGACGTTCGCGCGCTTGACGACCGATACGTTGTCGAATTGGGTTGCACTGGTCATGGGATGCCTCTGATTGCTGGATGCCGGATGGCGGTGTGGTTGGAGGCCGGCCGGAGCGGCGGGCCGGCCGCTATGATACCGGCTCGCGCAAGGCGCGCCCGAATGGCCCGCGGCCGGCCCATGCCAGCCTCGTGGTCGTCAGGATCACTACGTGATCCACGCGGGGCGCATGCTCACCTTAATCCCTTGCGTCGCGCGGAATCGCGCAGGCAATCGAGCAGCATCGCCGCGGCCGGCGTCAGCGGGCTGTCGCGGCGCGTGACGACTTGCACCGATACGCCCGGCAAGCGCTCGCGGATCGGCAACACCGCGAGCTGATCGCGCGCCCACTCGCCTTGCAGCAGTTGCTCGGGCATCGACGCGATCAGGTCGCACCCGGTCATCAGGCTGTGCGCGAGACCGAAGCTCGGGCATTCGACGACACGCGCCGGCACCGGCAGCCCATACGCGACGAACGAGTTGAACAGCACCTGCGTGGAGCTTTCCGGCGACGGATTCATCAGCCAGTCGGCCTCGACGAGATCGGCGAGCGAGGTGGCCGACGCGAGCGGATGCCCTTTGCGGGCGACGATCAGCGAGCGGCTCGCGTAAAGCTCCGCATGATCGAACTCGGCCGCCAGCAGCTCCGGCACGACGACGGCCACCGCGAAATCGAGCGAACCGTCGTGCAGGCGCGGCAGCGCGACGCCCGGAAATCCTTCGATCAGATTGACGCGCGCGACCGGAAAGCGACGCCGGAACGCACGAAACGCGTCGGGCAGGATCGTCACCGCCGCCGCCGGCGTGATCGCCGCCGCGACGGAGCCCGTCATCGCGCCCTGCGCCTGCTCGATGTCGTCGCGGGCGCGCTGCATTTCGGCGACGATCAGCCGCGCGCGCACCTGCAGTTGCTGGCCGAACGCGGTGAGTTGCACGCCGCGCGCGGTGCGTACGACGAGCGATACGCCGAGCGCGATCTCCAGCTCCTTGACCGCCTTCGTCAGCGCGGCCGGCGATACGTTCAGGCGCCGCGCGGCCGCGCGAATGCTCCCTTCCTCCGCGGCGGTGACGAACGCTTTCAGCTGATGGTATTTCATGGGGCAATGCGTGATCCGTGGAAACTCTCTGCGCCGCGCCGTGCAGTGGTTCAGGGTATTCCCGAGCGGCAACCGACGGTGTGCACCAAAGCAATTTAGCAGCTTCTGGTACGCAAAAGAAATTTATATGCTTGGTCGTCACATGCGCGTCAAACGCCCCACCAGCCCCACTGGAGAGACCATGCTGCAAGCCGTGAACCCCGTCATCCCCCGCATCGCCGCGATCGCCCCCGAGCTCGTCGAGGTGCGCCGCCGCATCCACGCCCACCCCGAGCTTGCATTCGAAGAGACGCTCACGAGCGACCTCGTCGCCGAACTGCTGGCCGGCTGGGGCTACGACGTGCATCGTGGCATCGGCAAGACGGGGGTGGTGGGCGTGCTGCGCGAAGGGCAAGGCGCGCGCACCGTCGGCCTGCGCGCCGACATGGACGCGCTGCCGCTCGCGGAAACCACCGGCCTGCCGTACGCAAGCCGCCATGCGAACAGGATGCATGCATGCGGCCACGACGGCCACACCGCGATGCTGCTGTGCGCGGCGCGCCACCTCGCGGCCACGCGCCGGTTCTCCGGCACGCTGAACCTGATCTTCCAGCCGGCCGAGGAAAACTTCGGCGGCGCGAAGGCGATGATGGACGACGGCCTGTTCGACCGTTTCCCGTGCGACGCGATCTTCGCGATCCACAACATGCCGGGCCGCGCGGCAGGCGACATGGCGTTCCGCACCGGCGCCGCGATGGCGTCGGCCGACCGCGTGACGATCACGCTGCGCGGCGTCGGCGGCCACGGCGCGATGCCGCATTTCGCGCGCGATCCGATGTCGGCCGCGGGCAGCATCATGGTCGCACTGCAGACGATCGTCGCGCGCGAGGTCGATGCGCAGCATGCGGCCGTGATCACCGTCGGCAGCGTGCAGGCCGGCGAGACGTTCAACATCATTCCCGAAACCGTCGTGATGAAACTGTCGGTGCGCGCGCTGAACGCCGACGTGCGCGCGCTGCTCGCGCGCCGCATCGAAGCGCTCGCGAAGGGCCAGGCGGAGAGCTTCGGCGTCACCGCCGAGGTCGATTACGACTACGGCTATCCGGTGCTCGTCAATCACGCGGAACCGACCGCGTTCGCGGCCGACATCGCGCGCCAGATGCTCGGCGCGGAACGCGTCGAAACCGAAGCCGCGCCGCTGATGGGCAGCGAGGATTTCGCGTTCATGCTCGAGGCGCGCCCCGGCTGCTACGCGTTCATCGGCAACGGGATCGGCAGCAAGGGCGGCTGCATGGTGCACAACCCCGGCTACGACTTCAACGACGACATCCTCGCGATCGGCGCGAGCTACTGGGTCCGCGTCGCCGAAGCCTGGCTCGCGGCCTGACGGCCCTTCACCACGCAGTTTCGTGCTTACCCGGGGGAACCCCATGGAAACGTCCGCCCTTCCGTTCGCCGGCACGCCGGTCGATGCCCGCGCCGCCGCGAAGAAACGCCGGCTGATCGCGGCCGCCGCCGTCGGCAACGCGCTCGAGTTCTACGACTTCACGGTCTACAGCTTCTTCGCGATCCTCATCGGCAAGCTGTTCTTTCCCGTGCATTCGTCGTTCGGGCAACTGATGCTCGCGGTTGCGAGCTTCGGTGTCGGCTTCGTCACGCGTCCGCTCGGCGGGCTCGTGATCGGCATGTATGCGGACCGCGCCGGCCGCAAGAAGGCGATGATCGTCACGCTGCTGCTGATGGCGCTCGGCACCGCGACGATCGCGGTCGCGCCGACCTTCGCGCAGATCGGCATCGCCGCGCCGCTGCTGCTCGTGCTCGCGCGGCTGCTGCAAGGGTTTGCGTCGGGCGGCGAAGTCGGCGCATCGACGACGTTGCTGCTCGAACAGGCGCCGCAGCATCGGCGCGGTTTCTATGCGTCGTTCCAGTTCTCGAGCCAGGGGCTCGCCGCGCTCGCGGGCGCGCTCACCGGCGTCGCGCTGACGTCGACGCTGAGCGCTGCGCAACTCGAAAGCTGGGGCTGGCGTGTGCCGTTCATCATCGGCACGCTGTTCGTGCCGCTCGGCTACTGGCTGCGCCGCACCGTCGAGGAAGTCCCGGCGGCGGCGCCCTCGCCCGCCGCCGCGCACGACGAACCGGTTGCGTCGCTGCCGCTCGCCGACGTGCTGCGCCATCACGGCAAGGCCGTGTTCGCGGGCCTCGGCGTGACGATCGGCGGCACGTCGATCCACTACATCATCGTGTTCTACATGGCGATCTACGGCGTGCAGGTGCTGCACCTGCCGACGTGGCTGTCGATGACGGCCGGCTGCGTCGCCGGCGCGATCCTGATGCTTGTGACGCCGATCGGCGGCCACCTGTCCGACGTGTACGGGCGCAACCGGATCGTCTGGTGGACGCGCATCGTGTTGATGGCCTCGATCTACCCGGCGTTCATCGCGCTGAACCGCTGGCCGGGCGCCGTGTCGCTGCTGTCGATCATCGCCGCGCTGTCGATCGTGCATGCGATCAACATCGGTGCGACGGGGGCCATGCTCGGCGAGTTGTTTCCGCGGGCGGTGCGTGCGACGGGCGGTGCGCTGGTGTACAGCGTTGGCGTCGCGATCTTCGGCGGCTTCGCGCAGTTCTTCGTCACGTGGCTGATCGCGGCGACCGGGAATCCGAATGCACCGGCTTGGTATGCGATCGGGTGTGGCGTGTTCACGCTGCTCGCGATTCGTTGCATGGACGAGAAGGCCGGGAAGGCGCTGGATTGAGCGGCGGAGGATGCCGGGTGCGCAGCGCGCGCTTGACGCTGCGCGCACCCGCGTGGACACGCCCGCCGCCGGCCGAACGCATCTCGGCGCGTCATAATGTAACGCTTGGCAGGCCGTCTGTGATGCTAACGACGATCGAGGGTGTGCTGCTCTCGAGTCAGGCTGAAAACCACGCGTGCGTATCTTGTCGATAGCATCATCGCGCATCGCTCCGATGCACGATGATGCGTTGCGAACTGACACGACCTTCGTCGAGAGCGCCGTTCGGTCCGTGCCTGCCACAGCCTTGGCGGCGCGCCATACGTGATATGACCCAATAGCGGTTGCGCCACGTTCGACGTCCTGTTCAGACGGTTATTCAAATACGAATCCCCTCTTCGGAGCATGTTCCTCGTCGATATACGTGCCTTGAAAATCGACGTCGCTGCCGTGGCCGAGCACTTTCCCGCATTGACCGCGCTGCTCGACCTCCAGCCGTGCGCCATGAATGGCGAAATCGAGCTGGCAGCCGTCGGAGCCAACGTGGAATGCCTTGCCGTCGGCCCGTACGACAGCATCGGCCGTGTATTCCCTTCCGCTGTTTTCGCCATTCCATGATAAGGCGTTGAACGTCAACTGTGCCGCATTGGCATACGGGTTACCAGATATCTTGATCATTCCACCAAGGTTGTGCGGGAGCGGTTTGGACGCAATCTCAATAAGAGTCCAGGTTTGTGACCAATGGAAGTCGTTGATGTCGAGCACGGTATCGGGTGCGGGCTGAGAAAGCTGCTGCAATCGCCGCAGATAACTGGTTCTCAGGCAGCCGACGTCTTTTCCGCAGGCATCTCGTTGCAATCGCCAGCCACGCTGATACTCCTTCAAAAAGTTGAGACCGGAGTTGCCATTCGCCAAGCGTCCAGGTGCGAGCGACCACGCAATCGCTAGCTGGTCGTCGAGTTTCGACAACTCGGGAACCGCACATATCGTTTGCTCCGCCGGTTGTTTAGCCAAGTTGCAATTAAATGAAGCGGCGTGTGCCGCACTGGCAATCCAAAAAGAAGCCGGTAGAAGTGCGGTACGGACCAGCATTCTGAGGATAAGCATTGTCTTCATGTCAAATTCAATGATGGAGAACGGCGTGCATAGTTCTTGGGGAGTATCGATATATTCCACCAAGTATTATGATACCAGGCTAATACAAGGAAATATTCGAGGAACGACTCACGAGTGTGCAGCCACATGTCACGGCGGCCTTCAAATGAAAGCAAAAAAAACCTTGAGAGCAACTTCCCCACCCTTCCAGGCATTACGACTTTTCGCCATACATCAGTTTTAATTCTCAAATTCGTTGCAAATCTCTTTGCAGTTAGCCGCCCAGTAAGATACGTTTCTGCGGTTTCCTAAAAAAGATGGAGAATTTCTATCAGCGCGTCGAAATCGGATAGATAGCAGCGCGTGACTTCGCCATTGTTGGTCGTTTGTGTCACAAGGCGAGGAACCTCCACGTTGTCCATGCGATAAACGGCGAACGGATCGAGCGGCACCGAGTCCATAAGATCGTGCAAGCAGATTGATCAAGATGGCCGATCATACGTTGCACCGCTCGTGCCGCGATAGACGCTGTCGAATTCATGCACAACGATCATCGTTTTCCCGCTCTCGACGGGGCCACGATACATCCCTCAAATTCCCTCCACGGTGCATGCACTTCAGCCAGATGACGACGAATCACTTAACCGATCTTTACCGCAGAGTGTTCAGCCCATAAATGTCAAAGAGTGTGAATCCATCACGCGCATACTTTCGGCAACGCAACACCCACCACCAACTAAGCGCCGGTGGTGAGACGACAAAGGACACACAGCAGTCATATAACGGCCGCTGGCGCGACGCATACGGAACACCGACATCAATATGTGCCCGCAATGAACGTCGTAAGCCCGGTAAACGCAACGAGGCATAGGCCACCCTCCCCCGTGCCTTGCACGCGCAACCTCCGCTCAGAATGTATGCATCATCCCCACATACGCACCCATCTGCGGCTCGCCCGTCATCGGGCTCGTGCTCGACGTTGCGTCGCACGGCGTCACGAGCAGCGAGAAGTTCGAGTCGCCGTCGTTGCGCACGTACGCAACCGTACCGTGCAGGAACGTGCGCTTCGACAGGTCGTACGTGGTGCCGAGCACGTACATCATCGCGTGGCCCGACGGATCGTGCGACGCGTCGCCGCCGCCATCGCCCACCTTCACGTAGTCCGCCGCCCGTCACAGCCCACTACAGCGTGGCCGCGTAGGTCGCGCCGGCAAAGTACTCGCGCGACGCGGTGATACGAAGGGAAGCGCACTTGTCGGCATCAACCCGCTGATCTTTACCAGTGCGGGGGCTCCGCCCTGACTTCATCCCGATGAGCCGTATCCTGTCGAATTTCACATTTCGAAACATATTCACGTCGAGATCGCACAGCCCAATTCCGAAAAGTAATCAATTAATATGGAACGCTTATTATTTATCTATGGTCAATAGCCGAGGTCAGAAAAACTCGTGAACGTTTTGCAGCCTGCTCCTGGCTTTCCGGCTCTACCTCCTCCCATCGACAGGCGCCGACGCGAACACTGACGGCGCTGCCAGCAGGCCAGCAATAGAGATCGAGGCACTTCGTGAGTTATCTGGTTGCGTACGGTCACCGTATGCGAACGTAAGCAACTCTTCCTGCCGCGCCACAGTTTCCGTAATCTCATCAGACGCCACATTTTGGCGTTGGACCATTGGGCCGTGGAGAACTCGGCAGATGAAGATTCGGCCACGATGACCACCAGATAATACGACGCACGTCGTGAACCGCAGAGACCTTACGCGTTGGATATGCACGACAAGCTGCGCAGCTACTATGAACAGGAACTGGCGAAGCTGGAGGATCAGCTCGCAACCTTCTCCAACGAGTATCCGCGAACTGCCGCCCGCCTGGGCATTACAGGCGGACAGACGGACGACCCACACGTCCAGCGGATGATGCAGGCGTTCGCGTTGATTGCAGCCGAAATCCGGGCCAACCTGGACGACGGCGCACCGAAGTTCACCGAAGCGCTGCTTCATGTCTTGCACCCGCACTATTTGCGACCGTTCCCTGCATGTTCGATCGCTTGCTTCGATCCGATCAAGGAATTACCGGGCAAGCCGGTCGTCTTGCCGCGTGGCATGGAACTCACGTCGCGCGGTGGAGAAGTTCGCTTTCGAACCGCTTATGACGTAACGCTTGCGCCGCTCCACATCGCAAACGCTCGATTCTCGCGCAGCACCGTCGCACCGGCACAAGTCGCATTGCCGCCGAACACAACGAGCTTCATTTCCATCACGATTGAGTCGACGGACGCCACCGCGCCGCTCGGAGCGGTTTCGCCCGACGCGCTGCGCGTCCACTTCTCCGGAGAACGCCAGACAGTCGTGGCGCTGCTGGATACGATCCTGCTGCGCGTCCGTGGCGCATATGTCGAAGCGGACGACAGCGGACGATGGATGCCAATTGCGGGGATACCGGTCACTCCAGTCGGGCTTGGCCCGGACGATATGTTGCTGCCACCGCCCCGAACCTCACCGCTCATTCAACCGCTGCTCGAATACGTCGGATTTCCGGACAAGTTCGATTTTGTCGACATTCATTTACGCCGATGCCTTGAACCCGTCCAAATGAACCGCGCGCGCCGCGTAACACTGCACTTGGCGATTGGCGGCGTGCACGCCGATTCGCGCATCGCGCAAGCGCTCACCCCGCTATCGGCGGACAACATCGGATTGTTCTGTACGCCAATCGTGAACCTGTTCAAGCATATGGGCGTCAAGTCGTCGCGCGGCGAAATCGTTGCCGATTATCCCGTCGTGCCGAAGCCGAGCCGACCAGACATACGCGGTATTTATTCGGTTGATGCGGTTCGCGATCCGTCAGACGGGAGCGCTATTCCGCCGCTGAATGCGTGGGGCGTCGGGGCCGGCGAACGGTTCTGGATCACGCGCCACGATCCCTACGCGGCAGTCCATCATCCCGGACGTGAAACGTCGCTCGTACTGCTACGCGCGGACGGGACAGCGGTGGCGAAAACGCCGCTGCAATTGAGTGCCGACCTCACCTGCACGAATCGCGATTGGCCTTCGCGGATGCGGATCGGCTCCCTAACGGGTGATCTGAAAAACGAAAACGATCAGGTTCCTTGCAGGATTACGCTGCTGAAACAGCCGACCCTGACTTATAGCGCGTCCCGTGAGTCGGAAGCGCAGTGGCGCGTGCTCGCGCTGACGACGGCCAACGTGACGCAGTTGACACGTGAGGGGTGGCCTGATTTCGTGAAGCTCATGCGCCAGCTTGCGCCAAGCGACCGACGAGCCGAACACGTCGGGGCGATTTCGTTCGTCAAGAGAAACGTTGCTGAGCGACTACTGGCGGTCAAGCCACATTCGGCCCTTGTGAGAGGCTTCGAGATCGTGATGGCCGCGGATGAGAGCGCGTTCATTGAAAACAGCATCGGCGCGTTGATCCTTCAACTCGACCTTTACCTGTCACGGTATGCGCCCGCCAACAGCTTTACGCAGCTTGTCGTGCTGTCGAAGAACGACGGCTCCCTGATCGTTCGTTGCCCGATGCGGCCGGGCCTCGCGCCGCTGTTGTAGCGTTACACAAGACTCGAAATCAGGTGACAACCGCATGTAGCGCGATGGCCGTGTCGCGCTATCGGAATACCGTCGTCCTTCATCGATTCGTCGCCTTCCTCGATGATGTTCGGCGATACGTCGGGATGCTGTGGACACGACACCCGGTCGCCTTTGCGCGCAACGTAGCGGCCATCGAATTTCATGGTCGATGAGCCCGTTTCGACTTTGCCGCCGTGGTCGGTAGCATCGCCAATTCTAATCAAATTAATCACTCGAATTCCCCCAACTGGCTGCCACCCACATCACCCACTCAATTAAAGCATCTAAGTTACTTGCATATAGCCAAGCGCGCATCATCTAGATATTCAACCATGACACCCGCTAGCGATCAGACAAATATATCTTTCTGACTTACTCTGGCATCGATATAATCAATGAGCTTTCATTTATAATGGATAGTTCGATTGGATATTTCCCAATGCCTCCGCGCGCTGCGCCGAAAAACTTGCCCGACTTGTCGGGCAAGATTCGAAGCAAGCAAGGCTCTCAGGAGTTACATCAAGTTGAGTAGGGTAGATATAAGTACGGCGCCCAATTATTTTACCATTGATGTCATGAACAGATGATTCAACCGATCGGAAATCATCTTGGATTATGATCTTTCGAGAAGACGCCTCTCTCGGTTCAAAATTATTCCGCCACTGCGATGCCAAGTCCCATGAGAATTTCGACAATCCCTGTGGGACCTTCAGTGCAAGCTCGTCGCCCGACCAAACATTGTATCCCCTCCGCGAGGATGCTTGCATCGCAATCGAAAAATAAATCACCCGATCAAATAAAACTCGATCACCTGATTTTAGAATGTTGACGACCATGAATGATTTATCGTTAGTCCCGCTTTCTTTTACGAGGTAGTATTGGCTACCTCGCAACATAACATACACACCCCGCATGGATGGACCATTAATTCTCCTTCCATTCTGACTGACATTTCCGTCAGACCGATGCATTAAATCCCATTTCCCGTTGACGTAAAATTCACATGGAGCAGACTTTGAACATTCTTTTGCAAACGAGAACGTCGAAGCAAAAATCAGTGACAAAGACAACAAAATATTCGTATACAAATTCACACCTTTCCCCGGGGTATATACTCCATCCCCAAGCAATGCATTCTTTGCCAATTTCGACTCATACCATCAGCAGCTTCATTGCCTCGAGAGCACAGGCGGCATTTTTGCCGCATAAAGCCATCTTCTTAAATTAAGTTGTTCAAATGCTCGCTTAACAAGCATCCTTCCCCGATCCAATCAGATTAATCACCCATACCCCCCTTTTACTACCATCTATATCACCCCATCCATTTTAGATTCCTGACCTACTTGCATATAGCCAAGTCTTCGCACTTGATCCATTTGAGGATAGTGCCATGCCGCTTCGTAAAATATTTAACGAGATACCAAAGGCCGTCTTCACTATTAAAATCTGCCAACTGAACCTTATCACCCTTCAGCAAATACATTTTTGCCGAAGAAGAATCTGAATGATCATCGTATAATCTTGCCTTATCCGCTACAACCAGCGTAGTTATCGGCGTGCGCCTCGCATAGTCCCGTTGATTTGTAACGATTATTTTTTCAGAAATTTTCCCATCTGCGTACACCGAACGGGAAACTTCATCGCATCCAATACATGCATCAGTTATTGCGATTTGATACCTTCCATTTTTAAGCTTATAGATATCCTCATATTGCTTCGCATCAAGCCGATACGAACTAATCAAGCTATCGCCCTCGACTCGGAAATTACATATATCTCGATCCGAAAACCTCAAAGCGGAAAATCTGTGTGACGCACGGTCATATGAGAAAAATTTCGAACAACCATCGCTCCCACCACTCGTAGCAGCAATCTCCTTATTTCCGTCCTTATAAATATCAACAACAGCTAAATTCTCGTAACCCTCATCAATAGCCTTTTTTAGATCGCCAGTCGGCTCAATGCCTTTGCATGCTGACAAACCGCTGCAATCATGGATTTCCCCTGCTTTATTTATTGAGAGCCCATTGGCAATCTCAGCAGAAGCAACTGATAATGCGGTCATTGCAATCGCGGAAATCAAGCCAAATTTGAGCAACGCATCTCTTTTCCAAATTATCAAGTCAACCTCCACTCTTTCTTGATTCGATCAAAAAGTTCCTGACGTTCAGGCAATCCATTATGCCCACCATTGACGGCCAACGTAATTAATCTAACATTATTTTTCTCATGATCTACGATAATATTTATATCACCCTTGGCCTCATACTTTTCCGAAAGCGTTCCTTTGTGCCGCCAATACCAGCAAGATGCATCGATGGCGTTTTCCATATCGGTAGCAATAAGCTCAGGATTGGCCACAAAATCGATTCCCCTGTGTGCGGAGTATGCTGCATAGTTATTTTTCCACGTCAGCTGAAGTATTCCCTTTCCCTTATATTTCGGCCCATCTCCGAGAGTAGTATTTCCATTCTTAATAGCATCCGGATGCACTCCAGGGTTATATCCCTCACCGGAGGCGAACTCTATTGTTGTCTCGAACCTAGCCGACTCGTGGAAACATTGCGCGAGAAAATGGGCTTTATGATAACACCCGACAATGCCATACTCCTTCAATTTAGCATTGAGCAGCGAGACGAATTTATATTTGTCGTATTTATATATATCCGGGTATTTTTCCGGAAACTCCTGCACAAAGGTCCTTGATCCGCCTTTCCCCGTAAACCAGTCTCCCGATTTTTCATAAACCTTTTCCAATAGCTCGACCGTAATTGCGCAGCAGTCTGTGTCCGCAAAATTCCCGATCAACCCAATCGGATGGAAGTGCCAAGGCGAAAGATCTGTGGGGAAACCGTCAACCCCCTTGATCTGCTCCCACCATTGAAGCTTCGCGAGCCGGTCAAGTTCCGTCTTCCACATCTCGGTCTGCTTCTGCATGAGCGGGTTAAGTTCTTCCCACTTGCCGAGACCGCCGCCCCATTCGGTTTCATTGCGCACCACCAAATGCGAAACCGCTTCGGCCATCCACGGCGTTTCCAGTGCATGCTTCAGTTCTTGTGCCGACACCTTCCCGTCGTGGTTCGTATCGATCGCCTTTTCAAGTTTCGTGATGAGTTCGCCAGCGTTGACCTTCGCTGCCGTTTCCATAAACTCCGTACCGTCCTCATCCGCCAGATATTGCTCGGTCGTATGTATATGGCGTTTGAACATGTCAGAAGGGCTGACGCTGCCGTTGTCGACCAATTCGAAACCCGGCCATTCCCATGAACTCCGGAACTGTACGTGGGGATGGTCGGTTTCACACACCCATCCTTGCCGTGAGGACCCATCGTTCGAGCCGATCGTGATATTCCACCAATGATGGCCCTTATCATCAATTGCGATGTTATCCGCGCCAAGCTTGTTGAGTTCAGCGCGACGAAGCACACGCCGAAAGTCTGCGCCGGGCCCTGCGGCCTTGGAAACGTCCAGGGGAAAGTTCTGCCACCCCGACACATTCGCCGTGCTGATTGTATTGGCGAGACTGCTTTCTACCCACATCGGCTTCCCGACGTCCTTGAGGCTCTGCGTCGCCTTCTGCTTGCCTTTCGCAGGCACATTCGTCACGCTCTTCGGCTGCACCTTGACCCAACGTGAACCTTTCACGTCGCCTATCGGCACGAGCTTCAATCCGGCCTGCGTCAGTTGCTGATCAGGCGCGGGAATTTCGCTGACCAGCTTGGCGCCCTGCTCGATTTCCAGAAGCGGTTTGCTTTTATCGTTCAGTTCTTTGGCACGCGCGCGGCTTTGGTTCATGAAATCCTTGAAATCCGCGCCAGCGAACACTTCGAGATGCAGCATCGGGTAGTTCGGCTTCGGCGGTATCGGACTTGCCTTCCTGGGCCATTGATACTGGCCGACATGCGCGACGACTTCGCCTGCCTTGATGCGCTGCGGCTCCTTCAGGATAACGACCGTATCGAGCGGCTTCGGATCGACAACGGCATCCAGTTCTCCTTTGAACACGTAGCCCCAAGGCGCTTGGGGGGATACCGGCTTACCCACTTCGGCAGACAAAACCGTGCCCGATTTGATGGCCCTGATCTTGATCCAATCCGTGTGTGCGGGATCGCCTTCACCGGCAATCACTTCGGCCCCGGTCGGTAATATCCCGAGAATCTTGCTCTTTCCGTTTGGCAATTCGCGAATGCGCAATCCCATCTGCGGAGCCAGTAGGGCGACATCTTGATCGCTATCGGTCGGTATCGGCTCGTTCTGGCTGGTATTGTTGATGGGCAGATCGTCGGCCGAATCCGCTCGCGTAGCGGGAGGCTGGACAGGTGCCTTCGGCTTCGGCACCGATTGTGGGTCCTTCGCCTTGTCGCCGACTCGATAATAGCGGTCGCCTTCCCAGTATGACATCGGCGTTGGAAGCGCCGGATCGGGTTTCGGGTTCGCCTTGGCCTGCTCAATCGCCTTCTGATAGGTCGCCCAATCCATCGTGTGCATGTACAGGCTGAAAAACACGAGGGATTTGTCGTTCGCCGGTTTGGTGTTGGACGGCGCATTATTGGCTGGAGCGGGTGTAGGAGGTGCAGCGTTCGTCGATGCTGGTGCGGGAGCCGACGCGGGTGCCGAAGTCGGTTTCGCAGGTTCCGTCGGTGCCGGTTTCGGCGGCAATTTCAGCTCATGCCGAATCAGCACAAAGCCGGTCGAGTAGTGCGCCAGACCGAGGTTGTTCGGATACGTCGTTTCCTCGTATTTCGTGTTCAGCCTGTATGCAACAATCTTGCCGTCCGCAATCGCGCGCACACCGCTGTCCTGCTTCAACATCTCCGCGCTGCCTTCGGCGAAGTGCACGCCCCCATGCCACATTCCGCTGACGCCCATCGGATAAAAGCCGTTCTCACATTTTGCCAGCGCCTGGAAATACGTCATCGGGTCTGTCGCGTCGGCCTTACCTACGGGCGTGAACGGATACGCCCAATTCAGCGTGGTATCCGCAGGTTTCGTTGGTTTCGGGGCCGATTGCGGCGCGGTCGCTGGATGGTGCTTCTTTTTATGGGTTGTCTTGCTCATGATTCCCGACTCGGATTCGGTTTCAGGATTTTTTGTGATTAGACTGTACCGGTCGCGCGGTTCAACCGGAGAACACGGTAAAACGCCCGCCCTCAGTCGATACCGGCGACGAATTCAGCGGATTTTGCAGCGCACCGCTTGCGGCACCGGCTTTCTCCCAATTCGCGCACTTTTCTACAATCTGCCCCGACGTTGCATTCTCGATCATGTTCGCCGTCAGCTTGATATACGAGCCGTTGGCGCCGATCCAGATTTCATCGGCCGACAGATACATCTTCTTGCCCGCAGTAATCTTCACATCTTGCGAAGCGGCCAAACTCATCGAATCGTTCTGGGCCTGAAGGTCTATCGGGCCGCTCGCCGCGTAGATCTTGACGCCGAGTTTTTCCGCAAACAGGCTGATTTGCTCCAACACACTGGCGAGTAACGCCCGTCCGGCTGCGAGGTTGATGTCCTCTCCGGCAACCACGTTGGTTTGCTTGTTTGCCGTGATATGCGCCGACCCTTGCGTCGATGCAGCAATGCCTTCCGGACTCGACAGCAGCATGATCGGCTTCCCGAAGCCGTTCGCGTTGCCCGTGCCGCCGCCTGCCGTGCGGCCGCCTTTGGTCGTGCCAGCCACCGGGTGCTGCGTTGCGTCCGTGAAAGTTTTCAGTGCATCGTGGCCGTCTTGCTGACTCTGCGCCCGATTCGTCTGGCTCGCCTTCGACGTCGTCGCCAGCATTGCTTCGGCGCGGGTAAGCTGTTCGGACGCCGCCGTCACACTCAGCGGTTGGGTCGCGACGGGTTGCGTCGACACATAGAGCCCTTGTTCGGCCCGCACCGCACCGTAACCCAACGACTTGAGATCGAAGCCCTGTCCGATAAACGCGCCGCGCGTGTTGCCCGAATGCTGGATCAGGTAGCCCAGGTGCAAATGAGAGCTATAACTCGTCGAGTACAAGTGCACGCGGTTCTGCCCGCTGGCGTCGTCCATCATCAGCTGGTTGTAACCATCACCGCCGTATTCGCGCGACAGCAAGCCGGAGGTCAGCCCATGCGTGTGCCATTCCGGCATGCTTTCGCCGCCGTGCATTCTCGACAAGATCACGGGCCGATCGCAATCACCGTTGATGAAGCCGATCAAAACTTCGTCGTTCTTGCGCAGCGGAAACATGCCGCCACGCTTGTGGCCCGCGTCGGGCATCGCCGCGCGTATCCACGCCGAGACGTTCTGGTCGCCGTCATTGAGTCGATCGGATGTCAGCCGAACCTTCGCCCGGAGCATCGCGTCGGTATAGATTTCTTCGTTCTCCGGCCCGCCGACGATGCCGGTCTGAAGCTGCATGACGGGCTTCTTGTGTTCGAACGGACTGCGAAACGCGACGCGACGCCGTTGCGCTTCGATTTCGACGTGGAAGAATCCGACACCGCCGTCGTCGTGGCGCACCGCCGAACCCGCACCGTTCGCACGCGCTTGCTCGACCTCTGCGCGCACGCTCTTGCGAAACCGCATCAGGTTTTCAAGACCCGGCACGTTGTTCTGGATGAGCCAGTTCACGGAAAGAATCGCCATCTCGCGATCCTGTTCCGACTGTGCATCGTGCACAGGGTGCCCGGTCAGCAGGCCATAGCGACCAGGCCATGCACAACGCAATGCGCCCACACCGTAGAAGCGTTGCGCCCGTGAGCGCCATTCTTCTGTGACAACGTTTGCCTGAGCCTCGCCCATGTCGCGATCCGACCACGTATGCGACCCCGTGTATTCGTACTGCTCGCCCAGCCCCGGCACATCGTCAAGATCGAACGCGGGCATCGTGACGTGCTTCGAAAGGTCCGGACGCTTGTAGTCGAATGTGCCCGTATCGAGTTCGGCCGACTGAATTTCTTGCGAGTCGATCCACTCACTCAGGCCATCGAATTCCTCGTCTTGTACCGAGCGGCTAAACAAAATGGTCTTTTGCTTTAACTCGGGAACCGAGAAAAGATCGTCCATGATGACGACCTTGTGAGACTTGCCGTCCTGCGCGATATCGAAACGCGGAAAAAGACCGAGTTCTTCAAAGGTACGGTGGACGTAATTCCAGTCGGATTCCCATTGCATCCGCTGAGAATACGAGCGCAACGATTGACGCAGTTGCCAAGTAAAGTTACCGGTCGCCTGCGGATACTTTCCCAGCACATCGGACACGGTTTGTTGCGCAGGCGTCTCGATCCAGTCGCGTCGGTCACTGCCGAGGCGCAGCAGCGCGAGGAATGAATTGAAGCGGAGTTGATAGTACGTATTGGCTCCGTCCCCGCCCAAGCGGCTGAACGCCGTCACATAACCGTGAATCGGCATTTCGCTGCCATCCGTTTGCCGGATCCACAGCGTCACGGATTGCCGGATCAGCGCCTTCGCCGGAATTGTTTCGAGCCGCGTCGATGTTGCATCGATCGTGAATTCGAAGTCTCGCCCAAGACACGCGCGCCCCCGGACATAAAGCGGGACCAACCAGTCTTCGCCAAGCGGCGTATCGAGGCGGACAATTCGTCCGTGTTGCACGTATTGCGTGCGCAGTGCCTTGTTCAGGAGATCGGAAACCATCAGGCTACCCCGTACCATGTAGTAACAAAAACGGCCGCCGGGAAGCGCCGGGCGGCAGATTGGTATCTCATCGAAATAGGAAAAAGGCCCAGAATTTTCCGGCCACTGCTGGGGCTTTCGGCATAAAAGGATTCAAGCCGCACACCGGATCGAGCCGGAATTCATCATATCAAATCCAACTCGGATGCAACTTACGCCATGCTTTCGAGCACAACGATATCCGCAGGCGGCGCAGGCACGCCGCCCGTGGGGCCACTGCATGCGGCAACGGTAACGACAGTGCCCACCGTAGCCGGGCCAGCCAGATAGCGATAAATCGAATAACCGTCGTTTACCTTGGAGCTTTCAGTCTATAAACATCAAAAACTGTGAAGCCATCGGGCACGGCCTCCCCGCAATGCAATGCTCGTGCAAATTATGCGCCCTCCAAGCGCTGTAAACGCAAAAGGCTCGGGTTCGATCACCCGAGCCTTTTTCACCAACACAAACCGCCCGCACTCAGAACGTATGCATCATCCCCACATACGCGCCCGTCTGCGACTCGCCCGTTATCGGGCTCGTCCCCGACGTCGCATCCCGCGGCGTCGCGAGTAGCGAGAAGTTCGAATTTCCACCGTTTCGCGCATACGCGACCGTGCCATACAGGAACGTCCGTTTCGACAGGTTGTACGTGGTGCCGAGCACGTACATGATCGCGTGGCCCGACGGATCGTGCGACGCATCGCCGCCACCATCACCCACCTTCACGTAATACCCGCCACCTGTCACGGCCCACTGCGGCGTCGCCGAATAGGTCGCGCCAAGCCAGTAGTGATCCGCCCGATCGGCGACACCGGCCGGACTATCCGGCGCCTGGTAGTGCGTATACGCGCCCTGAATCTTGAACTTCGACACCTTCACGTTCGCACCCACGAAATACTCGCGCGACGCCGTAAAGATATTGCTTAACTTGCCGTTGTTGTCGCGCAGCTCGTCATAGATGCCGCGCACGTCGAGCACCGGTGAGTGGTACGAGATCATGATCCCGTCCGAGCGGCCGAAATCGTCGGCAGCGCCGTAATTGAAACCGCGCGACTGGTTGCCGAACGCGTATTGCGCCTGCACGTCGAAGCCGCCGATCACCGGGCTGTGATATTCGATGTTGTTGCTGCTCTGCTGCCAGTTGCGACCGCGTACGAGCGACGCCGACGAAAACGCCTGCTGGACGAACGGATCGAATTCCCACACGCCGTCGCTGTCGATGAACAGGTTGCGGCCGGCCTGCAGCTGGCCCCACGTGTCGCTCTTCAACCCGACGTATGCGCGCCGCGACCACATGCGCCCGCCGCCCGTCTGGCCGTTCATCACCTGAAACGCGGTTTCCAGGTTGAAGACCGTCGACATCCCGCCGCCGAGATCCTCGACGCCTTTCAGCCCGAACATGCTGGTGCCCCAGTCACCGCTTTCCGCGGTCCAGCGCGTTCCGCTGCCGCCGTTCGGCTTCGCGATGTGGTTCAGGTATTCGATGCCGCCGTCGATCCGGCCATACAGCGTGACGCTCGTCTGTGCAAACGCAGCCGCCGGCGTGGCGGCCGCAATCAGCCATGCGAAGTATTTGAGTCGCAAAATGATGCCCCCTCGAAATCTCGACCGTCCGTCGCGCGCCCCATGCACGCGCCTCGGGTCTGCTTATCCGCGATCGATCGAAAAACGTCCGGGGCCGGCCGCGCAGAGCGCAAGCAAGCCGCCCGAGATCGCGATGTTCTTGTAGAAATGAATCATGTTGTTGATCTGCTCGCCGCCCGTCATCGTCCAGTAGTGGTGGCCGATGATGCCGGTGCCGATCGTATACAGCGCAAGCAGCAGCGCGAGCGGTCGCGTCTGGAAACCGACGAGGATCGCGATCCCGACGAACAGTTCCATCACGACGGAGATCGCCGCCGAGATGATCGGGGCCGGCGCACCCTCGCTGCCCATGAACGCGATCGTACCGGAGAAGTCGACAATCTTCTTCCAGCCGAACATCACGAACAGGATCACGAGCAGGATTCGGGACAACAGCAGCAGCACATCGCGCTGGGACGCGAGAAACGGTTGATTCGGTGTCATGGTGTGATCAACGAAAACGATGCGCGCGCAACCGCACGCACCGGATTGCCTGTGAACCGGTGCGGGCGGCCAATCGCGCCGCCCGCCCCGCTCTGCAACAACCGGCATCGGGGCCCGCCCGATGTGCTGTGCTCCTCCTCTTTTGTGTTGTCGCCCTGCTTCGTCGCGTGCCGCGTCAGCGCAGCTTCGCGACGTCCTGCTCGGTCACCTTCGCGGCCGGATTGCCGAACTGCCCGGTCACGTAGTTCGTCAGCGCGGCGATCTGCGCATCCGACAGCTCGTGACGGAATGCCGGCATCCCGACGTCCTCGCTGCCGGCCTTGCGCTGCACGCCGTTCAGGATCACCTGCACGAGGTTGGTCGGATTCGGTGCGCCGACCGTCGAGTTATGGAACAGCGGCGGGTAGTAACCGTCCGGCGTGCCCTTGCCTTGCATCTGGTGGCAGGTCGCGCAGTTGCCGAGATACAGCCGCGCCGGATCGATGCCCGACGACGCGAGCGCGACGCCGCGCAGCTTCAGGCCGTCCTCGGCCGGCTTGCCCCACGACGAGCGCGACTGCTTCGCATCGCCATTGGCCACGGCCGGCACCGTCCGGATGTACGTCGCGATCGCGCCGATGTCGGCTTCGGTCATCTTCGAGAAGCTGTGCTCGACAGCCTCGGCCATCGGGCCGGCCGCCTGCGCAAGGCCCGGCACGCTGCCGGTGCGCAGGTACTGGACGAGCTGCTGCTGCGTCCAGCCGCCGATCCCCGCGTTCGGGTCGGACGTGATGTTGTAGCCGTCCCAGCCCGCGAGCACCGAGCCCGACAGGAAGCTGCCGCCCGTTTCGTCGAGCGACTTCTCCTGCATCGCGATGCCGCGCGGCGTGTGGCACGTGCTGCAGTGCGCAAGGCCCTGCACGAGATACGCGCCGCGGTTCCACTCGGCGCTCTGCGCCGGCTTCGGCTGGTAGACGCCGTCCTTCAGGAACAGCCAGTTCCAGATCTTCAGCGGCCAGCGCATGCTCAGCAGCGCAGGGATCTCGTTCTTCGGCGGCGCCTGCTTGACCGGTTCGACGCCATGCATGAAGTAGGCGTACAGCGCCTGCACGTCGTCGTCGTTGATCTTCGCGTACGACACGTACGGCATCGCGGGGTACAGGTTGTCGCCGTTCTTCGACACGCCGTGACGCACCGCGCGCTCGAAGTCGTCGAACGTCCACTTGCCGATGCCCGTATCGGGATCGGGCGTGATGTTGCTCGTATAGATCGTGCCGAGCTTCGGCACCGGCATGCCGAGGCCGCCCGCGAACGGCTTGCCGCCCTTCGCGGTGTGGCAGGCCATGCAGTCGCCCGCGACCGCGAGGTATTCGCCGCGCTTGATCTGCGCCGGATCGGCGGAATCGGCCGCGCGCACGAGGCCCGGCAGCGCGAGGCAGCCGGCGACGAGGAAGGTGAGAGTAGATTTCCGCACGGTCAGACTTCCTTCTTCAGCGTGTCCGACATCCGCAGCGCGAGCGCCGCGATCGTCAGCGTCACGTTCACCGTACCGACGGTCGGCATCGTCGAGCTGCTCGAGATGAACAGGTTCGGATGGTCGAACGTGCGGCAGTCCTTGTCGACGACCGAGTCGCGTGCATCCGCGCCCATGATCGTCGAACCCGTGATGTGGTTGTTCGGCGCGAACTCGTCGTTGAAGACAACGTCGGTGCCGCCGAGCACCTTCGCGGCCGTCGCGTAGACCTCGCGCGTGTGCACGGCGCCGCGCTTCACGTAGTCGTCGATCGCATACGTGATCTCGGGGCGCGGGATGCCGATCGCGTCGGTGGCCGTCTTGCTCGGCACGATGCGGTTCTCGGGTTGCGGCAGGATTTCGTGGAAGCAGTCGAACTGCACGTAGCGCGCGGAACGGTCGCGGATCTGCGCGTCGAGCTCCTCGGGCTTCATCAGCTTGCCGGCCTTGAAGATCTTCTGCGTCTCCTGGTTGATGCGCGACATGTTCGACAGGTGGATCTTCTTCGCGGCTTCGGTCGCGCGGAACGGGCCGTCGCGGAAACCGATCAGCGACGTCATCTCCTGCGGGCCGCGGCCCGGCCACAGCTTCTCGTTCGCGTAGAACGACACGCCGGTGCCCGGATGGTCCATCAGGTTGCGGCCAACCATGTCGGAGCTGTTCGCGACGCCGTTCGGGAAATCGCGGTTCGCGGACATCAGCAGGATCTTCGGCGTCTCGATGCCGTTCGCGGCGAGCACGAAGTACTTGCCCTCGACGCGATGGTCGGCGCCCGTCTTGTCCTTGTAGATCGCGGCGACGATGCGCTTGTCCGGCCCGGTCTCGAGCTTGTAGACGACCGCGCTGTCGATCAGCTTGGCGCCGGCCTGCTCGGCCTTCTCGACGTGGACGATGCCGTTGTACATCGCACCGATCGGGCAGATCGGCATGCAGTTGTTGTTCCCGCAACAAGTCGGCCGGCCGTCGTACGGGCGGCTGTTGCGTGCGACCGGCTCGGTCACCACGTGGAACTTCGGGTCATAGCCGTTGAGCGCGCTCTTGATGGTCTGCTCGTTGAACGACAACGGCAGCGGCGGCATCGGGTATGCCTGCTTGCGCGGCGAGTACAAATCTTCCTCGGGGCCCGGGCCCCACACGCCGAGTTCTTCCTCGGCGCGCTGATAGTAATGCTCGAGGTCGTCGTACTGGATCGGCCAGTCGCGGCCGACGCCGTACACGGTCTTCATCTTGAAGTCGTTCGGGATGAAGCGCCACGCCGACGCGGCCCAGTGCCACGTCGTACCGCCCACCGCGCGGATGTACTGCGAGTTGAACTTGTGCTCGCCCTTCAGGATCAGGTAGTCGTTCGGCGGGCCGTATTCCGGATGCGGGGCCCACGGGCTCGACGGGTACGGCGCCATGAAATCGGTCTTGTCGGGCTGGTTGCGAAAACGCTCGACGATTTCCCAGCGCGGCATGCGCGGGCCGGCTTCCAGCAGGATCACGGACTTGCCCGCCATCGCGAGCTGGTGCGCGACGATCGCGCCGGCGACACCCGATCCGACGACGACGATGTCGGCTTTTTGCGTATCGGTATCGGCCATCAGGCTTGCCTCTCGATCGGTTTTTCGGCCCAGAAGCCGGGTTTGTTGGGGCAATACGACGGGATCACGAGGGTATCGGACACCACGCTGAACATTAATGCTTCTTCGTAGGTAATCACGACGTTATCGACGATGCCGAGATACCACGCGCCGAGAATCGTCAATGCGAGCGATTCCTGGTCGGGATTCAGCGAGCCGGATGCGAGCGCACCGGCGAGTTGCGGCAGGCTGTCGGCCGTCTTGAACGAGCCCTTCTGCAATGCCTGCAGATAGCGCTCGCCGGTGACGCGGCTCAGCCCTTTCTTGCCGGTCAATGCTTCGGAAAGCGTCATGAACGTATCGAGCGGCGCGGTGCCGGGATCGTCGGCCAGGGCCCGCAACGCCAGCGAGCCGGTGAGGCCCGCCACCGTCAGCGCCAGTGCGCCCTGCAGCCATTGACGCCGCGTGATGCCGGTTGCGGCTGCGTCGTTGTCACGACGCGATTTGGGGGTGTTGTCGTTGTGCATGTTTCCTTCTCTCGAACACCGGATTCGGGAAAACCACGCTTGATATTTCTCAAACATTGGCGCGGACCTGAAATGTACGCGCTCAAGCCGGATCAAACAATCTTTTTATAGTCGATTAAATGTTCCGCCATCCGAGACAATCGAGATTTCGCTGCAATTTTGTGTCGTCGGCGCGACAGATCCGTTGCCCGCATACCCGTGTCGCGTGCCGACCACACACTGCACCCGCACGCCGCACTGCGCGCGCATGGCGGTCGGTTAGAATCGCGTGCAATCAAACAGAAAGCTTCCCTCCGAGGGCAATCGAGCGATGAAGCAGCGCGACAAGCACAACAAAGAAACAAACCCAACCAACCACACGACCCGGCTGCTCTGGCGCATCGGCGCCGTCGCGGCGCTCGGCGGCGCCGCGGCGCTGTCGCTGCATGCGGGCGCGGCGCGCACGGTGAGCGTGTCGCCGCAAGGCACGATCACCGAAGTCCGGCAGAGCGTCGTCAAGTTCGACGAACCGATGGTCGCGTTCGGCTCGGCCTCCGCGCCGAGTCCGGCGCGCGTGACCTGCAACGATTCGACGGCCGCGCGCGGCTCGGGCCACTGGCTCGACGACAAGACCTGGGTTTACGATTTCGAAAGCGACCTGCCGCCGGGCGTACGCTGCTCGGTCGCGCTCAACGACACGCTGCGCTCGGTCGCCGGCAATGCGGCCAGCGGCCCGCGTCGCTTCACGTTCCAGACGGGCGGCCCGTTCCCGGTGTCGGTACGCCCCGGCTCGCGCGAGATCGAGGAGCGGCAGGTCTTCGTGATGAAGCTGAACGGCCCGGCCGAGCCGCGTTCGGCAGTCGCGAACATCTGGTGCGAAGCGGCCGGCATCGGCAACCGCATTCCCGTCACGGCGGCCGACGACGATACGCGAAACGCACTGCTCGACCATTTCGGGTTGAAAAAAGAGGCGGCGCGCGTGCTGACGCTGTCGTGCGCGCAGGCGCTGCCGGCAAGCGCGAAGATGCAGCTCGTGTACGGCAAGGGCGTCGCGAGCCCGAGCGGCATCGCGAACGAAACCGAACGGCGCTTCGATTTCACCGTGCGCGCCCCGTTCGCCGCGAGCTTCTCGTGCGAACGCGAGAACGCGAAAGCGCCCTGCACGCCGCTGCGCCCGCTCACGCTGTCGTTCAATGCGCCGATCGCGCGCAAGCAGGCCGAAGCGATCAAGCTGCGCGGCCCCGACGGCACGCTGTCGCCGACCTTCGCGGCCGACGATCACAGCGAGGAAGTAACGACCGTCACGTTCAATCCGCCGCTGCCCGCGCAGGCCGGCCTGACCGTCGAGCTGCCGTCCGGCCTGCACGACGTGACCGACCGGCCGCTGTCCAACGCCGACCTGTTTCCGCTCGCGACGCGCACCGCACCGATGCCGCCGCTCGCGAAATTCTCGTCGGGCACCTTCGGGATCGTCGAGCGCTTCGCCGAACCCGGCACGCCCGCGCTGGTGCCCGTCACGCTGCGCAACGTCGAGGCCGACCTGCATATCGCGGGCCTCAATGCGGGCGGCGCGCAATTCGCGAACCTGAAGGTCGAGAACGACACCGCGATCCGTGAATGGATGCGCACCGTCGATCGCTTCGACAACTGGTCGATGACGGCCGGCTCGATCGACAGCCAGATTCCGGGCTTGCTGGAACGCAAGGGGCAACGCCCCGTCTATGTGCCGCTCGAGGCCGGCGAAAAGCAGCCCGCGCCGAAGAACCGCCGCATCGACGTGCGCTCGCTGTCGCTGCTCGCGGGCGAGCCCGGCGCGCAGGTGCTGACGCTGCCGAAAGCCGATCCGAAAGCGCTGCGCCCGTTCGAAGTGGTCGGCGTGCCGATCGAGAAGCCCGGCTTCTACGTGCTCGAACTCGCGTCGCCCGCGCTCGGCCGCTCGCTGCTCGCGAAACCGTCGAGCATGTACGTGCGCACCACCGTGCTCGTCACGAACCTCGGCGTGCACCTGAAACAGGGCCGCGAAAACAACCTCGTGTGGGTCACGACGCTCGACAAGGGCAAGCCGGTGCCGAATGCGCAGATCCGCGTGTCGGACTGCAACGGCGACGAAATCGCGGCCGGCAAGACCGACGCGCAGGGCCTGCTGAAGATCGACGGGCCGTTCGAGCCGAAGCGCGCGTGCAGCTCGTCGGAACAGCGTTTCGACGACTACTTCGTGTCGGCGCGCGTCGACGATCCGAAGACGGGCCCCGACATGGCGTTCGTCAGCTCGGACTGGAACCGCGGGATCGAATCGTGGCGCTTCAACGTGCCGACCGACACCGACAGCGCGCCGACCGTGCGCGCGCATACGGTGTTCGATCGCACGCTGCTGCGCGCCGGCGAAACCGTGTCGATGAAGCATTTCATCCGCACCGAGACGCTGCAAAGCCTCGCGTTCCCGTCGCAATACCCGACGCGCGTGACGATCCGGCATCTCGGCACGGGCCAGACGTACAAGCTGCCGCTCACGTGGGCGGCCGACCACAGCGCGGATTCGCAGTTCACGCTGCCGGCCGCCGCGAAGCTCGGCGAATACAGCGTCGAACTCGAAGGCGGCCCGGACGATGCGCCGACCGCCACCTACTACAGCGGCAGCTTCCGCGTCGAGGCGTTCCGCCTGCCGGTGCTGAAAGGCTCGATCGGCGCGCGCGACGCGCAGAAGAGCCCGCTCGTCGCGGTCAAGGAAGCGCCGCTCGCGGTGCAGATCGACTACGTGTCGGGCGGCGGCGCATCGAACCTGCCCGTGCAGGTGTCGGCGCTGATGAAGTGGGCGTCGCCGCCGTTCGCGGATCGTTTCGAGGATTTCAGCTTCACGCCGTATCGCCCGGACACGAGCGACGGCAATGCCGACGACGATGCGCAGGACGGCGACAACGCGTCGTCGTCGGCGTCGAGCAACGATCCCGACGCGACGAAGCTGATCGCCGACAAGCTGCCGCTGACGCTCGACTGCAACGGCGCGGGCTCGGTCACGCTCAAGGGCCTGCCGGACGTCGACGCACCGAAGCGCATCGCGCTGGAGGCGACGTTCGCGGACCCGAACGGCGAAGTGCAGACGATCCGCGGCGACACGATCCTGTGGCCGGCCGCGGTGGTGGCCGGCATCAAGGCCGGCCGCGGGGTGTCGGTCGGCCAGCGCGTGCCGGTGCAGGCGCTGGCGGTCGATCTGCAGGGCAAGCCGCGCGCGTCGGTGCCGATCGAGATCAAGGGCGTCGCGCGCATCACGACGTCGTCGCGCAAGCGGATGGTCGGCGGCTTCTATGCGTACGACAACAAGAGCGACACGCGCGACCTCGGCGTGCTGTGCTCGGGCAAGACCGACGACAAGGGCCGCATGGCCTGCGACGCGACGCTCGAACAGGCCGGCAACGTGCAGCTGATCGCGGTCGCGAAAGACGGCGACGGCCGTACGTCGAATGCATCGACGTCGGTATGGGTCACGCGCGAGGACGAACTCTGGTTCGGCGGCGACAATACCGACCGGATCGACGTGATCCCCGAAAAAACGTCGTACGAACCGGGCGAAACGGCCCGCTTCCAGGTCCGCATGCCGTTCCGTTACGCGACCGCGCTGGTCGCGGTCGAGCGCGGCGGCGTGATGGAGACGCACATCGTCGAGCTGAACGGCAAGAACCCGACCGTGGACCTGAAGGTCGGCGAATCGTGGGGGCCGAACGTCTACGTGTCGGTGCTCGCGCTGCGCGGGCGGATTCGCGAGGTGCCGTGGTACTCGTTCTTCACGTGGGGCTGGAAGGCACCGGTCGAATGGGCGCGCGCGTTCTGGCGCGAAGGCCGCCACTATGAGGCGCCGACCGCGTTCGTCGACCTGTCGAAGCCCGCGTTCCGCTATGGCCTCGGCGAGATCAAGGTCGGCACGGGCGTTCATCGCCTCGGCGTGACCGTGACGACCGACGCGACCCGCTACACGGTACGCAGCAAGGCGCAGGCGCACGTGAAGGTCACGCTGCCGAACGGCCAGCCGGCACCGGCGGGCACGCAGATCGCCGTCGCGGCCGTCGATGAAGCGCTGCTCGAACTGATGCCGAACAACAGTTGGGACCTGCTCGACGCGATGCTGCGCCGGCGCGCGTACGGCGTCGAAACAGCCACCGCGCAGATGGAAATCGTCGGCCGCCGCCACTTCGGCCGCAAGGCGGTGCCGGCCGGCGGCGGCGGCGGCAGCGCGCCGACCCGCGAGCTATTCGACACGCTGCTGCTGTGGAACCCGCGCGTGACGCTCGATGCGAACGGCAGCGCAACCGTCGACGTGCCGCTGAACGATGCGCTCACGCGCTTCCGGATCGTCGCGATCGCGGCGGTCGGCCCCGACCGTTTCGGCACGGGCAGCACGTCGATCCGCAGCACGCAGGATCTGCAATTGATCTCCGGCCTGCCGCCGCTCGTGCGCGAAGGCGACGCGTTCCGCGCGCAGGTCACGCTGCGCAACACGACCGACCGTGCGATGCAGGTCGTCGTGACGCCACGCGTGACGGGTCTCGACGTCGCGCCGCAAACGGTATCGCTGGCGGCGAATGCGGCGACCGAGGTCGCATGGACGATCACCGTGCCCGAGCAGGCGCTCGATGCGGCCGGTGCGCTGAACTGGCGCATCGAGGCGGCCGAGCAAGGCGGCAAGCGCGCGTCCGACGCGCTGGCCGTCGCGCAGAAGGTCGTGCCCGCGCTGCCGGTGACCGTGCAGCAGGCGACGCTCGCGCAGGTCGACGGCACGCTGACGGTGCCGGTGGCCTCCCCGGCCGGCGCCGCGAACAACGCGCAAGGGCTGCCGCGCGGCGGCATCGCCGTGTCGCTGCAGTCGAAGCTCGCCGACGGCCTGCCCGGCGTGCGGCGCTGGTTCGAGCGCTATCCGTACCGCTGCCTCGAACAGCAGACGTCGCGCGCAATCGGCCTGCGCGACCCCGCGCAATGGCAGGCGCTGATCGCACGGATGCCCGTCTATCTGGACAGCGACGGGCTCGCGAGCTATTTCCCGCCGTCGTCCGACGATTCGCATCACGGCAGCGCGACGCTGTCGTCATACCTGCTCGTCGTGTCCGACGAGGCAAGCCGCCTCGATCCGCGCTTCGCGCTGCCGGAAGACCTGCGCACGCAGCTCGAGGCCGGGCTCGCGCGCTTCGTCGACGGCCGCCTCGAGCGCAACACGTGGGCGCCGCGCCAGGATCGCGACCTGCGCAAGCTCGCCGCGATCGAGGCGCTGTCGCGCTACGGCGCCGCGCAGGGCCGCATGCTCGGTTCGATCGAGATCGCGCCGAACCAGTGGCCGACGTCGGCGGTGATCGACTATCACGCGATTCTCACGCGCGTGAAGGACATCCCCCAACGCGACGAGAAACGCGCGAAGGTCGAGCAGATCCTGCGGGCGCGCCTGACGTACCAGGGCACGCAGCTCGTGTTCTCGACCGCGCGCGACGACGATCTGTGGTGGCTGATGACCAGCAACGAGACCAACGCCGCGCGTCTCGCGCTGGAGTTCGCGGGCGACCCGGCATGGAAGGACGAAATGCCGCGCGTGACCGCCGGCCTGCTCGCGCTGCAACGTCAGGGCGCGTGGCAGACGACGACGTCGAACGCGCTCGGCCTGCTCGCGATCGAGCGCTTCTCGCGCACCTACGAGAGCACGCCGGTCGCCGGCGCGACGAAGGTGGCGCTGGGCGGCGACGAGCGCACGATCTCGTGGTCGCAGGCGGCATCGGCCGCGCCCGCCGATGCGCCGGCGTCAGCCACGCCGGCGACCCGCGCGGCCGCCGCGCGCAGCGTGCTGATGCCGTGGCCGCGTGCGTCGCAGGGGCCGGCCACGCTGTCGGTCACGCAAGACGGCACGGGCCGCCCGTGGGCCACGGTCGAAAGCCTCGCGGCCGTGCCGTTGCGCGCGCCGTTCGCGGCCGGCTACCGGATCACGAAGACCGTCACGCCCGTGTCGCCGGCCGTCAAGGGCGTGCTGACGCGCGGCGACGTCGTGCGCGTGCATCTCGACATCGATGCGCAAAGCGACATGACGTGGGTCGCCGTCAACGATCCGATCCCGGCCGGCGCGACGATCCTCGGATCGGGCCTCGGTCGCGATTCCGAAGCCGCGACGCAGGGCGAGAAAACGCCCGACGGCGCGTGGCCGGCGTTCATCGAGCGCGACTTCGACGGCTACCGCGCGTACTACGATTATTTGCCGAAGGGCAAATTCTCGGTCGAGTACACGGTGCGGCTGAACAACGTCGGCACGTTCGGACTGCCGCCGACGCGCGTCGAGGCGCTGTATGCGCCGTCCGTGTACGGCTTGTGGCCGAACCCGCCGATGACCGTGAAGCCGGCCGACGCGGGCAAGTGACGAGACCGCGATGATCGATCTGGCATTGCCGCGGCCGGCGCGTTTCGCCGGCCGCATCTTCGTCGCCGTGGTGCTGGCCGCGCCGCTCGTCGCGCATGCGCTGCCCGGCTACGACGACGTGCGCCGCAACTGGCGCAGCTCCGACTGGGTGCTGCTCGCGCGCGACGGCACGCCGCTGCAGCGCACGCGTGTGGACCTCACCGAACGGCGCGGCGACTGGGTGTCGCTCGCCGACGTATCGCCCGCGTTCCGCGAGGCGATCGTCGTGTCCGAGGACAAGCGCTTCTACGAACACAGCGGCGTCGACTGGCGCGGGATCGCCGGCGCGGCATGGGGCAACCTGTGGAATGAGCGCACACGCGGCGCGTCGACCGTCACGATGCAGCTCGCGGGCCTGCTCAGCGATTCGCCGCGCCGTTCGGGCCAGCGCTCGCTGCCCCAGAAAGCCACGCAGGCCGTGAACGCGCTGTGGCTCGAACGCAGTTGGCGCAAGGATCAGATCCTCGAGGCGTACCTGAACCTGGTGCCGTTCCGCGGCGAGACGATCGGGCTCGGCTCGCTGTCGCAGGTGCTGTTCGGCAAGGCGCCGTCGGGGCTCGACGCACGCGAGGCCGCCATCGCCGCCGCACTCGTGCGTGCGCCCAACGCGGCCCCGGCGAAGATCGCCGAACGCGCGTGCCGGATCCTGCGCGACATGCAGGCCGCGCAGGCGTGCGCATCGCTCGACGGCTACGTGCAACTCGTCACCGCGCGCCCGGCCAACGCCGTACGCGACGACGGCGCCGCCCTCGCCCCGCATTTCGCGCGGCGCATCGCGGCCGAGGTCAAGCCGGCGGCCGGCGCGCAAGTCCGCACGACGCTCGATGCCCCGCTGCAGCGCTTCGCGCAGGACACGCTGATGCGCGCGCTGACCGAGCTCAATGCGCCCGCGCACCGACGCAACGTGCAGGACGGCGCGGTCGTCGTGATCGACAACGCGACCGGCGAGATCCGCGCGTGGGTCGGCTCGTCGGGGGCGCTGTCGAGCGCGCGCGACGTCGATGCCGTGCTCGCGCCGCGCCAGGCCGGCTCGACGCTCAAGCCGTTCCTCTATGCGCAGGCGCTGGACGAGAAACGGCTGACCGCCGCGTCGCTGCTCGACGATGCGCCGATCAACCTCGCGGCCGGCGGCGGCCTCTATATTCCGCAGAACTACGACAAGGATTTCAAGGGCTGGGTGAGCGTGCGCAGCGCGCTCGGCGGCTCGCTGAACGTGCCGGCCGTGCGCACGCTCGTGCTCGTCACGCCGCACCGCTTCGCGCGCACGCTGACCGCGCTCGGCCTGCCGCTCGCGCAAGAAGGCGATTACTACGGCTTCAGTCTCGCGCTCGGCAGCGCGGACGTCACGCTGCTGTCGCTGACCAACGCATACCGCGCGCTCGCGAACGGCGGCGTCGCACGCAAGGTCGTCGACCTGCCCGCCGCTGCATCGACACCCGCATCCGGCGCATCCGGCGCATCCGGCGCATCCGGCGCATCGGCATCCGCGCGTCCGGACGCCGGTACGCGCGTGTTCAGTGAAGCGGCCAGCTTCATCGTGACCGACATCCTGTCCGACAACAACGCGCGCGTGCGCACCTTCGGCTTCGACAACCCGCTCGCGACGCGCTTCTTCTCCGCGGTCAAGACCGGCACGAGCAAGGACATGCGCGACAACTGGACGATCGGTTTCACGTCGCGCTATACGGTCGGCGTGTGGGTCGGCAATGCGGACGGTTCGCCGATGTGGGACGTGTCGGGCGTCACGGGCGCGTCGCCCGTGTGGTCGGCCGTCGTCGGCTACCTGCACCGCGATCTGCCGAGCCGTGCGCCGCGCGCGCCGGCCGGCGTCGAGACGCGCCGCATCGCGTTCGAGCGCGATATCGAGCCGGCCCGCAACGAGTGGTTCATCGCGGGCACGGCGGTCGACACGATCCGGCTCGCGGCGCCGGTCACGCCCGGCAAGGACGCGGCGCGCGCGCCGCTGACGATCGGCGCGCCGACCGACGGCACGATCTTCGCGATCGACCCGGACATTCCGCCGAAAAACCAGCGGATCTGGTTCGAACGCTCGGCCGGGCGGGCAACGAAGTTCGCGTGGCGGCTCGACGACAAGGTGATCGGCCACGCCGATCGCGTCGCGTGGCTGCCGTGGCCGGGCCGGCACCGGCTCGAACTCGTCGACGCGCGCGGCAACGTCGCGGATGCGATCGGCTTCGAGGTGCGCGGCGCGTTCGCGAAGCCGGCCACGCGCAAGCCTTGAACCGGTGAGCCGGCCTTATTGGCCGGCCGTATTCGCTTTCCCCGGATCACGACATAGAATGACAACAGCGCCGCATTCCCCCACGCGCACCGGTTGCCTCATTCTCTCGGATTGCCCGCGACCATGAACATTCGCCTTACGCGCTTCACCCGCCCCGCGCTGGGCGCGTTGTGCGCTGCAACGCTCGCCGCCCTCCAGGCCTGCAACGGCGATGCCTGCTTCGGCGTCGACGCGTGCTTCAACGACAACACGCAAACCGTCTCGCTGTCGGGCACGGCCGCGACGGGCGACGCGCTCGCGAGCGCGCAAGTCACGGTCAATTGCGCGGCGGGCTCGGCAACGACGCTGACGGACGGAGGCGGCGACTACCATGTGACGCTCGACGCGGCGCTGCCATGCGTGATCACCGTGGCGTCGGGCGGCGCGAGCCTGCATTCGCTCGCCTACGCGGGCGGCACCTTCAACACGACGCCCGAGACCGAGCTGATGCTCGTCTATCTCGCGGCGCAACTCGGAACGAACACGGCCGGGCTGATCGGTAATTTCCAGGGCACCCTGCGCTACCAGCCGGCGATGAACAGCCCCGACACCGTGCAGGCCGCGCAATCGGCCGTGGTGACGAACCTGCAACAGCGCTATGCGGTCACGCTCGCCGCGCCGGCGTTCCTGACCACGTCGTTCGTGGTCGGGCAGCCGGGCGTCGACAGCGATCTCGTCGCGCTGGCCAAGGCCGGAGCGATCGCCCCGAACGGACTGCCGGATCCGGCGGCCGTGTCGCTGTTGCAGCAGGCCGGGGCCGCCCATCCGCTGTAAGCGCCGCGAGGCGGGACGAGAATCGACCGTCAGGCGCCGGCTTCGTGCGCGTCGTCGGCCAGCAACGCCCAACGCTCGTGGTCGCGCCATTCGCCGCCGATGCGCAGATAGCGCGGCGAAAATCCCTCTTGCCTGAACCCGAGCCGTCGAACCAGCGCGATCGACGCATGGTTGCCGGGCTGGATATTCGCTTCGAGCCGGTGCAGCCCGAGTTCGCCGAACGCGACGTCGATCGCCGCGCGCAGCGCATCCGTCATCAGCCCCTTGCGGCTGAAATCCGCCATTCCGTAGTACGCAAGATAAGCGCTCTGGAACACGCCGCCGACGATCTCGTTGAGGTTCACCACGCCGACCACCGCGCCTGACGCCCGCGCGCGCGACAAACCCGACGTTCGGCCCCGTCAGGCAGCGGGCGAACCATTGATCGAACCCGGCCTGGTCGATGAACGAATCGACCCACGGCAGATGATGGCTCCGGCTCGCGCGGTTCGCGGCGATCAGATCGGCGGCGTCGGACCGGGCGACGCGATTCAGCAGGATCCGGTTCATGAGTCGATCGCGAGCCGGCGCTTACGCCGCCTCCCCGCTTCCGCACACCACCGTCGCCGCCTGCTGCTGCGACAGATACCGCAGCAGCTTCGTCACCATCCACACGACGATGAACGACAACGCGACGAAGAACACCGCGAGCGGCGTCAGCACGTGAATCGACACGAACCCTGCCAGCCCCATCATCGCGGACGACACGAGCAGCAGCGCACAGCCGAGAATCGCGCTCGTCAGGCCGGCGATATGCGGAAACAGCGAATTGCCCTTGGCCATCAGCGTCGGATACATCGCACCCGCGCAGAAGCCCATCACGAGCACCGGCGTCGCAAGCGTCCACACACGCAGGCCGACGGTCAGCGCCAGCACCAGCATCGCGATCGACGCGCCCGCCATCGCGCGCGCGCCGATACGCAGCCGTTGCTCGGCGCTCGGCAGCCCGCGGCCGTGAATCCGGTTCGACAGGCCGCCGAGGAAATACATGAGGCCGATGCCGAGCGCGAGATAACCGAAGAAGGTCGGCGGCTTGTGCAGCGTGGTCTGCACCATGAACGGGCCGACGATGTTGAACACCAGCAGGATGCTGTAGCAGAGCCCCTGGGCGAGGAAACAGCTCTGGAACACCGGGCTCGCCAGCACCTTGCCCGCGTTCGTCATCAGCGTGCGCGGCTCGAGATGCACGGGCTTCGGCAAGGTTTCGCGGTAGCGCCACAGCAGCGCCCACATCGCCAGCGAGTAGACCAGCAGGAACACGAGGCACGCGCGCCAGCCGAACCATTCCTGCAGGTGCGCGCCGATCACCGGCGCGATGATCGGCGCCAGCCCCCACGCGATCGACATGTACGTGAACGCGTGCATCAACGCCTGGCCGGAGAACGAATCGGTGATGATCGCCTTCGCCAGCAGGTTGGTGGTCGCGATCCCGAAGCCCTGCAGGCAGCGCGCGAGCACGAACGTTTCCAGGTTCGGCGCGCCGAGCGACAGCAGGCAGCCGATCGTGTAGATCACGAGCCCGAACGCGAGCACGCGCTTGCGTCCGTAGGCGTCGGCGATCGGACCGAAGATCAGTTGGCCGAGCGCGTAGGCCGCCATGTAGCCGGACACGCTCGACTGGATCGCCTGCGGCGTGGTCGCGAACGAGCGGGCCATGTCGGGCAGCGCGGGCACATAGATATCGATCGCGAGCTGGCCGGCGGATGCGAACAGGCAGATCAGGAACAGCAGGAAGCGCGGCGAATTGGACTCGCGCGCGGGCGTGGGCGTGGCGTTCATGAAGACTGGGAAGGAGGTCGGGCAGCAGGCCGCACCATCAATGTTCGAATGCCGAACATGCGTGCGATCGTGGCGAATTCCGTATTGTGCCCGTTGTTGCACCGGGCGACAGGATTCCCCTGGCACGGGCGAGGTTGAATGCCGATGGCGGCACGTCCTGAAATCTGCTGATCGGGCCGGCCGGCGGCAATTTTAATGTTGATTTAAGCCGACGGTCGCATTGTCCCGGATGGCTCACTTCGTGAGCCGTACGTCATTGTTGATTCGATCAGTCTCGTTTGATGGAGATACGAAGATGCGATTCCGTTCGTATATGGCGGCGGGTGCGCTGGCGCTGGTGCCCGTGTTCGCGCTGGCCGGGCAGGCCGGCGCGGCGGCGGCCGCCCACCCGATGTTCGTCAACGTCGACGGGCAAGCCGTGCCCGTGAAAGCCGAAACGCGCGTCGTCCAGACGGCCGTCGGCCCGATGAAGGTCAGCACGTGGAGCTGGAGTAGCCCGCAAGGCGGCGCGAGCTTCGAGATGCAGACGTCGTCGTCGGGCGGCGTGCCGCCCGCGGCGGCGTTGCGGCAAATACAGGCCGCGCAGTACCGGATGCAGGCGGCGCAGGCGCAGATGGTCGCGATGCAGCAGCAGATGATGGCGCTGCAGCACATCGCGCTCGCCAACGCGTTCGCAATGCCGATGCCGCAGCCCGTCGGGTTCGCGATACCGGCGTGGGCCGCGCCCCAACCGGTGCTCGTCATCGTCCCGGCCCAGCCGCCGATGCCGTCGGTGGCCCCCGCAAGGCCGGCCGCACCGGCCGCACCCACCGCACGCGGCCCGGAAATCAAGGCCTGACGCGCTTCGCGCCGCTCGGCGCCCTGCGCTCGAACCGCCGGCACGCGCCGGCGGTTTTTCATTGCGACGGCCGAATCAGTACTGCGCCTGATCCGTCGGATTCTTGAACAACTGCTTCATCTCAGCCGACAGCGGATAGTTGAGGCTCACGCCCTTCGGCGGAATCGGCTGCATGAACCACCGGTCGTACAGCTTCTCGGCCGCGCCCGACGTTTGCATCTTCGCGATCACGCCGTCGACGACACGCTTGAACGCCGGATCGTCCCTGCGCATCATGCACGCGTAGTTCTCGTGAACGAGCGGCGTGCCCGCGACCGTATACGCAGCGGGGTTGCGGTCCTTCGCGATCTCGCCGTACAGCAGCGGCTCGTCCATCACGAACGCGACCGCGCGCCCGGTCGTGACGTTCATGAACGCTTCGGCATGATCCTTCGCGCTGATGATCGTCATGTTCATCGCCTTCTCTTCGTTGAGCTTGCGCAACAGGCGCTCGTCCGACGTGCCGGCCGTCGTCGCGACCGTCTTGCCGGCCAGGTCCGCGAAGTCCTTCACGCCCGAATCCTTGCGCGTGCTGAAGCGGATGCCATACAAAAAGATACTGTTCGAGAACGCGGCCTGCTTTTGCCGTTCGAGCGTATTCGTCGTCGAGCCGCATTCGAAGTCGATCGTCCCGTTCTGCAGCAGCGGAATCCGGTTCTGCGACGTGATCGGGATCTCCTTCACCGCGAGGTTCGGCAGGTTCAGATCCGTCTTCAACTGGTCGATGATGCGCGACGCGATGTCCCGCGAATAGCCGATGTTCTTCTGCTGGTTGTCCGAATACGAGAACGGCACCGACGACTCGCGAATGCCCAGCGACACGACGCCCGTGTCCTTGATCTTCTTCAGCGTACCGGTAAGGGCCTGCGCGTGGGCGGCGCCCGCCAGCGCGCAGGTGAGCGCAACGGCCAGCCAACGAAAGCGGCGATCCATGCTTTTCTCCTGACGAAACGTTGATCGAATCGCGATCGTACGCCCGAAAAAATTCGCGCCGCATCGGGGAAACCGTCAAGCCTTCCGTCGCGCGCCTTCATCGGGAGAAATCGTTTCCGCGTCGCGCAAAAGCGCCTGCGCCGCACGTTTCGTCGGATCGACCGCCCGCATTCTTGCACTCCATGAACATATCACCCGTTCCAAACGCGCGTTCATGCTGCAAGACAGCATCGCAATCGTTTGCGTCCCACCCATTTTTCACACACAACATATTCAAGAAGCCGCCTCATTAGCCGTTACCCAATGCATGGCGCGTCGCAGCAGCCGGCGGGCGCCGACAAAAACAAGGTCCGGTTTGCGCCGGACCATGCACCACCACCGGCACGACGGTTATCTACGAGGATCGACTTTCGACATGAAAGCCAAACGCTTCAATTTCGCGCTGGCCCGTTCGGCCCATGCGCGCATGCTCGCTGGCATGCTGTCCGCCGCCGCCCTCCTGCCCCTCGCCGGTTGCGGCGGAGGCGGCGGCGACGGCAGCAACCCGTCTTCGTCCAACGCTTCACCCGCACCGACACCGACGCCCGCACCGGCACCCACTCCCGCGCCCGCCCCCACCACCCCGCCCACATCGTCCGGCGGCAATGCGTGCACGTCGCAGCAGGCCGCCGTGCAGATGGCCGCGCAGACCGCACCGGCCGAGCCGCCGGTCGATCACCTCATCGTCAAGCTGAAAACGCTGACGGCCACGCGCGCGATGGCGACCATCGACAACGGCTCGCGACTCGATGCGGTGATCCAGCGCGCGATGACGCGCTGGACGGCGCCCGTGACCGGCAACGCGCGCGCGTACGCGAGCACGGTCGCGCAAACACCGGTGAACGTGCAGGTCGAGCGCACGATCTCGAATGGCGCGGCCGTGCTGTCGCTCGGCCAGCGCATGGACGCCACCGATGCCGCCGCGCTCGCGCAGGCGTTCGCGGCGGACAGCGATGTCGACTACGCGGAACCGGATCACCCGATGCAGATCCGCGACACGCCGAGCGACCCGCTCTACAACCAGCAGTGGAACCTGTCCGACCCGGCCGCCGGCATCGACATGCCGCCGGCGTGGAACGTGACCAAGGGCTCGCCGACCGTCGTCACCGCCGTGCTGGATACCGGCTACCGGCCGCACGGCGACCTCGTCGGCAACCTGCTGTCCGGCTACAGCTTCATCAGCAACGTCAACACCAGCAACAACGGCTTGACGCGCGGCCCGGACGCCACCGATCCGGGCGACTGGGTCACGCAGCAGGAACTCGACAACGTCAACGGCCCGTACTATCACTGCGCAAGCCAGCCCAGCAACAGCAGCTGGCACGGCACGCGCGTGATGGGCGTGATCGGCGCGACCGCCAACAACGGCACGGGCGTCGCCGGCGTATCGTGGCTCGGCCAGATCCTGCCCGTGCGCGTACTCGGCAAGTGCGGCGGCGTGACGAGCGACATCGCGGACGGCATGCGCTGGGCAGCCGGCATTCCCGTCAACGGCGTACCGACGAACCCGCGGCCGGCGAAGATCATCAACCTGAGCCTCGGCGGCGTCGGCGCATGCAGCACGACGTTCCAGCAGGCGATCGACGACGTGACCGCGAAGGGCGTGACCGTGGTCGTCGCGGCCGGCAACGACGGCCTGTCGACCGGGCTCGACCAGCCCGCGAACTGCCGCGGCGTGATCACCGTCGGTGCGACCGACGCGACGGGCCGACGCGCGTCGTTCAGCAACTTCGGCGCCGACGTCGCGCTGAGCGCGCCGGGCGTCAACATCCTGTCGACGTCGAACACCGGCACGACGACGCCGGGCTCGGACACCTACGGCCCCGCGAACGGCACCAGCCTCGCGGCGCCGCAGGTGACGGGGGTCGCCGCGCTGATGCTGTCGGTGAACGGCAACCTCACGCCCGCGCAGATCCTGCAGAAGCTGCAAGGCGGCACGCGCGCGGCGAAGCTCGCGGCCGGCACGTCGTGCACCGCGCTGCCGGCGGGCTCGGGCATCCTCGACGCAGGGGCCGCCGTCGCGACCGCGAACCAGTAACCGCACCCCGTTCGACGCGGCCGCGCGCATGCCGACAAGGTGTGCGCGCGGCTGTTTCATTGCGGGTTGTCGGGGGCGCTTGCGAACGCGCACCGGCCCGATCAAGCATCTCGAAATAACGCCCGACAAAAGGGTTGACGCTTCGCACAGCGGGCCATTACCATCGCCCCCGTCTAGTTACATGGAGTGTTCTGTGAACACCGATGCGAGTTGTAGTTGGTATCCGGCCAACTTGACTGCTGCCTGAGGAAAACGCGCAGAGCCTCGTCTTCTGCCGCATCCCGGGAAGCAGGATGCGGCGCCCTTCCGGCCTGACCACGGGCCAGATCTCCCGCCGAATTTTCGATGTTGTCGAATGCACGCGACGCACCGTCGCGCGTGTGCGTTCGCGTTGCGGGCGGCGCCGGCCGCGTGCGCTCTCCGTTCGCGTGCCGTCCGGCCGCGCGCCTCGTTGCGCGCCGTTGCCGATCGCCCGTGCCGACTATCCTCAACCGACAGGAGTGCAGATGAACTCGGACGACAGTAGTCGATTACCGCTCGCCGGTGCGACGCTGCGCATCGACACGCCGTCCGCATCCTGCGCGCCGGCGAGCGTTCCCGCCTTTACCGATCCACAGCCGATCGCGCCTGACGCGACGCGGCGGGGAGCGCTCGCGCGTCGATACCGTCGCGGCCGCTCCCCGCCCGCCGCCTCATGCGCTAGGAGCGACTCATGACGACACGACACAACACCTCTCACAAGAAACAACGCGGCTTCATCAAGGCCGGCGCCGGCCAGCAGACCGACCCGCGCATCATGCGCGTCGCGCAGGAAGCGGCCCGCCCGCTCGACGACACGCTGAAGTCGCTGCGCACCAGCACGCGCGGCCTCACCTACGACCAGGCCGCCGACCGCCTGCAGCATGACGGCCCGAACGAAATCGCGCACGACAAGCCGCCGCACTGGACCCGCCAGTTGCTGCTCTCGTTCCACAACCCGTTCGTCTACGTGCTGCTGGTGCTGGCCGCCATCAGCTTCTGCACCGACGTCTATTTCGCGGCGCCCGACGATCGCGATTACGTCGGCATGACGATCCTGCTGACGATGGTCACGATCAGCGCGCTGCTGCGCTTCGTGCAGGAATTCCGTTCGCTGCGCGCGGCCGAGAAGCTCAAGGCGATGGTGCGCACGACGGCGACCGTGCAGCGCGCGGTGACCGATTCGTTGGAACCGACGCGCCGCGAGGTGCCGATGCGCGAAGTGGTGACCGGCGACATCGTGCATCTTTCGGCCGGCGACATGATCCCCGCCGACGTGCGGCTGCTCGCGTCGCGCAACCTGTTCATCAGCCAGGCCGTGCTGACCGGCGAGGCGCTGCCCGTCGAGAAGTACGACACGCTCGGCGCGGTGGCCGGCAAATCCGCGAGCACGCGCGCGGCCGGCGCGGCCAACGACGCACCGGCGTCGCTGCTCGATCTCGAGAACGTCTGCTTCATGGGCACCAACGTCGTCAGCGGCACGGCGACGGCCGTCGTCGTCGCGACCGGCGAAGACACGTACTTCGGCTCGCTCGCGCGCAACGTCGTGAGCCACAAGCGCATCGAGACGAGCTTCGACCGCGGCGTCGCGAGCGTGAGCTGGCTGCTGATCAAGTTCATGTTCGTGATGGTGCCGATCGTGTTCATGATCAACGGCCTGACCAAGGGCGACTGGTTGAGCGCCCTCACGTTCGCGCTCGCGGTGGCCGTGGGCCTCACGCCCGAGATGCTGCCGATGATCGTCAGCGCGAATCTCGCGCGCGGCGCGGTCGCGATGGCGCGCCGCAAGGTCGTCGTCAAGCGGCTGAACTCGGTGCAGAACTTCGGCGCGATGGACGTGCTGTGCACCGACAAGACCGGCACGCTCACGCAGGACAGGATCATCCTCGAACATCACCTCGACCTGTCCGGCCGCAAGAACGAGGACATCCTGCGGCTCGGCTGGCTGAACAGCGTCCACCAGAGCGGCCAGAAGAACCTGATCGACATCGCGGTCGTCGCGCGCGCCGACGAGATCGGCGAACGCGTGAAGCCGCAGGGCTACAAGAAGATCGACGAGCTGCCGTTCGACTTCGTGCGGCGCCGCCTGTCGGTCGTCGTCGAGGATACGCGCGGCACGCACCTGCTGATCTGCAAGGGCGCGGTCGAGGAAATGCTGGCGGTGTCCACGCACGTGCAGGATGAGGACGGCGTGCGCCCGCTCGACTTCGTGGCCCGCAAGCGGCTGCTCGAACAGGCCATCGCGTACAACGAGGACGGCTTCCGCGTGCTCGTGCTCGCGACGCGAACGATTCCGCGCGGCGACGAACGCGCGCAATACCGCACCGCCGACGAGCGCGACCTCGTCGTGCGCGGCTTCCTGACCTTCCTCGATCCGCCGAAGGAATCGGCCGCACCGGCACTCGCCGCGCTGCGCGAGAACGGCGTCGCGGTGAAGGTGCTGACGGGCGACAATCCGACCGTCACGATGAAGGTATGCCGCCAGGTCGGCCTCGAACCCGGTAAGCCGATGCTCGGCACGGAGATCGAAGCGCTCGACGATGCAACCCTCGCGCAGGTGGTCGAACGCACGACCGTGTTCGCGAAGCTCACGCCGCTGCAGAAGGCGCGCATCGTCAAGGCGCTGCAGGCGAACGGCCACACGGTGGGCTTCCTCGGCGACGGCATCAACGACGCACCCGCGCTGCGCGACGCCGACGTCGGCATCTCGGTCGACAGCGGCGCCGACATCGCGAAGGAAACCGCCGACATCATCCTGCTCGAGAAGAGCCTGATGGTGCTCGAGGAAGGCGTGATCAAGGGTCGCGAGACGTTCGGCAACATCCTGAAATACCTGAACATGACGGCCAGCTCGAACTTCGGCAACGTGTTCTCGGTGCTCGTCGCCAGCGCATTCCTGCCGTGGGAGCCGATGCTCGCGACGCAGTTGCTCGTGCTGAACCTGATCTACGACACGTCGCAGATGCTGCTGCCGTGGGACAAGATGGACCGCGAGTTCCTGAAGAAGCCGCGCAAGTGGGAAGCCGGCAACATCGGCCGCTTCATGCTGTGGGTCGGGCCGACGTCGTCGGTATTCGACATCACGACGTACATCCTGATGTGGACCGTGTTCGGGGCGGGCGCGCTCTATCACCTGAACGGCGGCGCGAGCGGCCAGATCGTGATGAATTCGGGCTGGTTCATCGAGAGCCTCGTGTCGCAGACGCTCGTCGTGCACCTGCTGCGCACGCAGAAGATCCCGTTCCTGCAGAGCACGGCGTCGCTGCCGGTGCTGCTGTCGACCTTCACCGCGATCGCGATCGGCTGCTGGCTGCCGTTCTCGCCGTTCGCGGAATCGATCGGCTTCATGCACCTGCCGGGCACCTACTGGCTATGGCTCGCCGCGACGATGGTCGGCTACATCGTGCTCGCGCAGATCGTCAAGACGATCTACGTGCGCCGGTACAAGCAGTGGTTCTGATGGTGCGCCGATGACGACGTGCCGGCCCGTGCGCCACCCGCGCGGGCCGAACGTCGTTCGGTAATGTACGGGCCGCATCCGCGGCCCGTTTTTTCATTCATTGCGCGTCGTTCGCGCCGAACAGTTGCGCGCACACCGCGCGCCCTTCGTCGGTCAGGGCGGCGCTGCCGGTACCGTCCTCGTTCAGCGTCGTCGCGCTCAGGCCCGCGGCGTCCAACTGCGTCAGCACGCGCCGCAGCGTGCTCATCGGCAGTTGCGTGCGCTTCGCGATCTTCGGCAGCGACCACGCCTTGCCGGCCGGATCGCTCGCGGCTTCGTTCAGCGTCGCGAGCGTGGCGACGAGCGCGGGATCGAGCGGGGATTCGTCGGAGTCTGAAGTCATCGGTTCGGGTTCGTCGGCCGGCGTCGGGCCGGCATGCATGGAGACAACCATCGCGGACACTATACGCCGCGTCACGCGCCCTTGAGCGCGGCGCGCATGAACGACACGAAACGCGTGGTGACCGGATCGTCGCGTTCGGACCGCCATCCGAGCCCCACGCGCCACTTCGCGTCCCGGCCGTCGAGCGGCAGCACCGTCGCATCGCGCAGCAGGTACCGCGCGCTCGACGGAATGAACGCGACGCCGACGCCGGCCGCGACCGACGTCAGCACCGACTGCACGTCCTCCGCCTGCTGCATCACGTGCGGCACGAAGCGGCGCTCGACGCACCACCGGTCGATCTGCGCGGCCAGCCCCGGGCCGCGCGCACGCTGCAGCGCGATGAAGCCGATCTCGTTGAGCACGTCGAGGTTGGCCGGCACGCGCTTGAAGCCCAGATGCGGCGGCACCGCGAGCGCGAGCGCTTCGTCGGTCACCTTGAACGACGACAAGCCTTCGTCGGCAGGCAGGCGCAGGAAACCGGCGTCGAGCTTGCCGGCGTGCAGCCGGCGCGTCTGTTCGGACGACGACAGGTCGCTCAGCGTCACCGCGATACCCGGATTGCGGCGACGAAATTCGGCGATCAGTTTCGGCACGAGCGTGAGCACGGACAGGCAGATGCCGAGCCGCAAATGCCCGCGCTGGCCGCTGGTCGCTTCCCGCGCACGGGCCAGGATTTCGTCGGCATCGCGCACGAGCGCCTGCGCGTCGGGCAGGAAGCGTTCGCCGAACGGCGTCAGTTCCGCGCCATGCCGGCCGCGCTCGAACAGCTTGCCGCCGAGGCTCGCCTCGAGCGCGCCGATCTGCTTGCTGAGCGCAGGCTGGCTCATGTGCAGCGCATCGGCCGCACGGCTGAAATGGCACAGCTCGGTCACCGTCAGGAACGTGCGAAGCAGTTTCAGTTCCATTCTTTTAAGGAATCTGAGTGATCGAAAGATTCATTTTACCGATCGAATGCGATGGCGTTCAATACGGACATGCCCTTCCCGGAACTCACTTCCATGTCCCTCGATCCAGCGGCCGACTGCGTGGCCAAGCCATCATCCGACGTCGCGACTGCAAGCGAATGCGCGGCAGCCACCGATGCGCGCGCACCGAAGCGTCGCGCCGAACGCACGGACGGGCGCAGCCGCCGCTTCCGCTTCGGCGATGCGCTGGAAGACGCGCCGCCGCGCGCGGTGACGGGTTCGATCGCGATCAGTTTCGCGGTCGTGTCGCGGCGGAACTGGCCACGCTGAACCGCGTATCTGCCCGCCTTGCATGCCACCGCGCACCGCTTGCCCGGCAGCGCGAAAACGACCGGAATCCGCCCGCATGAAGCGTCATTGCGCGTCATCCCATCGTCATCGCCGCGCGATCGACCGTATAATTTCCCGCACCCGCTGACCGCCCATGCATTCCGCGCAGCCGCATCGCGCGTGAAAAGGAGACTTTCGCTTGACCGGCCTCATCGCGCACCTGCCTCGCGCCCGGACCACCCTGATCCTCGCCCTGTCGTTCCTGCTGCTCGCATTCGCCGCGCATGCGTCCGCGCAACGCGTGCAGCCGCATCGCACCGCCCATGCGCAGCCGCATGCCCATACGAAGGCCGTCAAGAAGACAGCCCATCGCAAGAAAAAGGCCATCAAGCACCGCCGCTCGCGCGTGACGCATCAAGCGGCCAAACGCCACGCGGCACCCGCACCGCAGCAGCGGCGCGCGAAACGCACGACCGCCGTGCGACCGCGCCCGCCCGCGAAACCGAAATTGCTCGCCAGTTGCGGCTATACGCCGCGCGCGGTCGCGTCGCTGCATTCACGCGCGGCCTACGTGCTCGACGTCGATTCCGGCACCCCACTGCTCGCGCGCAACGCACGCACCGTACGGCCGATCGCATCGATCTCGAAACTGATGACGGCGGTCGTCGCGCGCGACGCCGATCGTCCGCTGAACGGCGTGCTGCGCGTGACCGCGCGCGACCGCGACACGATCAAGTTCACCGGTTCGCGCCTGCAGGTCGGCTCGGAACTGTCGCGCCGCGACATGTTCCATATCGCGCTGATGTCGTCGGAGAACCGCGCGGCCGCCGCGCTGAGCCGCGACTATCCGGGCGGGCGCGCCGCGTTCGTGAAGGCGATGAACCGCGAAGCACGCCGGCTCGGCATGCGGCAAACGCACTTCCGCGAGCCGACCGGCCTGTCGCCGCACAACGTGTCGACGGCAGAAGACCTCGCGCGGCTCGTCGGCGCGGCCGCGCAGGATCCGCTGATCCGCTATTTCTCGACCGATCTGTCGACCACCGTGCGCCCCGGCGACGGGGAGCTCGTGTACGTGAACTCCGACCCGCTCGTGCGCTACCGCCGCCTGCCGATCCGGCTGCAGAAAACTGGCTTCATCAACGAATCGGGGCATGGCGTCGTGATGCGTATGCGCGTGAAAGGCCGCCGCGAGACGGTCGTGCTGCTCGGCGCACCGACGCGTGCCGGCGTATCCGGCGACGCAATCAACATCCATCGCTGGCTGTCCTGTTCGATCCGGTAAGCGCACACGGGCAGCCGGCGCGTTCACGCCACGGGAGCGACGCGATGCAGCACGAATACCGCTTCAACGCCTTCGGCCGGCTGCTCGCCGTCGTGCGCACGGACGGCCGCTGGGCCGTGTTCGATCTCGGCGCCGAAGGCAAACGGCGCCCGGCCAATCTGCAGATTCCATCCGCGCTCGCCGCGGACGAACTCGGCCAGTACCTCGGCGATCTGCTGCACGAAAACGCGACCCCGCGCTACAGCGAAGTCGTACCGGTCGCGCATCGACGCGCGTAATCGCGCGCCGGACGGCGCCGTCAGGCCGGCGATCAATTCGACAGTCAAACTTGCAAGTTTAGCTGTCGTGTTCTAAGATTCGCCGCATGAACCCGCCACGCAAACCCGGCGTTTCCGCCGAAACCGTCGCCGCCGACCTGACCCTCGCGGTCGGCCAGCTCATCCGTCGGCTGCGCTCCGAGATCGATTCCGGTGGGCTCGGCATGTCGCAGACGAGCGCGCTCGCGCGGCTCGATCGGCACGGGCCGATGACGACCGCCGATCTCGCTCGCGCCGAAGCGATGAAGCCGCAGTCGATGAAGGCGATCCTCGCGAGCCTCGAGGAAGACGCGCTCGTCGAGCGCGAACCGCATCCGACCGACGGCCGCCAGATCCTGTTCAAGCTCACCGCCGCCGGCGTCGACGCGCGGCGCAAGCGCAACGCCGCGAAACACAAGTGGCTCGGCGCGGCGATCGGACAACTCGATCCGGACGACATCGACACGCTTGCCGCGGCCATCCCACTGATCCGCCGCATCGGCGAGCAATAAACCCGGCCGGTGCGCCGCGCGGCATGCGCGCGGCCGGCTTTCTTCGCCCTTTCCCCCGGAGCCCCATCATGAGCGCAACCCGTCTCGACACGAACACGGCGCTGGTCGTCATCGACCTGCAGAAAGGCATCGTCGCCCTCCCCACCGCGCATCCGGTCGCACCGGTGATCGCCCACGCCCGCGAACTGCTCGACGCATTCCGCGGCCGCGGCCTGCCGGTCGTGCTGGTCAACGTCGCGGGCGGCGCGCCGGGCCGCACGCAGCAGCAGGTGCGCCTGGACGCCCTGCCGGCCGACTGGACCGAACTCGTGCCCGAACTGAACCGCCAGCCAGGCGACCACGTCGTGACGAAGCGGACCTGGGGCGCGTTCACCGGCACCGGTCTCGACGCGCATCTGAAGGCAGCCGGCGTCACGCAGATCGTGCTGGCCGGCGTCGCGACGAGCATCGGCGTCGAATCGACCGCGCGACAGGCGCACGAACTCGGCTACAACGTGACGCTCGCCGTCGACGCGATGACCGACCTCAACGCGGACGCGCACGCCAACAGCGTCGAGCGGCTGTTCCCCCGCCTCGGAGAAACGGGCACGACGCAGGACATCGTCGCGCTGCTCGACCGGCGCGGCGCGTGAGCGACGAACGCAGACAGCCGACGCCGGGCCATGCGATCGGCCGGCTCGCCCCGTCGATCTGGAAAGTCAGCGCGGTCGCGACGCTCGGCTCGCTGCTCTCGCAGCTCGATGCGACGATCGTCAACGTGTCGCTGTCGAGCCTCGCGACCGACCTGCATGCGAGCCTGTCGACGATCCAGTGGGTGACGAGCGGCTACCTGCTCGCGCTGACGCTGGTGCTGCCGCTGAGCGGCTGGCTCGTCGACCGCATCGGCGCGAAGGCGCTGTACCTGTGGTGCTTCTCGGCGTTCACGCTCACGTCGGCGCTGTGCGGGCTCGCGTGGTCGGCGCCGTCGCTGATCGCGTTCCGCGTGTTGCAAGGCGTCAGCGGCGGCTTGCTCGCGCCGATGGCGCAGATGATGATCGCGCGCGTCGCCGGCCAGCAGATGGCACGCGTGATCGGCTACGCGGCGGTGCCGGTGCTGCTCGCGCCGATCCTCGGCCCGGTCGTGGCCGGCGCGATCCTGCAGCACACGTCGTGGCGCTGGCTGTTTCTGGTGAACCTGCCCGTCGGCGCGCTCGCGCTCGCACTGGCGGTGCGGTTCCTGCCCGGCGACCGGGACGATGCGCCGCGGCGCGAACTCGACTGGATCGGCCTCGCGTTGCTGTCGCCCGGCCTCGTGCTGTTCCTGTACGGCATCGAGCGGATCGGCTCGATGCCCGGCATCGCGGCGGTCGCGGGCGCGGCGCTGCTGCTCGTCGCGTTCCTGCGCGTCGAGCGCCGCCAGGGCGAGCGTGCGCTGATCGATCTCGCGCTGTTTCGCTCGCGCGTGTTCGGCGCGGCAGCCGGCACGCAATTCCTGTCGAACGGCGCGCTATATGCGGGCCAGATGCTGATTCCCGTGTTCCTGATCCAGGCGTGCGGGCGCTCGCCGGGCGAAATGGGCTGGCTGCTCGCGCCGCTCGGGCTCGGCATGCTCGTCACCTATCCGTCGATGGGCGCGCTGACGAGCCGGTTCGGCGTACGCCGGCTGGCCGCCGCCGGCGCCCTGCTCGCACTCGCCGCCACGCTGCCGCTCGTGTTCCTCGCGCTGACCGGCTACGATCCGCTCGTGCTCGTACCGGCGCTGTTTCTGCGCGGCATGGGCCAGAGTGCGATCGGCGCGCCGTCGATCGCCGCCGCGTATGCGTCGGTCGAGCGACGCGACCTGCCGATGGCGACCACGTCGCTCAATATCGTGCAGCGGCTCGGCGGTCCGACGTTCACGACGCTATGCACGCTGTTTCTCGCGTGGCGGCTGCACGCCGAATCGACGGCGGCGGGCGGCACGCAAGCCGTCGCGTATGCGTGGGCGTTCGGCCTGCTGTGCACGCTGCATGCGGCGAGCTTCGTGACGACGCTGCGGCTGCCGTTGCGCTCGGCCGGTGCAGGCGGCGACCGACGGGCCGGCAACGCGCCGGCCGGTTCGCGCTGAATTGGGCGCCGCGCCGCACCGCGTGCGCGGTTTCCCGCTACGGCAACCACATCGGCGCGATCGACACCGCAATGCGGCCGGCAACGCACGTTCCCCAGTCTGGAAAAACGCATTCGTTGGGCTGGCCCGTTGTTCGCGGGAACGATCCCTACACCGTGTCCGGCTCCTGCCGCGCGGGCGTCGTGCCCGCCGCCTCCAGCGCCTGATGCAGCGTGGCGAAGATGCTTGACGCGCCGACCGCCTCGGTGATCCCGTGACGATCCATGTCCGCGCGCAGGTAGCGGTTCACGCGCCCGAACAGCACGCCGATTCCGCGCGCATGCAGCGCCCTGACGAGATCGACCAAGGTCCGCGCGGCCGAATAGTCGACGTCGGTGATCGCGCCCGCGTCGACGACGAACCAGCGCGTCGGCACCGGCGCCGCGTCGACGAGCTCGGTCACTTCCGCAGCGAACAGGTGATCGTTCGCGAAGAACAGATCGGAGCCGAACCGGTAGACGATCAGCCCGGGCGCCGTCATCACGCCGCGCCGGGTGGGCACCGGCTGCCACCGTCCGTTGCCGGCGACGGGTTCGAGCACCATCGTATGCGGCCGGTAGCTGTGCCGCACGTGCCGCATCAACGACAGCGCGACGGCCAGCAGGATGCCGTGCTCGACCCCGATCGTCACGACCGCCGCGGCCGTGATCATCGCGAGCGTGAATTCGCCGGGGCTTTCCCGGCGGATCGCCGCGAGGCTGCACACGTTGATCAGCCCGAGCGCGATCGTGAACACGATGCCGGCCAGCACCGCATGCGGCAGGTACTGCAGATACGGGCTGAAGAACAGCAGCACGACGGCGACGACCGCGGCGAACGCGAGATGGCCGATCTGGCTGCGCACGCCCGCGCCGTCGGCCATCGCCGTCTGCGTCGGGCTGCCGTTGACGATGAACGCGCCGCCGAGCGCCGCCGCCGCGTTCGCGGCCGCGAGGCCGAGGATGTCGGCATTGGTGTCGACGTCCTCGCCGTACTGCTGCGCGAACACGCGTGCGGCGGCCGCGCTCTGCGCGATGATCATCACGAAGCACGACGCGGCGACCGGCACGAGATCGAGGAACTGCTGCCACGTGACCGATGGCCAGCGCAGCGGCGGCAACCCGCCCGCCACGGGCCCGAGCACCGCGATGCCGTGCGCGGCGAAATCGAATGCCGCGCTCGCGGCGATGCTGCCGGCGACCGCGATCATCGGCATCGGCACGCGCGGCAGGAACCGCTTGCACGCGAGAATCGCGACGACGACGAGCGCCGCGAGCGCGAGCGTCGGCCGGTGCGCATGAAGCAGGTGCGTGGCGACGTAGTCGAGTTGCGCAAGGCTGCGCGACGCCGGGTACGGCACGGGCAAGCCGAGCATGTCGCCGAGCATCGCGATCGACACCTGCACGCCGACGCCGGCGAGAAAGCCGACCAGCACCGTGCGCGACAGGAAATCGGCGAGAAAACCGAGCTTGAAGATGCGCGCGAGCAGCAGCATCGCGGCGGTCAGCAACGCGACCATGCCGGCGAGCGCCGCATAGTCGGCGCTGCCGGCCGGCGCCATCGACGATAGCCGGCTCGCGAAAATCGTCGCGGTCGCCGAATCGGCGGCGACCACGAGATGGCGCGACGCGCCGAAGCATGCGAACGCAACGAGCGGCAGGCATACCGTGTAGAGCCCCGTGACGGCCGGCATGCCGGCGATGCGCGCGTAGCCGAGCACCTGCGGGATGTCCATCGACGCGAGCGACATGCCCGCGAAGATGTCTCGGATGGCGCCCGCGCGGCGGATCGGGAGGATGCCTTTCAGCAGCCATACGCGTGACGGACGGCTTTCGTTGGAATCTTGCATGCGTGAAATGCGTGAGGTCGAGTGACGGGGGACGCGAACGGGTGCGCGACGATGGTGCGTGTCGCTCACCTCGCCGGAAGGGCCGGACAGGCCGCACGCCAACGCGAGCGGCACACCGACGACGCCGGCGACGTCCGCATGATTGCATGGATCGCGGATCGTGCGTAGCGAAGCGCAAAGCCCTGCCGTCATGGCTTCCGGCCGAATGCATGCTGGCGGGTGACGCGTCCGGCAACCGGCTCGCACGCCGGCTCGCGGTGATGTCGATTCGAGGCTCGCCTTCACCCCGATGCAGAGGATACCTGCGCAATGGTGAGCCGATTCGGGAGCCGCTCGCCCCGCCTTCACGGCACGCATCCGGAACCCGCTGGCACAATCACGGTCCCTTTCATGTGCCCTTCATCGGGCGCGGGCCGCATCGCGGCGCCGATTCAACGCACGAGAAGGCCCCTGTCCGCCCCTATGACCCTGAACGAATCCTGGTTTGCGCCGCTCGTCGGCATCCTCGTCCTGCTCGCCGCCGCCGGCGCGATCACCGCCGTCGTCCACTTCCTGCTGTTTCGCGTGGTCGCACGGCTCGCGCGACTGTCCGCCACGCGCGTCGACGACGCGCTGTTCGAATTCGGCGCCTTCAAATGGCTGAACCGCATCGTCCCGTTCGTCGTGATCAAGCTCGGGCTCGGCGCGGTGTCCGGCATTCCCGGCCTGGTCGCGCAGGTGGTCGACAAGGTGCTGTTCGCGCTGATCGTGTTCCTCGTGACGATGACCATCAGCGCGACGCTGTCCGCGCTCGAACACGCGCACCGCACCGCTCAACGCGATCAGCCGCGCCTGTCGCTGAAAGGCGCGATGCAGCTCGTCAAGCTCGTGATGTTCATCACGGCCGCGCTCGTCGTGATCGGCGATGCGACCGGCAAGCAGATCGGCCTGCTGCTGTCCGGCATCGGCGCGATGTCGGCGGTGCTGATGCTGATCTTCAAGGACACGCTGCTCGGCCTCGTCGCCGGCGTGCAACTGTCGTCGAACGACATGCTGCGGATCGGCGACTGGATCACGATGCCGTCGGCCGGCGCGGACGGCACGGTCATCGACATCACGCTGAACACCGTCAAGGTCGCGAACTTCGATCACACGATCATCACGGTGCCGACCTGGAAGCTGATCACCGAGAGCTATCAGAACTGGCGCGGCATGACCGAGGCGGGCGGGCGCCGCATCAAGCGCGCGCTGTTCATCGATGCGACGAGCGTGCGCTTTCTCACGAACGACGAGATCGAACGGCTCGAACGCCTGACGCTGCTGAAGGACTATCTCGAGGACAAGGTCGACGCGATCGAGCAATGGAACGGCACGCTCGGCGCGGCCGGCGACTGCCCCGCGAACCGCCGCCAGCTGACGAATCTCGGCACGTTCCGCGCGTACGTCGCGAACTACCTGAAGGGCCATCCGCGCATCCGCCGCGACATGACGAACATGGCGCGACAACTGCCGCTCACGGCCGAAGGCATTCCGCTCGAACTGTACTGCTTCACCGATACGACGACGTGGGTCGACTACGAGACCATCCAGGCCGACCTGTTCGACCACCTGATCGCGGTGCTGCCGGAGTTCGGGCTGCGCGTGTACCAGCATCCGTCGGGCTTCGACATGCGCCGGATGGTCGACGCCGCGCAGCCCGGGCTGCAGGCGCCGCGCGCGGCGTGATACCGGCCACGGCGGCAGGCCGCCGGCCGCCGCCTGCCCTGCCGGCGGGCGGCAACGCTCACCGCGCCGCGCACTCCGACGCGAGCCGCCCCAGCACCTTCAGCGCATCCTCGATCTGCCGCGACCACGGGTAGCTGTAGTTGAGCCGGATGAAATGCCGGTAATCGGTGCTGGCCGAGAACATGTGCCCGGGCCCGACCGTGATCCGCCGCGCGAGCGCCAGCGTATACAGCTTCATCGCATCGACCCGCGGCGGCAGCTCGACCCATAGCACATACCCGCCCTGCGGCTGCGACAACCGCGTGCCTTCCGGGAAGAAGCGCCGCACCATCGCGCTCATCAGGTTCGCCTGCTGCGCGTACTGCTTGCGCATGCGCCGCAGATGAAAATCGTAGCCGTCGTGTTTCAGGTACTCGGCGATCGCGAGTTGCTCGATCGCGGGCGTCGCGAGCGTGTTCAGGAATTTCAGCTTCTCGACCTGGTCGCGGTAACGGCCCGGCATCGCCCAGCCGATCCGGTAGCGCGGCGACAGGCTCTTCGTGAACGACGCGCAATGCAGCACCAGCCCGTCGCGATCGAACGACTTCAGCGCGCTCGGCGCCGTGTCGCCGAAGTGCAGCTCGTGATAGACGTCGCTCTCGATCGCCGGCACGCCGTGCTTCGCGAGCAGCTCGACCAGCGCGCGCTTGCGCGCATCGGGCATCTGGAAGCCGAGCGGATTCTGGAAATTCGGCATCACCATGCACGCGGCGATGCGCTCGCGCGCGAGAATCCGTTCGAGCGCGTCGAGATCGATGCCGTCGCCCGGGTGCGTCGCGACTTCCAGTGCACGCATGCCCATCCGCTCGATCGCGTGCAGCATCGCGTAGAACGTCGGCGACTCCACCGCGATCGTGTCGCCCGGCTTCGCGACGGCCTGCAGGCACAGGTTGATCGCCTCGGTCGCGCCGATCGTCATCACGATCTCGCCCGGCTCGACCGCGACCCCGCGCTCCGCATAGCGCCGCGCGATCTGGCGGATCAGCTCCTGGTTGCCCGGCGGCAAGTCGTCGATCACGCCCCAGCGCGTGCGCCGCCGCCCGATCGCCTGCGCATAGCGCGCGAGACGCTGCACCGGAAACTGCGACGCGTCGGGATACGGCGAGCCGACCGGCACCGCGTCGTCGCGCGCGATCGAGCGCAGCGTCGACAGCACGAGCCGGCTCACGTCCACGGCCGACGGCTCGGCGGCCGGCGCGGAGACATGCAGCTCGGCCTCGGCCGGCGCCGCCGCGCGCGCCCGCACGAAGTAGCCCGACTGCGGCCGGCTTTCGATCAGGCCGCGGCTTTCCAGCACGAGGTACGCGCGCAGCACGGTCGTGACGCTGAGCTGCTGCTGCCGGCTCGCGTGCCGCACCGACGGAATCCGCTCGCCGGGCCGGTACACGCCCCGCTCGATCTGCGCCTGGAGATCGTCGGCCAGTTGTTCGTAACGCTTCACGCGCCTCCCTTTCAACTTCCCTTCAGCAACACAGTTGCGATCCGCACGGGATGAATGGCCGAAACTGTACTCTTTTTTGAAGTGAACAGGTGTACACACAGCCGTACGGGCGCCGCGCGTACTCTGCACGCATCGACCCCGACACCTGCATCATGAAAACGAAATCCGCCACCGCGCGCATCGAACCGTACACCCACCCGGCCGCCGGCTGGGGCGCGCTGAAAGCCGTCACGATCAACCTGATCAAGGAAAAGGTCGCCGGCGGCAACTACCGCACGCTGCTGCGCCAGAACCAGCCGGACGGCTTCGACTGCCCGGGTTGCGCATGGCCCGACCGCCAGCACGCGTCGACGTTCGAATTCTGCGAGAACGGCGTGAAGGCCGTGGCTGCGGAAGCGACGAGCAAGCGCGTGACGCCCGAATTCTTCGCCGCGCACACGGTGACCGAACTGCTCGAACAGTCGGATTTCGAGCTCGAACAGCACGGCCGGCTCACCGGCCCGATGGTGTACGACGCGCAGGCCGACCGCTACGTGCCGATCGCATGGGACGATGCGTTCGCGCTGATCGCGCGCCATCTGCGCGCGCTGCCCGACCCCAACCAGGCCGCGTTCTATACGTCCGGCCGCGCGAGCAACGAGGCGGCGTTCCTCTATCAATTGTTCGTGCGGCTGTACGGCACCAACAACTTCCCCGATTGCTCGAACATGTGCCACGAGGCGACGAGCCGCGGGCTGCCGGCGTCGGTCGGCGTCGGCAAGGGGACCGTCACGCTCGACGATTTCGAGCATGCGGACATGCTGCTGATCTTCGGCCAGAACCCGGCGACCAATCACCCGCGGATGATGGGCGAGCTGCGCGAGTGCGCGAAGCGCGGCGCGACGATCGTGTCGATCAACCCGCTGAAGGAGCGTGGGCTCGAGCGCTTCGCCGATCCGCAAAGCCCGCTCGAGATGCTGACGATGTCGGGCACGAAGATCGCATCGACGTTCATCCAGCCGACCATCGGCGGCGATTTCGCGCTGATCAAGGGAATGGCCAAGCGCGTGCTCGAACTCGACGACGCCGCGCGCGCCGCCGGTGCGCCGCGTGTGCTCGACACCGCGTTCATCGACGCGCACACGGCCGGCTTCGACGCGTTCGCCGACGATCTGCGCGCCGAAAACTGGTCCGCGCTGACGGCCGAAAGCGGCGTGCCGTACGAGCAGATCGACGCGCTTGCGCAGCGCTATGCGCGCAGCGAACGCGTGATCGCGACGTGGGGCATGGGCATCACGCAGCACAAGCATTCGGTCGCCACGGTGCAGATGCTGACCAACCTGATGCTGATGCGCGGCAACATCGGCCGCCCCGGCGCCGGCCTGTGCCCGGTGCGCGGCCACTCGAACGTGCAGGGCAACCGCACGGTCGGCATCGAGGAAAAGCCGTCGCAGGCGTTCCTCGACCGGCTCGGCCACGTGTTCGATTTCGAACCGCCGCGCCATCACGGCTACGACGTCGTCGAGACGATCGAAGGCATGCTCGACGGCCGCGTGAAGGTGCTGATCGGTCTCGGCGGCAACTTCGCGATGGCGACGCCGGACACGCCGCGCACGTGGGAAGGCATGCGCCGCTGCGCGCTCTCCGTGCACATCACGACGAAGCTGAACCGCAGCCATCTGATCCACGGCCGCGACGCGCTGATCCTGCCGACGCTCGGCCGCACCGAGATCGACCTGCAGGACAACGTCGCGCAAGGCGTGACGGTCGAGGATTCGATGAGCATGGTCCACGTGTCGTACGGGATGAACAAGCCGGCGTCGCCGAACCTGATGTCGGAGCCCGCGATCGTCGCGCACATGGCGCACGCGCTGTTCGGCAGCGGCAAGATCGACTGGCTCGCGTACAAGGACGACTACGCGAAGATCCGCGACGCGATCGAGGCGACGCTCGACGGCTTCCATGACTACAACACGCGCATCGCGCGGCCCGGCGGCTTCCACCTGCGCGTGGCGTCGCGCGACCGCGAATGGCTGACGCCGACGGGCAAGGCGAACTTCATCGCGCATGCGCTGCCGACCGACACGCCGATCCAGCGCGCCCGCGCGCTGCACGGCGAACGGCTGATGACGCTGATGACGACGCGCTCGCACGACCAGTACAACACCACCGTGTACGGGCTCGACGACCGCTACCGCGGCGTGTTCGGCCAGCGCCGCGTGGTGTTCGTCAACCGCGACGATCTCGCGATGCTCGGCCTCGCGGCCGGCGACTGGGTCGACATGGAAACCGTGTGGCACGACGGCATCGAGCGGCGCGCGAACGGCTTCCTGCTCGTCGAATACGACATCCCGCGCGGCTGCATCGGCGCGTACTACCCGGAAACCAACCCGCTCGTGCCGCTCGACAGCGTGGGCGACGTGTGCAACACGCCGACGTCGAAGTCGGTGCCCGTGCTGCTGCATCGCGCGGCCGCGCCGGCCTCGATCGCCGCCTGACGGAGCACGACGATGATCGTTCGTCCGCGCGAGCACTGGCTGCGGATGCTGCTCGTCTGGAATGGCTCGGTGCTGCCGACCATCCTGCCGCAGCTCGTGCTGACGCTCGCGATCAGCCTCGTCGCCGTGTGGGGCGGCGGCCGCGTGCTCGGCGAGAAGGTGCCGCTGAACCCGACGCCGTTCACGCTGATCGGCCTGACGCTCGCGATCTTCGCCGGGTTTCGCAACAACGCGAGCTACGAACGCTATCGCGAGGGGCGGCAACTGTGGGGCGGTGTACTGACCGCCACGCGCACGCTGGTGTCGCAGGCGCTCTGTTACGGCGCGGTCGACCGCGACGACGCGTCGCGCCGCGCGTTCGTGCGCACGGTCGTCGCGTTCGTCCATGCGCTCAAGCATCAACTGCGCGGCACCGATCCGGCCGCGGACCTGCGCGGGCTGCTCGACGGCGCCGCCTATGCGCGCATCGCCGCGTCCCGGTTTCGCCCGGTCGTCATCGTGCACGCGCTGCGCGAAGCGTTCGCCGCGCGCGCCGACGCCGGCCAGCTCGCCGACACGCGACTGTGGATGCTCGATGCGCGCCTCGACGAACTCGTCGCGATGGTGAGCGGCTGCGAGCGCATCGCATCGACGCCGATTCCGTTTTCATACGACGTGCTGCTGCACCGGACCATCTACGCGTATTGCGTACTGCTGCCATTCGGTCTCGTCGATTCGATCGGCGCGGCGACACCCTTCGTCACGGTTTTCGTCGCCTATACGCTGATCGCGCTCGACGCGATCGCACATGCGATCGCCGAGCCGTTCGGCAACGGGCCGAACCACCTCGCGCTCGATGCGATGACGCGGCAGATCGAGCGCACGCTGCTCGAACTGAACCGCGAGCCGCTGCCGGCCGAAGTGACGCCCGGCCCGTCGTACCGCCTCACCTGACCCGCCTCACCTGACTCGCGCCGCTCAGTCGCGGCGGCCGCGCAGGAAGCCGTCATGCTCGGCGGCGGCGTCCGCGATCCGCCGCAGCAGGACGATGCCGCCCAGCAATGCATGCGCGGCGTCGCCGTCGCGCGCGGCCACGCGGCGTCGCAACAAGCGGGCGGCGGCGTCGCAGGTCTGCTCGAGCCGCGCGAAATCCGCTCGCGCGACGCGCGCGCGCACCGCGGCCGCCGCGCGGTGCGCGGCCGGCTCGCGCGTGGCCAGGTCGGCGAGCGACAGCACGCTGTCGCCGAGCCCCCAGATCGCGAGCAGGTCGCGCATGTCGCGCTCGATCAGCGTCTGCGGCAGGCTGCCCGCGAAACCGAGCTCGCGCGCGAGACGGTCGGCCGTGCGGCTCAGCCATACGCTCGCCGGCCACGCACGCGGATCGCGTGCGATGGCGGCCAGATCGCGACGCACCGCGCGGTGCAGACGCCGTCGGCTCGTGCCGGCATCGCCGGGAAACACCAGCGCGAAGATCAGCGCGCCGAACGCGATGCCGAGCATCGTCGCGAGCGCGCTGTTCAGGAACGCGGCGTCGCCGATGCGCGTCGTGTTGTCCGGCGACGTGAAATTCCAGAAGAAGATCGAGAACGCGCTGCCCATCGCGGCCGTGCGCGGATGGCGCATCGCGATCCCGGTGCCGATCAGGAACACGCCCAGGATATAGGCGAGCATTTCGAAACCCGACACCGCCGGCAGCAGGATGAAGTTGCAGACGACGCCGGCGATCGCCGCGCATGCCGAGCCTTTCAGGAAGCCCACGGCCGCGCGCACCGAGTTCGGACGGGTCGAGAACAGCGCGCCGACCACGGCCGTGATCGCGACGAAACCGCCGCCTGACGGCCACGCCGTGAAAATCCAGATCGCCGACGCGGCCAGCACCGCGATGAACGCGCGCAGGCCGTTGCGCCACGCGAGCACCGGATCGCGGTGGAACGCGTAGCGCACCCGCGAAGGCGGCAGCTCGGGCCGGTCGAGCAGCGCCTGGCTCGCCCACGCGCGATCGAATCCGCCGAGCAGCGCCGCCAGCCGGTCGAGCGTGAGCAGGCGCGACGTGTCCGGCGCAGCCGGCGCGGCGGCCTCGGCGCGCAGCGCATCGTTCACGCGTGCGCGCAGTGCGGCCATCTCCGGCGCCGCGTCGCCTGCCGCGGCGATACCGTCGAGCACACGCGCGACCTCGTCGACCAGCGGGTCCGGCGCGTCATGCGCGCGCGCCGCATGCTCGCGGATCGCCTGCGCGGCCGCCTGCGCCGTCAGCACGCCGAGCGCCGCCGCGCGCAAATGGCCGATCGCGCGACGCACCGACGGTGCGCCGGCCGCCGCATATTCCGCCGCGGTGTCGAGGTCGAGTGCGTCCGCGAACAGCCGGTGGACGGCCGCGCCATTCGGCTCGCGGCGCAGCGCGCCCGCGCCGAGCGCCACCGCGCGCTCGAGATAGCGCGCGAGCCGCGTCCGGACTTCGTCCAGCGGCACGCCCGGCGCGAATACCGTTTCGAACAGCGCCCCGCACAGGATGCCGACCACCACGTATAGAAATCGCGCGACCGCGATATCGAACGCGTGCAGCGGCGCCGATACCGCATCCATCGCGATGATCGCGGCCGTATAGCCGGCGAGCACCGCCGCATACGCGCGGAAATTCCGCTGGAACGTCGCGACGCCCGCGCACAGGCCGATCCACGCGGCGAGCGCCGGCAGAAACAGCTCGGGCGTCTGCGCGAACGCGCCGGTCAGCGCGAGCGCGACGGCCGCACCGATCGCGGTGCCGAGAATCCGGTACTGACTCTTCGACAGCCCCATCCCGCGGCTGCCCTGCGCGACGATCCACACCGTCGACGCGGCCCATTTCGGATCGTCGAGATTCATCCGGAATGCGATATAGAGCGCGAGCAGCGACGCGGCCGTATTGCGCAGCGCGAATGCAAGCGCGCCGGGCGGCAGCGTCGGCCGCGCGTCGCGCAGCGCGGCCCGGACGGCCGCGAGCGGCGGCATGCTGGGGAAGGCGAATTTCATCCGGCGAGCATACGATCGCGCGCCGGCCGCCACTAAGCGGCGGCGGCGGGATGCGTTATTGCGCCGGGCGGGATAATCGGCTCGACCTGCAGCGATCCGGCCCGTGACGGTAAGATGCGCGCAGGCCGAACATTGAAACGAATCGCATGGACCTCGAGAGCATCCGGATATTCCTGCGCGTGGTGGAGCGCGGCAGCTTCACCGGCGCCGCCACACAACTCGACATGCCGCTCAGCCGCGTGAGCCGCAAGATCAGGCAGCTCGAGGACGACCTCGGCGTCCAGCTGCTGTACCGCACGACGCGCCGCGTGTCCGTCACCGAAGCCGGGCGCGACTATTACGAACGCTGCCTGCGCGCCGAGGAAATCCTGCTCGACGCGGACCGCCAGGTGCGCGCGCTGCGCACGGAGCCCGAAGGCACGCTGCGCGTGCTGGTGCCCTACGCGATCGGCCTGTTCGAACTGGAACCGGCGCTCGCCGAGTTTCGCCGGCGCTATCCGCTGGTCCAGCTCGTGCTGATCTACGACAACAGCGCGCTCGATCTCGTCGAACACGGCTTCGACGTCGCGCTGCGCACCGGCGTGCTGACGGATTCCGGCTACGTCGCCCGCTCGCTCGGCTGGTCGCACGCGAAGTTCGCGGCCAGCCCGCACTATCTCGACCGCGCCGGCCGGCCGCATACGCCGCAGGATCTCGCCGATCACGACATCCTGTTCGTCGGCCGCGACGTGCCCGGCCTGACGCTGCGCCTGACCAACGCGGCCGGCGACGTGGCCGACGTGCCGGTACGGCCGGTGCTGATCTCGAACGAATCGGTCACGGTGCTGCGCCAGGCCGCGAGCGGCGGCGGCATCGCGCTGATTTCGACCCACTTCACCACACGGCGGATCGAGAACAACGAACTCGAAATCGTGCTGCCCGACTGGCATCGCACCGACGACGTCGAACTGCACGCGTTGTACCCGAAGCGCGCGACGCTCGACAGCAAGGTGCGCGCGTTCGTCGAATTCCTGACGGAAGTCTTCACTGCGTGGCGGACGGCGGCATAGCCGCGCCGTCACCCCATCGCACGACGGGCAATCGATGCACGTCCGCGGCATTATTGCGGCGCAGGAAAGGAATTAATGAGCACGCGGGCGTTGATCGCCGTTCGCCGCATCGTTAGCCTGTGCCGATGAAAAACGACCACACACGCCACGGCAGCCACCTGAGCGCTGCCCGCCGACGCGTCACGCGCGTCGCGCCTTCCTGACCGGCCTGCCTGCTTGCCGAAGCCGTCACGGCTTCGCCGATCCGATCCCACGCCTGAACCGCACGCCGCGCGCGAGCGGCGTCCGCTTGCCGGGCCGCGCGCACGTCGCGCGTGTCCGCACGCGCGTGCGCCGTCGGCGCATGCGCCCCGCGGGCCACCTTTCATCACGCAGGAACACCATGTCATCTCCGTCACCCCAGGCGCCGCTGTCGGGCAGCAAGCTCGCGATCGGCACGATCGCGGTATCCCTCGCGATGTTCATGAACGTGCTCGATTCGTCGATCGCGAACGTCGCGATCCCGACGATCTCGGGCGACCTCGGCGTGTCGGTCGACGAAGGCACGTGGGTGATCACGATCTTCGCGGCCGCGAACGCCGTGTCGATTCCGCTGACGGGCTGGCTCACGCAGCGCTTCGGCCAGGTGCGCCTGTTCGTCACGTCGATCCTGCTGTTCGTGTTCGCGTCGTGGCTGTGCGGGATCGCGCCGAACCTGCCGACGCTGCTCGCCGCGCGGATCCTGCAAGGGGCGGTGGCAGGACCGCTCGCGCCGCTGTCGCAGGCGCTGCTGCTCGGCGCGTGGCCGCGGCAGAAGTCGTCGACGGCGCTCGCGCTGTGGTCGATGACGGCGCTCGTCGGCCCGATCGCGGGGCCGTCGCTCGGCGGCTGGATCACGTACGACTACAACTGGTCGTGGATCTTCTACATCAACATTCCGGTCGGTTTCTTCGCGGCGGCCGTCACGTGGTTCGTGTTCCGCGATCGCGAGTCGGCCACGCGCCGCCTGCCGATCGACACGGTCGGCCTGCTGTTGCTCGTGCTGTGGGTCGCCTCGCTGCAGATCATGCTCGACAAGGGCAAGGATCTCGACTGGTTCAACTCGCCCGTGATCGTCGCGCTGGGCATCGTCGCGCTGATCGGCTTCGCGTTCTTCCTCATCTGGGAGCTGAACGAAGCCAACCCGATCGTCGACCTGCGGCTCTTCACGCAACGCAACTTCGCGGGCGGCACGATCGCGATCTCCGTCGCGTACGGGATGTTCTTCGGCACGCTCGTGCTGCTGCCGCAATGGATGCAGGGCTATCTCGGCTACCGCGCGGTCGATTCGGGGCTCGCCACCGCGCCGCTCGGCGTGTTCGCGATCCTGCTCACGCCGCTCATGGGGCGCCTGCTGCCGCGCACCGATCCGCGTTATATCGCGACGACGGCGTTCGTCGGCTTCGCGGTCGTGTTCATGATGCGCACGACGTTCTACACCGACGTGTCGCGCTGGGATCTCGTGCTGCCGACGCTGCTGCAAGGCATTCCGATGGCGATGTTCTTCGTGCCGCTGACGTCGATCATCCTGTCCGGGCTGCCGCCGGACAAGATTCCGGCCGCGGCTGGCCTGTCGAATTTCGGCCGCACGTTCTGCGGCGCGGTGGGCACGTCGCTGATCAGCAATGCGTGGAACGACCGCACGATCCTGCATCACGTGCGGCTCACCGAACAGGCGAGCGTCACCAATCCGGTCTTCACGCAACAGCTCGACACGTCCCGTTCGCTGCTGCACCTGAGCCCCGATTCGGCGCTCGCGTTCTTCAATGCGTCGGTCGATTCGCAGGCGGCCGTGATGGGATTGAACGACATCTTCTACGTGTCGGCGATCATCTTCGTCGCGATCATCCCGCTGATCTGGATCACGAAACCGGTGCGCTCGGGCGGCGGCGATGCCGATGCGGCGGCGGCCGGCGCGCATTAATCCGCATGCGCGGCAGCAGCGCGACGACCGGGCGATCCGCCGCTCACGGCGACAACGGGAGCAAACGCGCGTCCGACAGCGGGCGCCGGTTGTATCGAATCGTTTCAACGCGCCGACGGCGTCGAATGCTGCGGGTATACTCCGTCGTCAGCCGCCTGCCGTGTCGTCGTCCGTCAAAAACGGCCCGATTCCGGGCGGTTTCGTCGCGAAGCTTCGCGTTTCGCTCCCCCGCGCCCCAGCCTCGATACGAGACACCCGACGACCGACCATGAAACGATTCCTGCTGCTCCTTCCCGCCGCCCTGCTCGCCGCCTGCGGGTCCGCGCCCTCGTCCGAGTCGGCCGCCTCGGGCGCCGCGCCGATGATCTACGTGTCGTCGCAACGTCCGGCCTACGCGGTCGCGAACTGCCTCGACAGCCGCCTGTCGGGCACGGAGCAATCGCAGCACAACGGCGTGACCGACATCGCCGTCGGCTCGAATTCGTACTTCGTCACGCTGACGCCGTCGGGCAACGGCTCGGTGATCAAGGTCGTGCGCGGCTCGGGCAACGAACCGGCCGAGGAAGCGATGCGCTTCGCGGTCGCGCGCTGCGCGATCTGACATCCTTCGGCGCCGGGCGCCTGCCCGGCCCACCTGCCTGCCGCTGCGCGCCACGCGGCGCGCCTGCCGAATATTTTCATCCGAACGGCCGTCGATGAGAGAATCGCTCCACGATTCCCTTTCAACGGAGCCCGCATGAAGCACCTGCTGTCCCGGCTGTTCGTCAGCGCCGCGCTCGTCGCGCTTGTTCCGGCGCTGCCGGCGCAGGCTGCCACGCCGCCCGGCATCTTCGTCGTCGCCACGCAACTCGGCGAATTCACGACCCTCGACCCGAGCGGGATCTACGAGCTGGTGCCGTCCGAATACGTCGCGAACACCTACGAACGGCTGGTGCGCGTCGACCTGAAGGACCCGACGCGCTTCGACGGACAGATCGCGCAATCGTGGACGGTCGGCGCCGACGGCGTGACCTACACGTTCAAGCTGCGCCCGGGCCTGACGTTCCATTCCGGCAACCCGGTCACCGCCGACGACGTCGCATGGTCGCTGCAGCGCACCATCCTGCTCGACAAGGGGCCGGCCGGCGTGCTCGCCGATCTCGGCCTCACGAAGGCGAACGTGGCGCAGAAGGTGCGCGTGGTCGATCCGCAAACGGTCGTGCTCGAAACCGACCGCAAGTACGCGCCGAGCTTCGTGCTCAACGTGCTGAGCGCGTGCCCGGCGTCGGTCTTCGACAAGAAGCTGCTGCTGTCGCACCAGCAAGGCAACGATTTCGGCAGCGGCTGGCTGCGCACCAACGACGCGGGCTCGGGCCCGTACCAGCTCGTCAAGTGGACGCCCAACGAGAGCATCGTGCTGCAGCGCTTCGACAAATACCGCACGCCGTACCCGATGAAGCGCGTGGTGCTGCGCCACGTGCCCGAAGCGTCCGCACAACGGCTGCTGCTGGAGAACGGCGATGCCGATGCCGCGCGCAACCTGAGCCCCGACAGCCTCGCCGCGCTGTCGAAGGCCGGCAAGATCAAGATCGCGTTGTGGCCGGTGTCGGCGCTGCTGTACCTGAGCCTGAACACGAAGAACCCGAACCTCGCGAAGCCCGAGGTGCAGCAGGCGATGAAGTGGCTCGTCGATTACGACGGCATTCAGCGCAACATCGTCAGCACGACCTACAAGGTGCATCAGACCTTCCTGCCCGAAGGCTTCCTCGGCGCGTCGAACGCGCGGCCGTACAAGCAGGACGTCGCGAAGGCGAAGGCGCTGCTCGCGAAGGCCGGCTTGCCGAACGGTTTCGACGTGACGATGGACATGCCGAACGACTATCCGTACCTCGAGATCGCGCAGGCGCTGCAGGCGAATTTCGCGCAGGGCGGCATCCGCGTGAAGCTGATCCCGGGCGACGCGAAGCAGGCGATCGGCAAGTACCGCGCGCGCCAGCACGACATCTTCGTCGGCGAATGGTCGCCCGACTACATGGACCCGAACAGCAATGCGCGCGGTTTCGCGTGGAATCCGGACAACTCGGACCAGTCGCCGACCAAGATGCTCGCGTGGCGCAACAGCTGGGACATTCCGCAACTGACGAAGGACACCGAGGCCGCGCTCGTCGAGCCGTCGCCCGCGAAGCGCGCGCAGCGTTACGAAGCGCTGCAGAAGGCCGTGCTCGCGAACTCGCCGTTCATCATCATGTTCGAGAAGGTCGTGCAGGTCGCCACGCGCCCCGGCGTGACCGGGCCGGAAATCGGGCCGATCAACGACCTCGTGTCATACCGCACGCTCGCGAAATAATCGCGGCCGCCCGCGCGCGTGGCCACGCCGCCGCGCGGGCAATCCGCCGCGAGCCGCCGTGCCGGCGCCGGGCGCCTATGCGCTGCCATCGGCCGCTTCATCGAGGCCGCCGCGTATTGCGCGCGCCATCCGCAGATCCGCAAGCGCGTGCTGTCCGACGCGGGCATCCGGTTCTGCGCGCCGCTGTTCGACCTGTTCTCGCGGATCGGCGACGACCGGCTCCACGTGTGCGCCGACCCGCTGTTCTGCACGTTTGTCGTCACGCTGCGCGCGACGAGCCTCGGCGGCCGCAGTGCAACGCGATCCGGCGGCGGCGCGAAGCGCCGGACACGCGGCAGCAAGCTGCCGGCCGGTCCCCGTTCAATTGAATGCCGCCCATACCAGGTACGCGTTCAGCCCGACGATCACGACCGTCGCCGCGCCGGCGACGATCCGCAGCGGCATCCGCATCGCGTAAGCGCCCATCACGTCCGTGCGTGCCGACAGCATCAGCAGCGCGATCATCGGCATCGGCAGCACGAAGCTCAGCACGACCTGGCTGACCACCATCGCGCGCGTGACGTCGCAGCCGAGCGCGACCACCACGAACGCGGGCGCGATCGTCACCGCGCGCCGCACCCAGATCGACATGCGGCGGCGGATGAAGCCCTGCATCACGACCTGCCCCGCCATCGTGCCGACCACCGAGCTCGACACGCCGGAGGTCAGCAGCGCGACGAGAAACAGCGCGCCGGCCGCCGGCCCGAGCACGGGAATCAGCGTGTGATAGGCGTCGCCGATGTCGGTCATGCCGGGCGCGGCCGCGTGAAACGCCGACGACGCCATCATCACCATCGCGAGATTCACGAAGCCGGCGAGCCCCAGCGCGATCACGACTTCGCGGTTGGAGAACCGCACGAGCCGGCGCCGCTCTCCGTCGTCGCGCGGCGCGGTGCGATCCTGCGTGAGGCCCGAATGCAGATACAGCGTGTGCGGCATGATCGTCGCGCCGATGATCCCCACTGCGATCGTCAGCGCCGCATGATCCGGAATCTGCGGGACCACCAGATGGAACGCGGCGGCATGCCAGTCCTGCGGCGCGATCAGCAGTTCGCCGAGATAGCACGCGCCGATCACGCCGACCAGCGCCGCGATCGCCGCTTCCAGCGGCCGGAAGCCGCGTTTTTCGAGCGCGAGGATCGCGCAGGTCGCGAACGCGGTCGCGATCATCCCCGCGAACAGCGACAGGTGGCACAACAACCCGAACGCGAGCGCGCCGCCGAGGAATTCGGCGAGATCGGTCGCCATCGCGGCGATCTCCGACGCGATCCACATGCCCCACACGACCGGCGCGGGAAAGCGGTCGCGGCACAGCTCGGCGAGATTGCGGCCGGTCACGATGCCGAGCTTCGCCGACATCGCCTGGAACAGCATCGCGATCGCGTTCGCGGCCAGCACGACCCACAGCAGCCGGTAGCCGTACGCGGCGCCGGCCTGGATGTTGGTCGCGAAGTTGCCGGGGTCCATGTAGCCGATCGACGCGATCACGGCCGGGCCGACGAACGGCAGCAGCGCGGCGACGCCGGTGCGGCGCCCTTCCAGCGCGGCGCGCGCCGCGCCGTCGGTATGCTCGATGGACCGGCCCGGCAGCGCGAAGCCGCCGGCAGGTTTGCTCGGGACGGGAATCATGGTCAGTATTCCGTTCGAATGAGGAGGACCGATTCGAGGTTCACCCCGCCACGGCCAGCAAGCCGCGTGCCGGCCACGGCAGGACGCCGGCGGCGTTACAGCGGCACGACGTCGGGACGATTGCGCGGAAATTGCGCGATCACGTCCGGCGCGACGTTCAGGTGCGCTTCGACGAGCTTCGGCGGCGTGTGCGCGAGCCAGTCGGACAACGACACCTCCGCATAACGGTCGGTCTTGAAGATCTCGAGGAACACGAGGTCGGTCTGGCCGGTGTTCTGCACGTAGTGACCGAGGCTCTTCTTCACATAGCCGACGTCGCCCGCGCGGAAGTCGGCCGTCTGCGCCTTCGGCCCCGTGTCGAACACGGTCATCCGCGCCTCGCCTTGCAGGTAGTACTGCCATTCGTCCGCGTTCGGGTGCCAGTGCAGCTCGCGCATGCCGCCCGGATGCACGGTGACGAGCGCCGCCGCGACGGTCGTCGACACGTTGAAGTTGGTGCTGTCCGCGATCCGCACCTCGCCGCCGCGCGTCTTCCTGACCGGCTTCATGTCGCCGAGCGAAAAGACGAACGGATGCGGCGGCGCACCGGCCGACGCGGCCGACGCGCGCTGCGCGTCCGCCAGCGGGCCCGGTTCGTCGCCCTGGAAGATCCAAAGATTGTCGAGCGGCACGTTCCTGAACGCGTCGGCCGGCACGCCGAAGTTCAGCGCGAGCACGTCGGGCGGTGTATGCGCGATCCAGTCGGTCAACAGCAGCGTGTTGAATTCGGACGCGCGACCGTTATCGAAGGCGAGCAGGAATTCGGCGCCGTCGCTGCCGAGGCCCTGCAGCGAATGCGGCAGGCCGGGCGGGAAATACCAGAGATCGCCGGTCTTGACGTCCTGCACCGACGGCCGCCCGAGTTCGTCGAGCACAGTGATCCGGCAGCGGCCGTCGAGCATGATGGCCCACTCGGCCTGCTGGTGCCAGTGCATCTCGCGAATGCCGCCGCGCGTCAGCCGCATGTTGACGCCGGAAATGGTTTCGGAAATCGCGAAATCGTCCTGCGTCACTTCGCGTGCCCATCCGCCATTCTGAATGCGTTTATGGGCATTATTGAAAGACGCCCAGAATAACGGCATCCCGTTGATATCGGTAGCCGGCGGATCCTGAAAAGACGGGAATTGATTGGCGATGGCCGGATTTTTAGGCCCCGGGTCGGTCAGGCTCTGCCGGTTGCGGGCATTCACCGCGCCTTCCGGCGGGCTGTCCGGGTTACCGAACGAAGCGGCCTTCGCCGTTACCGCAATGCCCGCGGCCGCAATGGCGCCGGCCGTATTCGTCAACATCCTGCGTCGAGAAAGATTCGTCATGATTTCCTCTTCATTTCTGTCATCGAGAGAATTCCCATTACGGAATACCTGCCGTTTTCGAATGATCGAAAATCGAACATCCCGTGACGCAAGTTAAATCCATATTCATCTAAAAATTAAATGAATTATTAACCTGAATTAATGACTGAATGTGATCGGCTTTAATTTTGTAATTGTTGCGATGCAGCAGAGGATGAATGTCGGGAAGAAGGGATCGATATGCGCGCCGGTCGATGGCGGCCCCATGCCATCGACCGGAACGGGAAAATGCGGATGCGCCGGCTTTCACGTGCCCGGACCGGCCGGGCCGGGACCGGGTCACGCCCGCGGCATGTCGGCAAGTCGTTGCGCGGCGAAGCGCAATCCGCCGAGAATGCGTTCGGCGATCCTCGCCGGAAAGCCGGCCGGCAGCGCCGCGCCGACCGATTCGATCACGTGCGGCGTCGACGCCATGAGTCGTTCGACGATCGGCGTAGCGATGTCGCCAAGCAGGCAATACTCCGCCATCGCAGTGAAGTGGCGGCGCGTAATGTCGCGCATCGCATAGTGCTTGCGCTTGCCGTGCACGGCCATCGCGAGCTTCGCCTTGTGCCACGACCACTGGTTCGCGCCATCCCCCTCGACCGGCCAGATCGACATCACGTCGTAGAGCGGCGTCAGACGGAAGCGGCCACCCGGCAGCAGGCGCAGGCTGAAGTTCTTCGCATGCCCGTCCGGTGCGGCGAGCATCCAGAACACCACCAACGCGGTGAACAGCGTGTCGAGGTCGGCCTGCGCCGTTTCCGACCGGCGGAGGATGCCGGCTAGATCGGGCACGCCGGGGCCGCCCTGCGCTTCGTATTTCAGATGCGGCGGCACGCCGAGCGCCTGGCAGAAATCCTCTTGCGGCAAGCGCAACAGCCATCCGCCGTCACGATGCAGCGCGCGATCGAAGCGCGCGACCGACAACACCTTGTGTTCGCCGAAATGCAGGATGTCGGCCTGCGCCGTCGGCAAGCCGAACGCGCGCAGTATCGCGAGGCACAGCCACTCGTTTTCGACGGATGTCGTCAGATCCGCACGCTTGTTGCCGACCAGCCCGAGCGGCAACTTGAGGATATGCGTGGTCGGCGTCGCGCCATGCGGACGCATCCACCGCCCGTCGTGAAACAGCAGCGCGGTCTTTTCCTGCGCGCCGGCCAGCGACAGGCGGAAGTCGTCATCGTCCTGCGCGCCGCCCGCCGCCCCGCTCGCCTGATCGAGTACGCGTGCCACGTCGTCGTCGGACAACGGCGTACCGTCGATCCGGTCATGGCCGGCCGGGGTTTCATCCTCGCCGAGCAACTGCACCGCGCCGATGCAGTCCCGGCCGAGCGCCGCGAGCAGATCGAACGGCTCGGTCGTCGCCGTGCCGAACCGGGACGCAAGCCGGCGCCGAATCGCGTCGCTGTCGGGCAGCAGATTGTCGAAGTAGTGATTGACGCGCTCGCCGCGCAACGGCGCAGGGCCGATGCCGAACGGCAGCGACAGCGACAGCGGGCGGCCGGCATCCGACTGTTTCCAGCCGGCGTCGTACAGCAGTTCCATGTCGCCGCGCGCGGGAATCCGCCAGATTCCGACCCGCACGCCATTGGCCCAGATCGATAGCGCGCGGCTGTGCGATTTGCGCCCCATCGATTACCACTCGACGTTGGCAGCGTCGCGCCCGTCCTTCGTGCGGATGCTGAGCTCGAGACCGTATAGCGCGGTCAATTCGAGCAACTGCTTGAGCGACAGGCTTTCGGTGCGGATCGTTTCCAGCGACGACAGGCGCGATTGGCCGACGCCGATGCGTGCCGCCGCCTCGGCTTGAGTCAGCCCCTTGGCCTGACGCGCGGACGACAGGATTTCGCCCAGTTGAGCAGGGGTATTGACGATGAGATTCACGGCGGAGGTCCTGTATGCGATTCATGCAGTATATCTCTGACAGGCATAAGCACAAATTATCTCTGACAGAGATAAACGGAAAATATTCCTGTCAGAAATATTTTACACGCCGGTGCGTTGCTCCCCCGTCATTGCACGCACGCCCCCCTATCGTCCACTGCCGCCCCATAGTTTTTATCCGCTGGCGCGAATGATTTTGGCTTTGTCAGATAGATGACATCGAATCATCAAATGACAACGATCTAACATCTCGATGACCTGCGCCTTCGCCCACACCGTCGAATCCCGCTTTGCCGAGTTGACGCCGACCGCAAAGCGCATCGCGAGCTACATGCTCGCGAACCTCGATCGGCTCGGGCTCGAAACCGCCGACCAGATCGCGCAGCAGACCGGCACCAGCGGCATTTCGGTCGGGCGTTTCCTGCGCAGCATCGGTTACCGGAATCTCGACGACCTGAAACGCGAACTGCGCGGCGGCGGCGACCGCCCGTGGATGATCACCGACCGCCTCGACGAGTACCGCCGCGCCACCGCCACGCCAACGACCGTCGGCGAGCGCGACGGCCATCGCGGCGACGGCACGCTGGCGTCGTCGCTCGAGCGCGAACTCGACGCGATCCGCCACGTGTACCGGCTCGCCGAAGAACCGGTGTTCGCGCAGGTCGCCGACCGGATCGCGCATGCCGATGCCGTATTCATCCTCGGCATCCAGTCGACCCGCGGCATCAGCAACGCGTTCAGCAGCTACCTCGAATACCTGCGCCCGCGCGTGTTCTATTCCGACGGCCAATCGGGCTCGTACGTCGATTCACTGAATTCCGAGTTCGAACGGCCGTACTGCATCGTCACCGACACGCGCGCCTATTCGCGCAGCGCGCGCCGCTATTGCCAGGCCGCCGCCGAACGCGGCCAGCCGTTCGCGCTCGTCACCGATCTGTATTGCCCGTGGGCGCGCGAGTGGCCGGCCGATCTGCTCCAGGTGAAGACCGACGTCGGCCAGTTCTGGGATTCGCTCGCGCCGCTCACCTGCCTGTTCAACCTGCTGATCACCGCCGTGGTCGACCGCCTCGGTCCCGCGATCGACCGGCGCGTCGCGCGCAACCGCGAACTGCAGCGCACGTTCGACCAATTCGAATCCTGAGCGAACCGCACCGCCGATGAACCGTCACCGCCTCGTCGAAATCACGCCCGCCACGCATCGCGTCCAGATCGATCTCGTCTACGCGACCGAACGCAACCTGACCGGCAAGCCGATCTACCGCCACGCGCACTGCCTGCTGCTCGAGCCGGCCGAAGCCGCGCTGCGCCGCGCGGTCGACGTGGCCGCGCAGGCCGGCTTCACGCTGCGCATCTACGACGCGTACCGCCCGCCTCAGGCGCAGCAGGTGCTGTGGGACTTCCTGCCGGATCCGAACTTCGTCGCCGATCTCGGCCGTGGATCGAACCATAGCCGCGGCACCGCGCTGGACCTGACGCTCGTCGGCGCGAACGGCGAGCCGCTCGACATGGGCACCGGCTTCGACGAGATGGTGGCCGCGTCGGGCCACTTTCACGCGGGGTTGCCCGAGCCCGTGCAACGCAACCGGCTGCTGCTGCTCGGCGTGATGCACGCGGCCGGCTTCGCGCACATCGACAGCGAGTGGTGGCACTACGAACTGCCCGGCTCGCACGCGCTGCCGCAGATCGACAATGCCGCGAGCGGCCCGTGGCGGTTGATGTGACGACGCGGCACGCCCCCTTTTTCATGCAGTCACACGTTCAACGACTCAAACGACAGATGGAGAAGCGCCCATGAATTTCCCGACCTCCCGGCTCGTCGCGGCGCTGGCCGCCGCATCCCTGCTCACCGCCGTTCCGCTGTCCGCCGCCCGTGCGGAAACGCCGAAGGACATGTTCGTGATGGCCACGCTGCTCGACGAATTCACGACGCTCGATCCGGGCGAGGTCTACGAACTGGTGCCGGAGGAATACGTCGCGAACACGTACGACCGGCTCGTGCGCGTCGACCTGCGCGATCCGTCGAAATTCAACGGCGACGTCGCGCAATCGTGGACCGTGAGCCCCGACGGGCTGACCTATACGTTCAAGCTGCGCCCGGGCCTCAAGTTCCACTCGGGCAACCCGCTGACGGCCGACGACGTCGCATGGTCGATCCAGCGCACGGTGCTGCTCGACAAGGGCCCGGCTGCGGTGCTGACCGGCATCGGGCTCACGAAAGCCAACGTCGCGGCGAACGTGAAGAAGCTCGACGACCAGACTGTCTCGATCACGACCGACCACAAATACGCGCCGACCTTCGTGCTGAACGTGCTCGGCTCGTGGCCCGCGTCGGTGCTCGACAAGAAGCTGCTGCTGTCGCACCAGCAGGGCAACGACTTCGGCAACGCGTGGCTGAAGACCAACGAGGCCGGTTCCGGCGGCTACAAGCTCGTCAAGTGGTCGCCCAGCGACAGCCTCGTGCTGCAGCGCTTCGACGGCTACCGGCTGCCGCTCGCGATGAAGCGCATCGTGCTGCGCCACGTGCCCGAAGCCGCGAGCCAGCGCCTGCTGCTGGAAAACGGCGACGTCGACGCGGCGCGCGACCTGAGCCCCGACGATCTCGCGGCGGTCGTGAAATCCGGCAAGGCGAAGGTGTCGGCCTCGCCGCAGGCGACGCTGCTGTATCTCGGCCTGAACACGAAGAACCCGACGCTCGCGAAGCCCGACGTGCAGGAAGCGCTGAAGTGGCTGGTCGACTATTCGGGCATCCAGTCCAACGTCGTGAAGACGACCTACAAGGTGCACCAGACTTTCCTGCCCGAAGGTTTCCTCGGCACGCTGAATGCGAACCCGTACAAGCTCGACGTCGCGAAGGCGAAGGCGCTGCTCGCGAAGGCCGGCGTGCCGAACGGCTTCTCGGTGACGATGGACGTGCGCAACGACTATCCGTACACGGAGATCGCGCAGGCGGTGCAGGCGAATTTCGCGCAGGCGGGCGTCAAGGTGCAGTTGATCCCCGGCGACAACAAGCAGACGCTCGCGAAATACCGCGCACGCCAGCACGACATCTACATCGGCGAATGGTCGGCCGACTACGTCGACCCGCACAGCAACGCGCAAGGTTTCGCATGGAATCCGGACAACACCGACAAGTCGAGCTATAAAATGCTGGCCTGGCGCAACAGCTGGGACATTCCGCAACTGACGAAGGAAACCGACGCCGCGCTCGCGGAGCCGACCGCCGCGCAACGCGCGCAGCGGTACCAGGCGATGCAGAAGGAGATGCTCGCGCGCTCGCCGTTCGTGATCATGTTCGAGAAAGTCGCGCAGGTCGCGACGCGGCCCGGCGTGAGCGGGCTCGAAGTCGGGCCGATCAACGATCTCGTGTCGTACCGTAACCTGAAGAAACAATAAGATTCGCCGCATGTCGACCCCCGCCTCCTCCCTCGAAGCGCTGCGCACGCTGCCCGCGCGGCGTCCGGCCGTCCGCTGGGCGCTGCGCGTGCTGCGCTGGGCGCTCACGCTCGCCGTCACGTTCGCGGGGCTGCTCGCGCTGACGTTCGTGATCGGCCGCAAGGTGCCGATCGATCCCGTGCTCGCGATCCTCGGCGATCGCGCGTCCGCCGAAGCCTACGCGGCCGAGCGCATCGCGCTCGGCCTCGACAAGCCGCTCGTCACGCAGTTCCTGATCTACGCGCGCGACGTGCTGCACGGCAATCTCGGCATGTCGCTGCTGACCGCGAACCCGGTGCTCGACGACATCAAGCGCGTGTTTCCGGCCACGCTCGAACTCGCGACGATCGCGACGTTGATCGGCATCGCGATCGGCGTGCCGCTCGGCGTCGCGGCCGCCGTGAAGCACAACCGGCCGATCGATCACATCGCACGCTTCGTCGGGCTGATCGGCAATTCGGTGCCGGTGTTCTGGCTCGGGCTGATGGGGCTGCTGCTGTTCTATGCGCGGCTGCACTGGGTCGGCGGACCGGGCCGGCTCGATCCCGTGTACGACGGGATGGTCGACCCGCGCACGGGCAGCCTGCTGATCGACGCGGCGCTCGCCGGCGAGTGGGACGTGTTCCGCAACGCGGTGTCGCACATCGCGCTGCCGGCCGCGATCCTCGGCTACTACTCGGTCGCCTACCTGAGCCGGATGACGCGCTCGTTCATGCTCGACCAGTTGAGCCAGGAATACATCGTCACCGCGCGCGCGAAGGGCTTGTCCGAGCGCCGCGTGATCTGGCGGCATGCGTTCGGCAACATCGCGGTGCCGTTGCTCACCGTGATCGCGCTCACGTACAGCAACCTGCTCGAAGGCTCGGTGCTGACCGAGATCGTGTTCGCGTGGCCAGGGCTCGGCTCGTACCTGACCGGCGCGCTGCTGAACGCCGACATGAACGCGGTGCTCGGCGCGACGCTCGTGATCGGCGCGATGTTCATCACCGTCAACCTGCTGACCGACGCGCTGTACCGCGTGTTCGATCCGCGTGCGCGCTGAGGGCCGGTTCGATATGACCGCTTCCATCCTGCGTCCTGTTCCACCCATGTCGAAGGCCACCCGACCATGAACGCCGAGCGTCTCACCCTGCGCGCGTGGCTGCTTTCCGATGCGCCCGCGTCGCGCTCGCAGGCCGCGTTCGGCCTCGCGTACCGCCGCTGGCGCCGGTTCGCCACGAATCCGCTCAACCTGTTCGGGCTCGCGATCCTGGTCGCGCTGATCGTCGTCGCGATCGTCGGCCCGCTGATCATGCCGCACGATCCGCTGCGCCAGGTGCTGCCCGACCGGCTGCTGCCGCCCGGCTCGCCGTCGCACTGGCTCGGCACCGACCAGCTCGGCCGCGACATCCTTTCGCGGCTGATCGCGGGGTCGCGCCTGACGCTCGGCATCGCGCTGCTCGTCGTCGTGATCGTCGTGCCGATCGGCCTGCTGATCGGCACGACGGCCGGCTATTGCGGCGGCTTCGTCGACAGCGTGCTGATGCGCATCACCGACATCGCGCTCGCGTTCCCGAAGATCGTGCTCGCGCTCGCGTTCGCGGCCGCGCTCGGGCCCGGCGTGATCAACGCGGTCGTCGCGATCTCGATCACCGCGTGGCCGGCGTATGCGCGGCTCGCCCGCGCGGAGACGATCCGCATCGCGCAGGCCGACTACATCCATGCGGCGCGGCTGCAGGGCGCGTCGGGCCCGCGCATCCTGCTGCGCTACATCATGCCGCTGTGCATGTCGTCGGTGATCGTGCGCGCGACGCTCGACATGGCCGGCATCATCCTGACCGTCGCGGGCCTCGGCTTTCTCGGCCTCGGCGCGCAGCCGCCGAGCCCGGAATGGGGCTTCATGGTTGCGTCGGGCCGCAACGTGCTGCTCGACGCATGGTGGGTCGCGACGCTGCCCGGCATCGCGATCCTGCTCGTCAGCCTCGCGTTCAACCTGCTCGGCGACGGGCTGCGCGACGTCTTCGATCCGCGTCATGGAGCGTGACATGTCATTGAATTCCGCCCACGCCGCCGCACCGCTCTGCGAGATCGACGGCCTGAAGATCGGCTTTCGCGGGCACGACGGCGTCGTCACCGACGCGGTGCGCGACCTGTCGCTGACGCTCGCGCCGGGCGAACGACTCGGCATCGTCGGCGAGTCGGGCTCCGGCAAGTCGCTGACGGGCCGCGCGCTGCTCGGCCTGCTGCCCGACGCCGCGCGCTGGTCGGCCCGCACGATGCGCTTCGCGGGCCACGACCTGCTCGCGATGTCGCCGCGCGAGCGCCGGCGCCTGTGCGGCAGCCAGATGGGAATGATCCTGCAGGACCCGAAATATTCGCTGAACCCGGTGATGACGGTCGCGAAGCAGATGGGCGAAGCGTTCCGGCGGCACGAGCCGGGCTTGCGCGGCCGCGCGCTGCGCGAGCGGATCGTCGAGGCACTCGCGGCCGTGCAGATCCGCGATCCGGCGCGCGTCGCCGACGCGTATCCGCACGAGCTGTCGGGCGGCATGGGCCAGCGCGTGATGATCGCGATGATGGTGTCGACCGGCCCGCGCCTCCTGATCGCCGACGAGCCGACGTCCGCGCTCGACGTCGCGGTATCGATGCAGGTGCTCGCGGTGCTCGACGCGATGATCGCGCGGCACGACACGGGCCTGATGTTCATCAGCCACGACCTGCCGCTCGTGATGTCGTTCTGCGACCGCGTCGCGGTGATGTATGCCGGCCGCGTGGTCGAAACCTGCGCCGCGCGCGACCTGCGCGACGCGACGCATCCCTATACGCGCGGGCTGCTGGCGGCGAATCCGCCGCTCGCGAATCCGCCCGACGAACTGCCGGTGCTAAGGCGCGATCCGGCGTGGCTCGACGCGGCGCCGCCGGCCGCCGCGCGCGCCGATCGACAGGAGGCCTCGCGATGATCGACGTCGATCGCGTCTCGATTCGTTTCCCGACCCGCACGGGTCACGTCGACGCCGTGCGAGACGCGAGCTTCGCGGTGCGCGACGGCGAAGTGTTCGGGCTCGTCGGCGAATCGGGCTCCGGCAAATCGACGCTGCTGCGTGCGCTGACGGGCCTCGTGCCGCTCGCGGGCGGCAGTCTGTCGATCGACGGCCGCCCGGTGGGCGGCACGCCCGAACGCGCGTTCCGCCGGCACGTGCAGATGGTGTTCCAGGATCCGTACGCATCGCTGCATCCGCGCTTCACGGTCGACCAGACGCTGCGCGAGCCGCTGTCGATCCATGCGATCGGCGACGCCGACGCGCGGATCGCCCGCGCGCTCGCCGAAGTCGGGCTGGGGCCCGCGTTTCGCTTCCGCTATCCGCACCAGTTGTCGGGCGGCCAGCGGCAGCGCGTGGCGATCGCGCGGGCGCTGATCGTCGAGCCGCGCGTGCTGCTGCTCGACGAGCCGACGTCCGCGCTAGACGTGTCGGTGCAGGCCGAGATCCTGAACCTGCTGCGCCGCCTGCATCGCGAACGCAACCTGACGATGATCCTCGTCAGCCACAACCTCGCGGTGATCGGCTTCCTGTGCCAGCGCGTCGCGGTAATGCAGCACGGCGAGATCGTCGAGCAACTGCGGATCGAGGACGTACGGGCCGGGCAGGTCGCACGCGACTACACGCGCACGCTGCTGAACGCGACCGAAGGGTATCGCCGGCTCGACCCGGCAATCGACGCGCCCACGGCCTGACACGCGCCGCCCCGATCCCGCGACCGTTGCATGACATGCCGCGTCCGCAACGCGGCATGTCGGCCGCCACGCCCCTCCGCCGGCCGGCCGTTCCCGCTTCAATCCGCTTCGAATAACGCATGACCGCCTACGAATGGCGGATAGCGCGAATATCGGGCGGCGCGACCCACGAAATCGGTACCCCGACCGATTTCGATAACGGGGCACACACGCGCCGCCCTGCCTGCCCCCTCCCTTCCCTCTGACTGCCCCTGCGGCAATCAACCAAAAACTTCGTACGCGTACTAGATAAATGGATTATCGATTCGTACGAGTCGCATTACAAAATCATTACGAAGCCCGCATAATTTGACCCGAAACGCGCCATTCTGAAATTTAAATTCAATTCGCGCTTTCGAACGTCGAACTTTATTTGGGACTTCAACCATGAAAAACATCAAGCACAGCGCCATCCCGCTTCTCCTCGTCGCAGCCGGCGCAGCCTTTTCGTCCACGGCCCACGCGGCGGACGGCACGGTCAGCTTCGTCGGCAAGGTCATCGCATCGACCTGCAGCGTCGATGGCGGATCGGATCTCACCGTCCCGCTGCCGCCGGTCAGCACCACCGCGCTCACCGACGTCGGCTCCGTCGCCGGTCGCAGCGCATTCTCGCTGGCGCTCAAGGGCTGCACGGTCGGCGGCGAAAATCCGGTGAAGGTCGGCGTGATCTTCGAAAACGGCGCGAACGTCGATCAGTCGAGCGGTCGCCTGACGATCGACACGGGCGCCAAGGCCGCGACAGGCGTCCAGATCAACGTGCTGGACGATCAACAGAAGCTGATCCCCATCGGCGCTCAAACCTCTGCGAGCACTCAAATCGCCGATATCGACGCCGAAGGCAACGCGAAGCTGAACTACTTCGCCGAGTACTACGCGTCCGGCGCCGTGAAGGCCGGCGACGTCAACTCGCGCGTCGAGTACTCGCTGATCTATCAGTAAGAACGCACGCGTGGAGGTCGCCGCCCCGGCGATCTCCACCCCGTCACGCCGCGCGGCACGGAACTGCCGTTTCCGTCCGCTTCCGTCCAACGATCCGACTCTCCACGCCCATGAAACTGTTGAAGCTCCTCCGTACGCTGACCCTGGCCGTCACCGCATTCGCGTCGCAAGCCGACGCAAGCGTCGTGATCGCCGGCACGCGCGTGATCTTCCCGTCCAGCGAGCGCGAGGTCACGATCCAGCTCACGAACGACAGCAAGCGTCCGGCGTTGGTGCAGGCGTGGCTCGACGACGGCGACAGCAGCGCGTTGCCCGAGCACATCGACGTGCCGTTCACGTTGACGCCGTCGATCTTCCGGATGGAAGCCGGCAATGGCCAGACGCTGCGTCTCGTGCACACCGGCGAACCGCTGCCAGCCGACCGGGAATCGCTGTTCTGGCTGAACGTGCTCGAAGTGCCGCCGAAAGCGTCGGCGGAAGAAAACCGGAACCGCATCCAGCTTGCGTTCCGCTCCCGCATCAAGATCATGTATCGCCCCGCCGGGCTGGCCGGCAGCGCCGACGATGCGCCCAGCCAGCTCGACTGGCGCGTGGTGCGCGCCGATGGCGGCTACGCGCTCGAGGCCCGCAACCCGACGCCGTTCGTCGTCAATTTCGGCAACGTGCTGCTGAATGCCGCGGGCCGCAAGCATGACGCCGGCATGGGCTATGTGCTGCCCCGAAGCACGCAACGATTCCCGATCAAGCATCTCGCCGACGCGCCCGCCGCGGGTGCAACGGTCGAGTTCGGCAGCATCGACGACTGGGGCCGGTCGACCGACATCAGGCGTCCGGTCGGCATCGCTCCGTAACGCGGCAGAAGCCGGCCGCGCGCACCGCGGGTGCGGCCGCCCGCTTCCCTTCCTTTCGTCCGCCGCCCTTTCCGCCGTCTCGACCGGACGGCCCGGACCCGGAATCCCCTGACTCGACATTCGTCACGCAGCAACGCGCACGCCCACGCGACTGCGCCGGCGAAACGCATCCGTTCGATCCGAAACCATCTGGAGTACTGCTCATGACCTCGACTCGACTGCCATGCCATCGGGCGGCCGACCTGCCACGCGTCAAGCCGATCCATCTGCTGGTGATGGCCTGCGTCGGCGCGTGGTCGAGCGACGGCCGTGCGACGACGCAAGCCGCCGCCGCAAGCACGCTCGCGCAAGTCGAGTTCGACGGCGCCTTCCTGCAGAACCGCCTGGGCAAGCATTTCGACGTGTCGCGCTTCGCGCAGCGCAACGTGACGGCGCCCGGCACGTATACCGTGGATCTCCATGTCGGCCCCGACTGGATCGGCCGCTACGACGTGCGCTTCGCGGCCGCGCCCGAGTCGGGCGACGCGCGGCCATGCTTCGACCGCACGCTGTTCGAGCGCGTCGGTATCGATTTCACCAAGCTCGCGCCGGAGGTCATCGCGCAGCTCGCGAGCCGCAACGCCTGCCTGCGCGTCGAGCAAGCGGTGCCGGAAGCCAGCGCGACGTTCGACTTCGCGCGGCAAACGCTGCGGCTCTCGATTCCGCAGGCGTCGCTCGCGCGCAAGGCGCGCGGCTACGTGAACCCCGATCAATGGACCGCCGGCGAAACCGTCGGCCTGCTCGGCTACAACTTCAATCTCTACACGTCGAAGGCCAGCGGCCATACCGCGCAGACGCAGGGCTACCTCGGCCTGAACGGCGGCGTGAATCTCGGCGCCTGGCGCTTTCGGCACGAAGGTTCGTATTCGTGGTCGTCGCGCGGGCAGAGCCGTTACCAGGGCATCGCGACCTATCTGCAGCGCGACCTGCCGTCGCTGTCGTCGCAACTCGTCGTCGGCGAAAGCTACACGTCGGGCGAACTGTTCGATTCGACGCAGTTCCGCGGCGTGCGCCTGTCGACGGACGACCGGATGCTGCCCGATTCGCTGCGCGGCTACGCGCCCGTGGTGCGCGGCATCGCGAACAGCAATGCCAAGGTCACGATCCGCCAGAACGACGTGACGATCTACGAGACGACGGTCGCGCCCGGCAATTTCGAGATCGACGACCTGTACCCGACCGGGTATGGCGGCGACCTGCAGGTGTCGGTCGCCGAGGCCGACGGCTCCGTGCACTCGTTCTCCGTGCCTTACGCCGCCGTGCCGATGTCGCTGCGGCCGGGCATCGGCCGCTACAGCTTCGTCGCGGGCACGCTGCGCAGTCCGTACGGATCGAGCCAGCCGCTGTTCACGCAGGCCACGTACCAGCGCGGCCTGACGAACCTGCTGACGGCCTATGGCGGCGTCACGCTCGCCGGCGGTTATGCGTCCGCGATGCTGGGCAGCGCCCTCAATACGTCGTTCGGCGCATTCGGCGCGGACGTGACGCATGCGATGACCTCGATTCCCGGCGCGAAGCGCTACAGCGGTTCGAGTGTGCGCGTCAGCTATGCGAAGTCCATCGATACGACCGGCACCGACATCGCGCTGGCCGCCTATCGTTACTCGACCGACGGCTATTTCGGCCTCAACGACGCGATGCAGGCGCGCGATGCCGTCCGGGACGGACGCCCGGCCAGTTCGGTCTGGCGTCAGCGCCATCGCGCATCGCTTGCGCTCACGCAGCGCCTCGGCGCGACCGGCGGACGCATCAACGCCACGGCTTCGACCGTCAACTACTGGAACCGCTCCGGCTCGGACGTGAACTATTCGATCGGCTACACGAACCAGTTCCGCAACGTGTCGTATAGCCTGACGGCCACACGGCAGCGCAATGCAGGCGGCGACATGGGCACGCTCTATTACGCGAGCGTCACGATCCCGCTCGGCCACGCGAGCCCGACGACCGTCTCGGGCAACGTGTCGCGCGACACGCTCGGCCGCACCCGGCTGCAGTCGACGCTGTCCGGCTCGCTCGGCGACGATCACGCGCTGTCGTACAGCGTCAGCGCGAACCACGCGTCCGGGTCGGGCTCGGCCACGGACGGCAGCGCAAACGTCACGTACCGCGCGCGCATGGCCGAAATCAATGCGAGCGCGGGCGCGAGCACCGACTTCCAGCAGGGTTCGCTCGGCGTGCGCGGCGCGCTCGTCGCGCACCGCGGCGGCATCACGTTCTCGCAGCCGGTGTCCGAGACGTTCGCGATCGTCGAGGCGCCCGGCGCGGCCGGCGCGCGCATCACGAACGCGGCAGGCGTCAAAGTCGACGGCAACGGCTTCGCGGTCGTCCCGTACCTGACGCCCTACAGCCTCAACACGGTCGCGCTCGATCCGAAGGGAATCTCGATGGACGTCGAGCTGAAGGAAACCAGCCGACAGATCGCGCCGCGCGCCGGCGCGGTGCCGCTGATCCGGTTCGCGACCGACACTGGCCGCGCGGCGCTCATTCAGGCGCCGCAGGCCGACGGCACGCCGTTGCCGTTCGGCGCCGCCGTGCAGGACGAAACCGGCAAGGAAATCGGCGTCGTCGCCCAGGCCAGCAAGATCTTCGCGCGCGGGCTCGGCGACAGCGGCGCGCTCACCGTTCGATGGGGCGCCGACCGCCGCTCGTTCTGCCGGATCGCATACGCGCTCCCCGTCGTCGACCGTCGCGGGCACGCGTCGGGCATACAGACCGTCAAGAGCGTCTGCCGCGCCGATTCGACGACCGCCGCACAATAAGGAACCCAGATGACCCACTTCTCTTCATCGTCCACATCGATCCGCGCAGCGCGCCGCCCACGCATGGCGCACTCGAGTGAAGTTCGGGGCGGCGTTGCCCGACGCGCGTCGCGCGTCGCCGCGATTGCATCGACGTTGCTGCTCGCATGCGCGGCGTTCGCGACCGACGCGGCCGCAGCCGGCCTCTATGCGTTCGGGCAGGCCACGGTTTCGAGCCCGGCCAACGCGGCGCCCGGGGTCGTCGTCGCGCGTCATTACTTCACGCCGCAGGACGTATGCGGCGCGAGCACTTGCCAGATCACGAGCATCAGGATGTATCCGAAAGGCGGCGTGATGACGTCCGACGGCCCCGACCTGGAAACCAACGTGTCCGGCCTGTCCACGCGCATGCTCGTCGACGGCAACGTGGCTGTGTCGTCGACGAAGACGACGCTGCGTAACACGCTCGAAGTCATGCTGTTTCGCGACAGCCGCCAGCCTCAGGACGGCTCGCTCAATTCAGGCATGATCAGCGCCTATTACACGATCTATTACAAATCCGGTCTCCTGGGCGGATCGACTCCCGTCTTCCTCGCGGCGAAGGTCAGCTTCATCAACGGAACCTGCTCGGTTCCCGACCAGACCGTCACGCTGCCGCCCGTGCAGCGCCGCGACTTCAACGGCGTGGGCTCCACCGCCGGCGCGACCGAGTTCCAGGTGCGGTTGAACAACTGCCCGGCCGGCTACAACCGGATCGGATACCAACTGGCGCCGCTCGACGACGTCGTCGCCGGGATACCGGGTGGCATGCAGCTGCGTCCGGATGCGACTGCGGCCGGCATCGGCATCCATATCGCCGATGCGACGACCGGTCAACCGCTGACGCTGCGAAAATCGCACACGGTGACCGGCTACAACGCGGCCACCGGCGGATCGCCGTCGATTCCACTCAGGGCGTCCTATCTGCAAACAGGCGGGAAGATCGGTGGCGGTTCCGTGCATGCCGCGGCGCAGGTGCTGCTCGACTACCAATGAACGATATGTGTGCGCGGCAGCGCCGACATCCGTGCGACACCGTGGCGTGCGATACTCGGCACGCCGCGCGCGGGTTCGCCGCTACCGGGAACCCTGGTGCGCCGCGCGGGTCCATGACGTTTCGTCAACCACTCAACAGCAACCGGGAGGCATCCATGCTGCAATTCATCGAAACCCTGGTGGTCGGGCTCATCGTCGGCCTCCTCGCCCGCGCACTGAAGCCCGGCGACGACAAGATGGGCATCGTGATGACCGTCGTGCTCGGCGTCGTCGGTTCGCTGGTCGCCGGCTACGTCGGCCGCGCCGCCGGCTGGTATGCACCGGGCCAGGGCGCCGGCTGGATCGCGTCGATCATCGGCGCGATCGTGCTGCTCGTCGTCGTGGGTGCGATCCGCAAGCGCGCGGGCTGAACACCGCATACCGCGCTCCGACGCAAACGGCCGCTCGTCCCGCACGAGCGGCCGTTTTCTTTTGGCGAATCGTCATCCTCAGGATTGTCGATTCGTTGAGTCCTCAACGATTTACCCGCAAACGCTGCATCCATTGACGCGCGTCAGCCGAGCGTACGTTATCGGCAATACCCTGACTTGCGGCCGCACAAATTTGAGATAAATTGATTGAAGGAACGCGGCGTCATTTGCTCGGCGTCGTGATTTCCGGGTTTCTCCCTCAAGAGGTTCGATGAACTTGCCGTTTACGCATACAGCACCGCAGCGTTGACGGACTGCCATTCGAGCGGCCTCGCTGCGACGCGCTTCCTCTCTGGAGCCTGTCATGAAGCATCGTTCGTTTGCCGCCTCGCTCGCGCTGGCTGCCTCGCTTCTGGCCTCGTCCTCGTCCTTTGCCGCCGGCGCGTCCGGCATCATCCACTTCACCGGCATGATCGTCGAGCCGCCGTGCTCGTTCGCGCTCGACACGGCCGACGCCGCGCATGCGCACGTGCGGCCCGACTGCCCGCGCCCGGCGAGCGGACAAGTCGCGTTCGTCGACGCGGCCAGCCTGCGCACGATCAAGACCACGGCCTTTACGCAGGCCTCGCGCGCAATCGTTTTACCTGACCGTCCGGGCAACGCGAACGCGCCGATGATCGCGGTCGTCACCTATCAGTAGCACTCGCTGCGGGGAAACGTCGCGCGTCAGTCGCGATGGCGCGCGATCCAGTCGCTGAACGCGCGGATCTTCTGCTGGCTGCCGAGGTTCTCGGGATAGACGAAGAAGTAGCGTGCGCCCGTTTCGAGCACGATGTCGAACGGCCGTTCGAGCCGGCGCGCGCTGACGTCGTCGTCGACGAGCGTCACGTCGCCGATCGCGACGCCGAAGCCCTGCATCGCCGCGTTCGTCGCGAGATCGAGCGTGTCGAACGTCGGCCCGCGCGCGGGATCGACGCCACGCTCGCCCGCATGGTCGAGCCACGCACGCCAGTCGCGATGGTCGCGCGTGGGATGCAGCAGCGTATGGCGCGCGAGATCGCCGACCGTGCCGAGCGGCGACGCCTGCCGCAACTCGGGCGCGCAAACGGGTGTCAGCCGCTCGTCGAACAGCGGCAGCGCGACGACGCCCGGCCCCGGCGACGTCCCGTAGACGATCGCCGCGTCGAACGGCTCGCTCGAGAAATCGACGACGTGCTGCCACGCGGTCGTGATCTGCACGTGGAGATCGGGATGTTCGCCCTGGAAGCGCATGATGCGCGGCAGCATCCAGCGCATCACGCAGGTCGGCACCTTCAGCGCGAGATCGGTGCGCTGCCGCGTGAGCTTCATCGAGATGTCCTCGATCCGCGCGAAGCTCTCGTCGACCACCGGCAACAGTTGCTCGCCCTCGGCCGTCAGCGTGAGGCCCTTCGCATGCCGCTTGAACAGCGGAAAACCGTAATGCGCCTCGAGCGTCTGGATCTGCCGGCTCACCGCGCCCTGCGTGATGCACAGCTGCTCGGCCGCGCGCGTGAAGCTGCGGTGGCGAGCCACCGTCGAGAAGATCTGCAGCGCGTGCAGGGGCGGAAGTCGGCGCATGGCGAACGGAAAACGAAAAACGACGCGGAAGAACCGCGCGCCGACGCCGGCGCGCGCTGATCGACACGATAAGCCAAACGCCGGCTTCGCGCGAGACGCCGAAGGTTCAGGCCGCGGCGGTCAGCGCGCTCGCCGCGATGCGCGCCGCCGATGCGACGACGTCCGCGCGCGCCGCGGCGGCGGCGTCCGGCTGCGTGAACGACACGGCCATCACGATCGGCGCGCGCGACGGCGGCCACAGCACCGCGATGTCGGTCGTCGTGCCGTAGCCGCCGGTGCCGGCCTTGTCTGCCACGCGCCAGCCGGGCGGCACGCCCGCCGCGATGCCGGCCGCGCCGCGTGCGCCGCCGGCCATCCATTCCGTCAGTTGCATGCGCTGCGGCTCGCGCAGCGTGTCGCCGAGCAGCAGCCGCTGCAGCGTGTCGACCATCGCGACCGGCGTCGACGTGTCGCGCTCGTCGCCGGGGGCGGCCCGGTTCAGTTCGGGTTCCCAGTGATCGAGACGGAAGGTGGTGTCGCCGCTTTCGCGCGCAAACGCCGTGACGGCCTGCGGGCCGCCGAGCACGCCCATCAGCAGGTTGCCCGCGCCCTTGTCGCCCGACTGCAGCATCGCCGCGCACAGCTGCGCGACCGTCATGCCGGTGTCGACGTGGCTCTCCGTCACCGGCGAGCCGGACACGATTTCATAGCGGCGGTACAGGATGCGGCGCGGCAGCAGCGACGCGTCGAGCGAGCCGCGCGCGAGCATCGCGGCGGCGGCCATGACCGCATACGTGCCGCACAGCGGGAAGCGCTCGCGCGCATGGTGCGCGATGCGCACGCCGTTCGACGTATCGAGCGCGGCGACGCCGAGCCGTCCGTTCGACGCTTTTTCGAGTGCGGCGAGTTCGGCTTGCGCGGTATGGGCGCGCCCCTGGTCGGCGACCGGCGCGGACGTGCACGCGGCAACGAACGGCGCGGCAACGGCGGCAAGCAACAGCGAGCGGCGTGTCGGAGAGTGTTCCATGAATGAGGTCTGTTCTGTCGGAAACGGTGGCGCGAAGCGACGCGGCCGCGCATCGACGACGCACGACCGTTCACGCCGACGGCCGGCCCGCGACGGCATTCGCCGCGCATCCCCGAAAGACGCCCGTCGACCCCGCGCGGTGGCGAGATTCGCATGAACACCTAGCGTAGCAGCGACCGCCGTCGCGTTCCAGCGAAACGACCCGACTTCACCCTTGCGACGAAGGCAGGTACGGCATCGGATTCACCGGCTTGCCGTCGCGCCGCACCTCGAACAGCAGCGCGACGCGCGAGTTGTCGAGGTCGCCCATCTCGGCGATCGCATCGCCCTGATGCACGATGTCGCCCGTCTTCACGAGCAGCTTGCGGTTGTGCGCATAGGCGGTCAGGAAATCCGCGTTGTGCTGGACGATGATCAGGCTGCCGTAATCGTTCAGGCCGGTGCCCGCGTACATCACGCGCCCGTCGGCCGCGGCGCGGACCGGGTCGCCCGGCCGGCCGGCGATCTGGATGCCGCGGTTCTGCCCGGGCCGGAACCCTTCGACGATCTTGCCGCTTGCGGGCCACTTGAGCGCGACACCGCCCGCATGACGCTTCGTTTCCTTGACGACCTGACGGTCGTTCGCGGTCGACGCGCTGGCCGGCGAAGTGGCCTGCGAAGTTCCCTGCGCGGTGGCCTGATTCCCCGCCGCATCATTGCTCGCGACGGCCTGCGTGCCGGCCGCGCCCGCGGGCGGCAGCGGCTGCTGCTTGACGATGCGCAGCACCTGCCCCATGCGCAGCCTGCCGTTCGCGGCCAGCTTGTTCCAGGTGCGCAAGTCGGCCACGCTGCAATCGTTCGCGGACGCGATGCCCGTCAGCGTGTCGCCGCGCTTCACGACGTACTTGCGCGCGACGAGAACGGGCGCAGGCCGCATCGGCGCGGGCGACGGCGCCGCGGACGGGCTCGAATCGGAGGGTTGGGCCGCCAGCGTGTTGCTCGGCGGAACGGACTGCGTATTTGCACAACCGGCCATGACGAGCACGGCGGCCAGCCCCGACAGCCACGCCGCCTTGCGGTGAATCTCGCGCGTTTTCATGGACGATCCGACTCCGGTTTGACAATCTTTCAAGCATCTCAAAAACGGAACGGCCGACGTGTAACCGGATGCAAACAATGATGACAAACGATCACGGACCGGATGCCGGCCGGCATTCACTACCGGTAGTACGGCCCGATCCGGAAAAACTTGATGGTCTCGACGCGGAAAAACGGAAGAATTTTCGTCGCAACAAACTATGATTGATTCGTGTCGATAGCCTTACACGACGACATTCACCGCAACCATGCGACGAATTCGGCACCGGCCCACGCGATGCCGATACACAGGAACAGCAGATGCAGCGCGATCTTGAACGACACGCCCCATGACGAATCGATCTGCATGACGGGCTCCCCGGTTGATGTGCGTCCATGATCGGCCGCCGATCGCGTCCCGAAAATGCGGAAGCGGCGAACCGGGTCTCAGGCCGCCCCTGAGACCGGCGCCGCGGTTCCTGCTAACTTATCGGCCATTCCCCCACCCATCGCTCCGCCCATCATGCGCTTCGACCTGACCGACCTGCGGCTCTTCCTGAACATCTGCGAAGCCGGCACGATCACGGGCGGCGCCGAACGCACGCACATCACGCTGCAGGCCGCGAGCGAACGCATTCGCGGGATGGAGGACGAGCTCGGCGTGCCGCTGCTGCACCGGACCAAGTCGGGCGCGCAGGCCACCGATGCGGGGCGCGCGCTCGAACATCACGCGCGCACCGTCCTGCAGCAGATCGATCACATGCGCGGCGAACTGCAGCAATACGGCCAGGGGCTGCGCGGCCATATCCGGCTGCTGTGCAACACCGCGTCGCTGAGCGAATACCTGCCCGATGCATTGGCCGATTACCTGCCGCACCATCCGAAGCTGTCGATCAGCGTCGAGGAACGTTCCAGCCAGGAGATCGTGCATGCGATCCGCAACAAGACGGCCGAGGTCGGCATCGTCGCCGATTCGGTCGGGCTCGGCGGGCTCGAACAGAAACCGTTCCGCGAAGACTGGCTGATCGTCGTCGTGCCGGCCGCGCATCCGCTCGCGTCGCACGACAAGGTCGCGTTCAACGACATCGCCGGCGAAGACTTCATCGGCCTCACCGACGGCAGCGCGCTGCAGGTGCATCTCGCCGACCAGGCGCGCGCGCTCGGCAGGAGAATCCGCTATCGCGTGCAATTGAAGAGCTTCGACGCGATCTGCCGCGTGATCGCGAGCGGCGTGGGCATCGGCATCGTGTCGCGGCATGCGGCCGAGCGCGCGATGCAGACGATGGACGTGCGGCTCGTCGAGTTGTCCGATCCGTGGAGCCATCGGAAACTGACGCTCTGCGCGCGGTCGTTCGACGCGCTGCCGAAGTACACGCGCGAGTTCGTCGCGTTCCTGTCTGGCGACGCACCGCCGCCGTAACGCGCGCCGCATTCGACTCGCCCCATCGACATACGGAGACGTGACCATGACCGACATCGATCTCGCAACCCGCTATCGCGCGTATATCGACTGCCTGAACCGGCAGGACTGGACGGCGCTCGGCGAATACGTGTCCGACGACGTGATCCACAACGACCGGCCGCTCGGCCTCGCCGGTTACCGCGCGATGCTGGAACAGGACTTCCGCGACATTCCCGACCTGCGCTTCGACATCCGGCTGCTCGTGTGCGAACCGCCGCGTGTCGCATGCCGCCTTCGCTTCGCGTGTTCGCCGAAAGGGACGTTCATGGGGCTCGCCGTCGACGGCCGCAAGGTCACGTTCGCCGAGAACGTGTTCTACGAGTTTCACGACGGCAAGATCCGGCAGGTGTGGTCGGTGATCGACAAGGCGGCGATCGAGAAGCAGCTTTGAACGTCGTCGAAGCGGCGGGTCGGCGCATGTGGCTGCGGGCAGCCTTGAGCGGCTCGCTGCGTCTGGATTCTTATGGATAACGTTTTCTCTCTTCATGCATCGAGAACCCGTTTCCCTGGCATGCTCCCGCTGGCCGCTTCACAGCTTCTCTGTCGCGCGATGACACGCGGTCATCAAGATAAAATTCCCGCTACTTACGTGTAATTTCGACTCCCCCTCCCTCACACCCATTCGGGTTTCTACCGCCGTCTCCGACGTGAAAGTTCATTGACATCACGCCGCTCGATGCCTAAATTTGGAAAACGTTTTCCAATGCTCGAGCGAGATGTCCGTCATGGCCCGCGCAGGGGGAACGCTTGCCTGCTCGATGTGCGAGGCAGGCCGTCCGCCTCAGGGATCAGGGTTTGCAGGGCGGGCGCCAGGTACGGCACCGAGCGCGGTATCGGCGATACGTGACCGTGCTTCACCACTATTCAAAACTGGAGACACCATGCATCCGCGCAGCAGATTCGCGCTCGGCGCCGCGCTCAGCGCCCTTTCCGTCGTGCTCGTGAGCGCGTGCGGCGGCAACGACGTGACGGACACACCGTCGTCGTCCCCTCCGTCCACCCCGCCCGCGCTCGCATCGAACTCGCTGCAGGCCCTCGTCTATGGCGCGCCCGACACCAGCGTGCCCGCCGGCACGAACGTCCCGGTCACGATGATGGGCCAGATGCGCGCGCTGTTCGACCTGATCCGGAAATCGCCCGATTTCACGCAGGTCGTGATGGATCTCGGCGACGGCACGCCCGTCCACGTGCTCGACACGAATACCGGCGACAAATTCCTTCCCGGCAAGCTCGCGCTCGGGCTGTCATACATCCTGATCGACATGAAGGCGAAGAACGACCCGCAATACGCGAGCTACCTCGCGACGTACCAGACGATCACGACCGCGATGATGGCGCAGTCGGGCGGCACCTACGCGTATGCGAACACGTCGTGGGGCGAGTACTACTACCTCGTCGCGCTGAACAACCTGAAGGCGCGCGGGATGCTCAACGAAGTCTTCAGCGACGCGATGCTCGCGACGCTGCAGCAGCGGCTCACGTTCTGCGACATGTTCGGCCCCGATGCGAGCGGCAAGACCACGACGTGCCCGGCCGCCGGCACGCCGATCGACATCGCGTCGCTCAACACCGCGCAAAACTACTATGCGGTGTCCTACGGCATTGCCGGGCTGCGCCAGAAGCTCGGCTGGAGCAGCCCGTCGTTCGCATCGAAGACCGATCCGGCGGTCGCGGCGATGAGCGCACGCGACGCGCTGCTGTACACGCTGACGAACCACATCCGCAACGACTCGTCGGGCGGGTTCTCCGACGAAGCGTCGAACACGCACACGACCTACTACGACCAGGCGCGCTTCGACCGCTACAGCACGCTGCTGATCGGCGAAGTGGTCGAGCGCACGTTCGAGATGGGCAACGAAGCGAATCTCACGCCGGAGTTGAAGGGCTATCTGCGCAAGTCGGTCGACCTGATCCTGCCGCAACTGAACGCCGACGGCCAGGGTTTCGACTACGGCCGCTCGATCGGCCCGTACGGCGATTCCGCGTTCATGGAGGTGCTGACGGCCGCGGCCAATGCCGGCGTGTTGACCGATCGCGAGAAACAGGTTGCGTATGCATTCATCTACCAGGCCGCGCGTCGTTTCGACACGTACTGGTACGACCCGTCGCTGCCGACGCCGTCGGTGAACATGTGGGTCAAGGGCCGCGGCACCGACACGTATCGCGGCAAGCCGCGCGTGATGGGCGAGAACTTCAGCCTGCTGCACCAGTACCTGTACGTGAACGCGTGGTGGAACAAGCTCGGCTTCGGCGGCCAGGCGCCGATGGCCGATGCGGACTACCGCGCGTGGCTCGACGCGCTGCCGCGCTACACGCTCACCTGGTACAACCAGCCGGGCGACGCCGCGCATCCGTACAGCGCCGCGTTGCTCACCGTGCGCGACGGCCGGCGCGTGATCAACCTGAACCTCAGCCAGGCGCCCGACTACGACTCGTACACGCCGTATTACCCGGTGCCGTTCTCCGACAAGCTGATCTACGGCACGACCGACCTCGGCTATGCGCTGCTGCTCCCGCAGGTGACGTACAACGCGAAAACCTACATTCCCGTCACGTACTACAGGAACCTGAACGTGCAGCAGAGCAACGGCCAGGTGATCGTGTCGTTCGATACGACGAAGTTCCGGCTCGCGTCGAAGAACGCCGCGTACACGACGGATCTCGACCTGCAGGTGCACACGGTGCTGACGTTCGCGCACGGCACGATTTCGCGCAGCGATACGCTGAGTTCGGGCACGCTCGCGGGCAACCTCGCGGTCGAGACGGACTTCACGTCGTTCGCGGATTTCTCGTCGACGCAGGCCAATGGCGACGGCGTGTCGGTGACGTACGCGAACAGCGCCGCGACCGGTTATACGGCATCCGGGTTCGACAACTGCGCGCTGTCCGCCTTCGACACGGCGAACGGCGTGACGAATCCGTCGTCGACGACGCCGATCGGGCAGTTGCATTCGAACTTCGCGTGCACGACGAAACCGTTCGCGCTCGGCGCAGGCGCGACGCGTACCGTCGGGTGGACGCTGAGGTACGCCGATCCGGCGTAAGCGGCACGACCGCCACCCCGTGACCGTTCCCGAAGCCGGCTGCCGAAACCGGCTTCGGGATCATTCAGCGCCGGGGCGCACGCTCACCACCACCGCGATCCCGCCATATACGCGCCGAGCGCGATCAGCCCGACGAAGAAGCAACGCTTGAACATCTTCTCGCTCATCACGCGCCGCGCATATTGCCCGCCGGCCATCCCTGCGAGCGCCGGCACCAGCGCGAGCGCCGACACGCCGAGATCGACCGTCTGCAGTGCGCCCGTCACGCGCAACTGCAGGCCGAGCACGATCGTCGATGCGGTAAACGACAGCCCGAGCGCCTGGATCAGATCGTCCTTCGACAGCCGCAGCGCCTGCAGATAGGGCACGGCCGGTACGACGAACACGCCGGTCGCGGCCGTCACGACGCCCGTCAGGTAGCCGACCACGGCCGATAGCCATGTTTCATGGCGGCCCGGTGCGGGCAGCCGCGCCGCCGCCAGCCCCCACAGCCCGTAAAGCACCAGCACGATGCCGAGCGCCGTGTGCGTCCACGTACTGCCGGCTGCAAGCGCCGGCAACCCGCCCGTCAGTGTGCCGACGGTCAGGCCGACGAGCAGCGGCCACAGCCGGCGCAGCAGCGCGCCGAACGACGGACCGAGCCACAACTGCCACACGTTGGTGATGAACGACGGCACGAGCAGCAGGCTCGCTGCGGCCGACGGCGGCATCGCGAGCGTCAGCAGCCCCATCGCGATCGTCGGCAATCCGAGCCCGATCATCCCCTTGACCGCGCCGGCCAGCAGGAAAACCAGCACGATGATCGTCAGCGTATGAATTGGCATGGCAGGCATCCCGTCCGTTGAGTGCGGCGCCGATGGTGCCTGCCCGCCACGCCGCCCGCCATCTGGCTTTGCCTGAGGCTGGCTCGGGCCCGCCGGACGGGGCTTTCGGGACCGTCGATCCGGCCCCATGCGTCACCCCCGGCCCTGCTCGCTGTCGAGGTGCGCCATCTGCGCGGCCGGATAGCGCTCGCCGGCAGCCGCCCCGGCGGGAACCGCCGCTTCGATGCGGGTGAGCTCTTCGACCGTTAGTTGCAATTCAGTCGCCAGCAAACCGTCCCGCAGTTGCGTGCGCTTGCGCGCGCCGACCAGCGGTACGATGTCGGCGCCACGCGACAGTGCCCACGCAATCGCGACCTGCGCCGGATTGCTGCCCTTCTCGTCGGCGATCGTGCGCAGCGCGTCGACGAGCGCGAGGTTGTGCGTGAGGTTCTCGCCCTGGAAGCGCGGGCTCGCCGCGCGGAAATCGCGCTCGCCCTGCCGCGCCGCCGTCCAGCGCCCGCCGAGCAGCCCGCGCGACAGCACACCGTAGGCCGTCACGCCAATGCCGAGCTCGCGGCACGCGGGCAGGATCTCGGCCTCGATCCCGCGCGACAGCAGCGAATATTCGATCTGCAGATCGGCGATCGGCGCGACGGCGGCCGCGCGGCGAATCGTGTCCGCGCCGACTTCCGACAGTCCGACATGGCGCACGTAGCCGGCTTTCACGAGATCGGCGATCGCGCCGACCGTCTCCTCGATCGGCACCGCCGGGTCGACGCGGGCCGGCCGGTAGATGTCGAGGTAGTCGGTGCCGAGCCGCTTCAACGAGTACGCGACGAAGTTCCGGATCGCCGCGGGCCGCGCGTCGTAGCCGGCGAACCCGCCGGCCGGATCGCGCAGCGCGCCGAATTTCACGCTGATCAGCACCTGGTCGCGCGCCCGGCCGCGCAGTGCGTCGCGGATCAGCATCTCGTTGTCGCCCATCCCGTAGAAGTCGCCGGTATCGACCAGCGTGATGCCGTGGTCGAGCGCCGCATGCAGCGTCGCGATGCTTTCGCCGCGGTCGGCCGGCCCGTAGAAATCCGACATCCCCATGCAGCCGAGCGCGATCGCCGAAACCTGCGGGCCCGTGCGGCCCAGTTGACGCGTGTCCATGTCCGTTTCCTTCGAATGGTGAGTGGATGAAACGGATTCTGGCCGCACGACGCCGCCCGATAAACGCGAAACGCTCCACCAAACCATTCGACGCTGATTAACAATGGAGCCTGTTCCCGTTCCCGCCAAGGTGTTCGCCCGCATGGACCATCTGCAAGCAATGCGCGTCTTCGCGCGCGTCGCCCATCTCGGCAGCTTCACGAAAGCGGCCGAGCAGCTCCAGTTGCCGCGCCCGACGGTCAGCAATGCCGTCCAGTATCTGGAAAAGCACCTGAAGATCCGCCTGCTGCAACGCACGACGCGGCGCGTCGCGCTGACCGCCGAGGGCGCGACCTACTACGAGCGCTGCGTGCGGTTGCTCGCCGATCTCGACGACGCGGAAACGCTGTTCGAGGATGCCGGCGCGTCGCCGCGCGGCGTGATCCGCATCGACCTGCCCGAACGTTTCGCGCTGAACCAGGTGATTCCGGCGCTACCGGATTTCCATGCGCGCTACCCCGACCTGCGCGTCGCGATCAGCACGACCGACCGCTTCGTCGATCTCGTGGCCGACGGCATCGACTGCGCGGTGCGGGTCGGCGTGCTGTCCGACACGTCGCTCGTCGCGCGGCACGTCGGCGAGATGCCCCAGATCAACTGCGCGTCGCCCGCCTATCTCGCGCGACACGGCACGCCGCGCTCGCCGGACGATCTGCCGGACCACGTCGCGGTCGGCTATTTCTCGAGCCGCACGGGCCGCGAACTGGACTGGGAATATGCGGACATGGATTCGGGCGAGCTGCACACGGTGAAGATGCGCAGCGTCGTGTCGGTCAACAGTTCGCAGGCGTATCTCGCGTGCTGTGTCGCGGGCCTCGGGCTGATCCAGGCGCCGCGCGACGGGCTCGCGCCGCTGCTCGAGGGCGGCTCGCTGGTCGAGGTGCTGCCGGAATGGCAGGCGCCGCCGTTGCCGGTGTCGGTCGTGTTTCCGCACAGCCGGCATCTGGCCCCACGCGTGCGGATCTTCGTCGACTGGCTCGCGGAAACGCTCGGCGGCACGCACCGGGCGGACTGACGGCGGCCGTGCCGGGGCCGTTCGCCCCGGCGCCGGCGCCCGGTCAGAACTTGTGGCGGATCGCGGCGCGCACCGCGAACTGGTTCGACGATGCCGACGGCCCGTCCGTGCCGACGACATAGCCGCCGTCGGCGGCCGTGCCCGTCTTGTCGCCGCCCACCTTCTGCCATGCGCCCTGCAGATACACGTCGGTGCGCTTCGACAGGCTGTAGTCGGCCATCAGGCCGACCGTGTGGTACTTCGGCTTGAACGAGCCGGCCGCGGCATCGTACTTGCCGTCCGTGTACACGTACTGCGCGCCGAGGTAGAAATCGGGCGTGAGCTGGTATTTGCCGTTGATCTCGAAGTTCTGGAACTTCGTCGCGGTCAGCCCGAGGCCGGCGAACGTCGACGCCGGCAGATAGATCGTCGATACCGGGTTCTTCACGTCGGTCTTCGTATAGACGACGCCGACCGTCGCCGGGCCGAACGTGTAGTTGACGCCGCCGCCGAAGATGCGCAGCCGATCGGCGACGAAGTTCGCGTCGTCGGCCGCGATCGCGCCCGCGTTGCCGATGCCCGGGTTGTTCGCCTGCAGGTACGCGGCCGCGACCTGCAGCCCGGCCAGCGAATACTGCGCGCCGAGGCTGTACTGGCGGTTGTTCGAGAAGCCCGTGCTGTTGCTGAAGCTGTACGTGCCGCCGAACGTCAGGCCGTTCCAGTCGGCGCTCGCGTACTTGACCGTGTTGTTGACGCGGAACGAGTTGTCCGTGTTGTCGTTGTCGAACGGGTGCGAGAACAGCGTGCCGCCCCAGTTGCCGTTCGCGGTCAGCGGCGCGAGATAGTCGACGACGGCATCGTACTGGCGGCCGAAGGTCAGCGTGCCGAAGCGCGACTCGGACAACCCGACGAACGCCTGACGGCCGAACATCCGGCCGCCCTGGCCGAGCCGGCCGTTGTTCACGTCGAAACCGTTTTCCAGCGTGAAGACCGCCTTCAGCCCGCCGCCGAGATCCTCGCTGCCCTTCAGGCCCCACCGGCTGCCCTGCGCATAACCGCTCGCGAGCTGGTAATTGGTCTTTCCGACCCCATTGACGTTGACGTTGTTCGTGTAATTGAAGCCTTCGTCGATCACGCCGTACAGTGTCACGCTGGTCTCGGCGAAGGCCGGCGCGGCGAAGGCAGCGAGCGCGGCGGCAAAAATGACGTGCTTCCTCATGACGAATCTCCGGAGCCGGGGGCCGGGCTGGCCGTACGCCCGGCGAGTGTTCGATCTGTTGTATGTGTGGCCCGCAGGGCGGACGACGCGGTGTGCGGCCGCGTGAGGACAAAATGGTGTCACGACGCAAACCGTCCGTCCATCGGGTGCGGGTCGTCGCGCGCAAAGCGTTGCGCTCGTCCAACTGCCCCGTTGCGCGGACAGCCTGACGGGCTTGTCGGCAGCGGCGGGCCGGCCCGCCATCCGCGTAAACCCGGAACGCTTCGCATCGGTGGCACAATGCGCATCCGTCCGCCATTTCTCCACGAAGTCATGCTTCACCCCGATTCATGCGCGGCGCGTGCCGGCCGTGCCCGCGGCCCGCGCCGGAAGGCGCTCCGATGACCGCGCCGGCCCGGGCCGGCCGCTACGCCGAGCTCGATTTCTTCCGCGGCCTCGTGCTGCTCGTCATCGTCGTCGACCACATCGGCGGCAGCATCCTGTCGCGCGTCACGCTGCATGCGTACGCGCTGTGCGACGCGGCCGAGGTGTTCGTGTTCCTCGGCGGCTTCGCCACCGCCATTGCGTACAACTCGCTCGCCGAGCGGCACGACGAGGCCGCCGCGCGCCAGCGTTTCATCCGGCGTGCGTTCGAGATCTACCGTGCGTTCCTCGTGACGGCCGGCCTGATGCTGCTGATCACCGCCGCGCTGAATGCGCTCGCGATCGACGGCCCGAACATGCCGACCAACGATCTCGACGGGCTGCTGCACAAGCCGCTCGCCGCGCTGCGCGACATCCTGCTGTTCCGCCGCCAGCCGTACCTCGCGTCGGTGCTGCCGATGTATGCGTTCTTCGCGCTGCTCGTCCCGCTCGCGCTGCCGCTGGCGCGCACGCAGCCGTGGCTGATGCTCGCGTTCAGCGGATCGCTGTGGTACGCGGCGCCGCACGTCGCACGCTTCTTGCCGACCGTCGAAGGCGCGCCGTGGGATTTCAACCCGTTCGCGTGGCAGTTCCTGTTCGTGCTCGGCGTGATCGCGCGCTGCCAGCCCGTCTACCAGACCCTCGCGCCGAAGCCGCAGGGCTGGCTGCTGACGGCCGCGGCGCTCGCGATCGTCGCGGCCGGCGCGTACTACCGGCTGCGCATCGAGCCGTTCCCGACCGATCCGTCGATCAAGCAGAACCTCGGCGCGCTGCGGCTCGTGAACTTCCTCGCGATCGCATGGCTCGCGGCCAAGCTCGTGCACCTCGGCTGGATGAAGAAGGTCGCGCACGCGATGCCGTGGATCGGCACGATCGGCCGGCAGGGGCTGCTGTGCTTCGTCGCGGGCACCGGCATCTCGCTCGCGGTCGACTCGGTGCTCTACCAGGCGACCGAAGGCTATCTCGACGTGCCGCTCGGCCTCGCCGCCGACGCCGTCGCGATCGGGCTGCTGTATCTCGTGGCCAAACTCTACGGGCCGCTCGTCGCGCGGCTGCCGTTCCGCTCGCGGCCATGACGCGCCGCGCCGTCATGCGCCGCTGCTACGATAGCCGGCGCCACTCCCGAAACGATTCGCCATGCGCCGACTCGCCCTTCCGTTCGCCCTCGCCCTGATCGCCGGCGCGATCGCCACCGCCCATGCCACGCCGTCGGCGGCGCCTGCCGCCGCGCCGGCGCTATCGCCCGCGCCGCCGGCCATCCAGACCGCGACGACGCCGTCCGCCGCGCAGGAGCCGCCCGTCAATCCGGGCAGCGGCATCGTGCTGCGCACGTTCCGGTCGGCGTCGCTGAAGCGCGACTGGTCGTACACGGTCTACCTGCCGCCCGGCTACAACCCGGAAGGCGCACGCTACCCGGTGATGTACCTGCTGCACGGCAACGCGGGCAACGCGAACGACTGGGTCACGCAGGGCCGGCTGCAGGCCACCGCCGACACGCTGATCGAGCACCGCGACATCCCGCCCGTCGTGATCGTGATGCCGCAAGGCGGCACCGACTGGTACGTCGATCGCAAGGAGAAGATGCAGAGCGCGTTCCTCAACGACCTGCTGCCCGAAGTCGAAGCGCACTTCGCGGTGTCGAACCAGCGCGCGGGCCGCGCGATCGGCGGCGTGTCGATGGGCGGCTTCGGCGCGCTGCGCTTCTCGCTGCTCGAACCGGGGCTGTTCTGCGGCGCGATGCTGCTGAGCCCGGCCATCTACGCGAACGAGCCGCCGCTCAATTCCGCCGCGCGCTACGTCGGCGTGTTCGGCGATCGGCAGTTCGATTCACGCGTGTGGCACGAGTTGAACTATCCGGCGCTGCTGCGCGGCTATTTCGCGCGCAACTGGCGTGTGCCGATGTTCATCGCAGCCGGCGACGACGACCTGACGATCCAGGCGGAATCGAGCGTGCTGTACACGCACCTGCGCCGCGCGCAGAACCCGGCCGAGCTGCGCATCGTCGACGGCGGGCATACGTGGGACGTCTGGCGCGGGTTGCTCGGGCAGGGGTTGAAGTATGCGCTGGAGTGCGTGAAGTAACGCCCGGCGGCCGTTGCGGCGATCGTTCCGGGCTGGCGGGTCGGTAATCGGCCGACCGCCGTCGCTGACCGTCGTGCCCTGCGCGCCGCCCGCCGCTCAAAGCCACGTCCCGCCCTGTCGCTCGCTCGGCTCCGTATCGAGCGCATCGAAATCGTGGATCCAGTCCAGGTGATGCAGCACGCGATCGCGGTCGGCCAGCCGCGCGTTGCGTGCCTGCGCGGCCGGCCCGTCGGGAAGATGCAGCACGTCGGCTGCCGAGATCGACGCATATTGCACCTTGCGCGTCCGGCCGCGGCGCAGCCGCTCGTAGGCTTCCTGCGCTTCGCGCCAATTGCCCGGGCCGGCCTTCGCCAATTGCGCGGCCAACACCACCGCATCCTCGATCGACTGATTCGCGCCCTGCCCGTGATGCGGCACCAGCGCATGCGCGGCATCGCCGATCAACGTCACGCGCCCGCGGCTCCATCGGCCGAGCGGCGGACGGTGAAACAGCCCCCAGCGCTGGCTGATCGGCACGGCCGTGATCATCTGCACCACCGCCGGATGCCAGTTCCGGAACGTACGCAGTTGCTCGCCTTCCTCGGCCGGCATGACCCACTCGCGCGACGGCCACGGTGACGGGTGCCGCTCGACCAGCAGGAAATTCTGGTCGCCGTCATCGCCGATCGGATAGTGCAGCAGATGCCCATGCGGCCCGACCCAGAACTGGATCGTGTCGGGATCGGGCAGCAGGTCCATGCGCGCGGCCGGCACCACGCCGCGAAAACCCGAACAGCCCGAATACAGCGCATCGTCGTAGCCGAGCATCCAGCGTCGTGTGATCGAACGCGCGCCGTCCGCGCCGATCACGAGATCGGCGTCGACCTGCGTGCCGTTGTCGAACGACAGCGTCACGCGATCGGGGTGTTGCGCGAGGTCGACCAGACGATGGCCGAGATGGATGCAGTCGAGGCCGACCGCCGTCGACAGCACGGCCTGCAGATCCGCGCGATGCACGCCCCAGTACGCGCCGCCGAATTGCCGGCGATAGTCGGGGGCGCCGCGATGATGGCCGATCACCGCGCCGCTGCGCCCGTCGCGGTAGACGAGCCCCGGGATGTCCGCGCACACCGCATCGAAAGCCGCGCGCAAGCCCATGCGTTCGTAGAAGCGCGTCGCATTGGCCGACAGCGCGACCGCCGCGCCGACTTCGCGCAATTCAGGCGTCTGCTCGTAGAGTTGCGCGTCGATGCCGTGCTCGCGCAACGCGAGCGCGAGGGTCAAGCCGCCGATGCCGGCGCCGACGATCGCAATCTTCAGGTTCGTCTGCATGATGAAGGTGTCTCCGATGTATGTGAGGTGTGCGGCGGGCTCGGCGCTCGTGCCGAATGCATGCGCCGTATCGGTATTTTCAGGAGTGGACTTTTATCCGGCAATAAAATGAAATGAATCTGCTTCATCACTGAATGCAATGAACCGGGCTACGCGCAACGATGGAACTGAGCGAGATCGATCTCAACCTGCTGCTGCTTTTCCAGCGGCTGATGCAGGAACGGCGCGTATCGAGCGTCGCCGAGCAAATGAACATGAGCCAGCCAGGCGTCAGCAACGCGCTCGCCAAGCTGCGCCGCCGGCTCGGCGATCCGCTGTTCGTGCGCGGGCCCGGCGGCGTCGTGCCGACACCGTTCGCGCTGCGTCTCGCGGAACCCGTGTCGCAGGCGCTCGCGACGCTGCACGCCGCGCTGAACCCCGACACCGGCTTCGATCCGCTGCACGCCACGCGCACGCTGACGATCGGCATGACCGATATCGGCGAAGTCGTGTTCCTGCCCGCGCTGCTCGAACACTTGTCGCATGCGGCGCCGGGCATCGCGCTGAACACCGTGCGCAACACGAGCGTCAATCTCGGCGACGAAATGGCCGACGGCCGCGTCGATCTCGCGATCGGCCTGCTGCCGCAACTGAAGGGCGGGTTCTATCAGCGCCGGCTGTTCGATCAGCGCTATGTATGCCTGTTCCGGCGCGGGCATCCGCTCGAGGGGGCGCCGCTGACGGTCGACGCGTGGCGCGACGCCGAACATCTGGTCGTGGTGTCGGCCGGCACCGGGCACGGGCAAGTGGACGAATGGCTGACGCGTCGCCGCGTGAAGCGCCAGGTGCGGTTGACGGTGCCGCATTTCATGAGCGTGGGCTACATCCTGCAGCGCACCGACCTGATCGCGACGGTGCCCGAGCACCTCGCGTTGCAACTCGCCGCGCCGTTCTCGCTCGGCTGGCGTGCGCTGCCCGTCACGCTGCCCGGCGCGCCGATCCATATGCTGTGGCACACGCGGGTCAATCAGGACGAAGGGAACCGCTGGCTGCGCGATGTGGTGGTCGAGTTGTTTGCGGAAACCGGTGCGCGAACGCGAAAGGCCGCGGCCGGCCGGCGGACATGATCATGGCGATCGCCTGTCACGGAGAACCCCATCGATGAATCCCAGACGCGTGCATGCGCTCTATCTCAAACATCGTCCCGACGTGGAACTGGTCAAATGCGAATGGATTCATCTACTGTCGACCGGCAGCGTCGATCGCGACCTTCTCTGGAAGATGCTGTCGACGATCGGTTCCGCGGACGTCGTCATCCACGTTCGTCGCAAGATCGGCGATTTTCTGCCGATCGAACCCGCCATCGCTTTTATCGGCGAACACATCGGCAAAGGGCAGATGCTCGTTTCCGATCGCGCATTCACGAACTTCGTCGTCGTCGCGCACAACGGCGTGGCGGCGACCTGGCCACAATGCCTGACGCGAAGCCGGATCGATTTGCTGCCGCGCGCGCCAAACGCCACGGCGATATAGTCGACCGATCGCGAGAGCGTGTCGCGCGGCCAATCGCGCTTCGCGGCTCTGCATCAACCGGCCGGTCGTGCATTTCGACTACATTGCCGAAGTGGCGACGGCATCGACCCTCGCCCGCCTCCCCCGCCATTCAACCCGCAGGAAATCACGCCATGTCCGTCTCGAAGAAATTCGCCGCCGTCACGGGTGCCGGCTCCGGCATCGGTCGCTCCACGGCCATCGCACTCGCCCAGGCCGGCTTCACCGTCGCGCTGCTCGGGCGCACTGAGGCGTCGCTGCGCGACACGCAGGACGCCATCCGCGTCGCCGGCAGCGACGCCGAGGTGTTTCCGGTCGACGTCACCGACGAAGCATCGGTCGACCACGCGTTCGCACAGATCGCGCAACGGTTCGGCCGGCTCGATGTCCTGTTCAACAATGCCGGGCGCAACGCCCCGGTCGTGTCCCTCGACGAATACGAACTCGACGTGTGGAACAGCGTCGTCGCAACCAACCTCACCGGCGTATTCCTGTGCGCGCGCGCCGCATGGCGGCTGATGAAAACGCAGACGCCGCAGGGCGGCCGAATCATCAACAACGGCTCGATCTCGGCGCACGCGCCGCGCCCCGATACGATCGCGTACACGGCCACCAAGCACGCGGTGACCGGAATCACGAAGTCGCTGGCGCTGGACGGCCGCCGCTACAACATCGCGTGCGGCCAGATCGACATCGGCAACGCCGCGACGTCGCTCACGGAACGGATGACGCAAGGCGTCCCGCAAGCGGACGGCAGCCTGGCGCCCGAGGCGCGGATGGACGTCGCGCATGTCGCGAATGCGGTCGTCCAGATGGCGAATCTGCCGCTCGATACCAACATCCTCAACATGACGATCATGGCGACGACGATGCCGTTCGTCGGGCGCGGATAGCGCGCGGTGCGACTGGCGCCGGGAGGCAGCATCACGCATTGACTGCTGCCGAATCACCCCGTCGCGCGGCCGCTGCATGCCAGCGCGCTTACGGCACGGATTCGGTGCGGCAGGCCGATCGCCCGCCGCTCGTCCTCGAGCAGTTGCGCCAGCGAAGCGTGCAACCGTTCGAGGCTGCGCGGCGGTAGTGCAAAGCTTGCCCAGCCGAGCCCGCCATGACGCAGTAACAGCACCACGCCTCCTTCCAGCGGATGGCGCTCGGCATACCAGCAGGGATCCATTTCCGTCACGAATGGCTGCCCGTGCGGCGGACGCTCCGGCACCGCCGGCCGCATCGACGCGCGCAGCAAGCTCAAGTACTGGATGACCGCGTCCACGTCTTCCGGATCGAGCACGGCCGCGCCCCGTTCGATCGACATCAGCACCACGAGCTTGCCGTGCTCTTCGATCATCTTGATGCTCAACGGTTGTGCCATGTTTGTCGTCCTTGCCGGAATTACACGATCCAAGTATCGACCTCGGTACACGCGAACCGGCTGAAGATCGGCGATCCGCGCATGAAGCTTTTTTTAGAAAGCGCCGGGAAAGTGCGCGGCTTCATCGGTTACGCGGTCGACCACTGTCGCGTGCCCGACCGCGTCGCCATGCAGCTCGCCGCTGCCTGATTCCGCCGATCACATTGCGCATACGCTGCGTGACGAAGGCCACCGGGTCGACGGCGCGCGGCTGCCGACCGAGTGCCACTTGCTCGCATTCCTGACGCGCAACGCTGGCCGCGTGCTCACGCGCACGACGATCTTCGAGGCCGTGCGGGCTACCGCTTCGGTCGGCGGCTCGCGACCACCTGCCCGGCTGAGCCCGCCCGTTCCTTAAAACTTGTTTCATCTTTTTTGCGACCGGCTGTTAGTGGACGCTCCGCAGAATCCGGTCATCGGTTGCGCATCGGGTCTTTCCCGAGGACGCGCACAGCCGGCTCTTCTTCACGACGATATTGAACGGAGCAGCACCTCATGCTGAAAATTGTCCGGCTCGCGCTCGCCCGGCCCTATACGTTCGTCGTACTGGCGCTGCTGATCCTGATCGCGGGCCCGCTCGCGGCAGTCCGCACGCCCATCGATATCTTTCCGGACATCCGCATTCCGGTGATCAGCGTCGTCTGGAACTACGCGGGCCTGCAGCCGGACGACATGTCCGGACGCGTGATCACGTACTACGAGCGCACGCTCGGCACGACGGTCAACGATGTCCAGCACATCGAGTCGCAATCGTTCCGCGGCTACGGCATCGTGAAGATCTTCTTCCAGCCGACGGTCGATATCCGCACGGCGACCGCGCAGGTCACGTCGATCTCGCAGACCGTGCTCAAGCAGATGCCGCCCGGCACCACGCCGCCGCAGATCCTCAACTACAACGCGTCGACCGTGCCCGTGCTGCAAATCGCACTGACCAGCAACACGCTCGACGAACAGAAGCTGGAGGATTACGCGGTCAACTTCATTCGACCGCAGTTGCTGTCGGTGCCCGGCGTCGCGATTCCGACGCCGTACGGCGGCAAGGCGCGCGAAGTGCAGATCGACCTAGACCCGCAGGCGCTGCAGTCGAAAGGGCTGTCGGCGCAGGACGTCGCGCACGCACTCGCGCAGCAGAATCAGATCATCCCGGCCGGCACGCAGAAGATCGGCCGCTTCGAATACAACATCAAGCTCAACAACAGCCCGCTCTCGCTCGATGCGCTGAACGACCTGCCGATCAAGTCGGTCGACGGCACGACGATCGACATCCGTGACGTCGCGCACGTGCGCGACGGCTACCCGCCGCAAGGCAACATCGTGCGCGTGGACGGCCACCGCGCGGTGCTGATGAGTATCCTGAAGAACGGCTCCGCCTCGACGCTCGACATCATCGCCGGCGTGAAGGCGAAGCTGCCGCTGGTCGAACAGACGCTGCCGCCGGGCCTGACGCTCGTCACGATGGGCGATCAGTCGACCTTCGTGAAGGGCGCCGTGAGCGGCGTGGCGCGCGAAGGCATCCTCGCCGCGGCGCTGACCTCGCTGATGATCCTGCTGTTCCTCGGCTCGTGGCGCTCGACGCTGATCATCGCCGCGTCGATCCCGCTGGCCGTGCTCTCGGCCATCGCGCTGCTCGCGGCCACCGGCGAAACGCTGAACGTGATGACGCTCGGCGGCCTCGCGCTCGCGGTCGGGATCCTGGTCGACGACGCGACGGTGACGATCGAGAACGTGAACTGGCACCTCGAACAGGGCAAGGACACGCGCACCGCGATCGTCGACGGCGCGAAGCAGATCGTGATGCCGGCGCTCGTCTCGCTGCTGTGCATCTGCATCGTGTTCGTGCCGATGCTGATGCTCGACGGCATCTCGCGCTTTCTGTTCGTGCCGATGGCCAAGGCGGTGATCTTCTCGATGGCGTCGTCGTTCGTGCTGTCGCGCACCTTCGTGCCGATGCTCGCGCAATACCTGCTCAAGCCGCACGCATCGGCCGGTCACGCGTCGGGCGAACTTGCCGCGGTGATGGATCCGCACGCTGGCCATGCCGGCGCGCACGACGTCCCGCCAGCGCGCAACCCGCTGGTGCGCTTCCAGCGCGCCTTCGAGCGCCGCTTCGAAGCCGTGCGCGCGTCGTACCGGATCCTGCTGGGCCTCGCGCTCACGCGCCGCAAGCCGTTCGTCGGCGCCTTCCTCGGCATCGTGGCCGCGTCCTTCCTGCTCGCGCCGTGGCTCGGCCGCAATTTCTTCCCGACCATCGATTCCGGCGAGATCGCGCTACACGTGCGTGCGCCGGTCGGCACGCGTGTCGAGGAAACCGCCGCCGAACTCGACCGCATCGAGAACACGATTCGCGGCGTGATTCCGCCCGCGCAGTTGCGCGAAGTGATCGACAACATCGGCTTGCCGAACAGCGGGATCAATCTGACCTACAACAACAGCGGCACGCTCGGGCCGCAGGACGGCGACATCCTGATCTCGCTGTCGCGCGATCACGCGCCGACCGCCGACTACGTGCACACGCTGCGCGAACGCCTGCCGCGCGCCTATCCGGGCACCACGTTCTCGTTCCTGCCCGCCGACATCGTCAGCCAGATCCTCAACTTCGGCGCACCGGCGCCGGTCGACCTGCAGGTGGCCGGCCCGAACCAGCAGGCCAATCTCGCCTATGCGCGCGAGCTGTACCGCAAGCTGCGCCTGATCGCCGGCGTCGCGGATCCGCGCATCCAGCAGGCCGGCACCTATCCGCAGTTCACGGTGACGGTCGACCGCACGCGCGCCGACCAGCTCGGCATCACCGAGCAGGACGTGACGAACTCGGTGGTCGCGACGCTCGCCGGCACCAGCCAGGTCGATCCGACCTACTGGCTCAACCCGCACAACGGCGTGTCCTATCCGATCGTCGCGCAAACGCCGCAGTACAGGATGACCACGCTGTCGGCGCTGCAGAACCTGCCGGTCACCGGCGCGAACGGCCAGTCCCAGTTGCTGGGCGGCCTCGCCACGATCACGCGCGGTGTCGGCAACGCGGTGGTGTCGCACTACGACATCGAGCCGCTGTTCGACATCTATGCGACTACCCAGGGGCGCGACCTCGGCGCGGTCGCGGCCGACATCGACGGCATCGTCAAGGCCACCGCAAAGGATCTGCCCAAGGGCTCGACCGTCACGCTGCGCGGCCAGGTGCAGACCATGAACGGCGCGTTCGCGGGCCTGCTGCTCGGCCTCGTGGGCGCGATCGTGCTGATCTACCTGCTGATCGTCGTGAACTTCCACTCGTGGGCCGACGCGTTCGTGATCGTCTCGGCACTGCCCGCGGCGCTGGCCGGCATCGTCTGGATGCTGTTCACCACGCATACGCCGCTGTCGGTGCCGGCGTTGACCGGCGCGATCCTGTGCATGGGGGTGGCCACAGCCAACTCGATCCTCGTCGTCAGTTTCGCGCGCGAGCGCCTGGCCGACACCGGCAACGCGCTGGCCGCCGCGCTCGAAGCTGGTTTCACGCGGTTCCGCCCGGTGCTGATGACCGCGCTCGCGATGATCATCGGCATGGCGCCGATGGCGCTCGGCCTCGGCGACGGCGGCGAGCAGAACGCGCCGCTCGGCCGCGCGGTAATCGGCGGCCTCGCATGCGCGACGATCGCGACGCTGTTCTTCGTTCCCGTCGTGTTCAGCCTCGTGCATCGGCGCGACGCGCTGAAGCACGACGCTTCCCGCGCCTCTTCCCTTTCCGCGTCCGGAGCTTCCCATGTCCACTGAGATCGATATCAAGTCGCCGAAACGGCTGCCCAACCTCAAGCTCGTCGCCACGCTCACCGCGCTGATCGCGGTCGGCATCGTCGCGACCGGCATCGTCGGCCGCGCGCACGCGAAACAGGACATGACCACCTGGTCCGCCGAACAGGCGGTGCCGACCGTGGCCGCGTACACGCCGTCGGCCGGCGACGCAGGCGCCGCGCTCGTGCTGCCCGGCCACCTGTCCGCGTTCGAGAGCGCACCGATCCACGCGCAGGTGTCGGGCTATCTGCATGCGTGGTACACCGATATCGGCGCGCACGTGAAGTCAGGGCAACTGCTCGGGCTGATCGATACGCCCGAACTCGACCAGCAATTGCTGCAGGCGCGCGCCGACCTGCAAAGTTCGCTCGCCAACGAGAAGCTGGCCGCGTCCACGGCCGCGCGCTGGACCAGGATGCTCGCGCAAGATTCGGTGTCGCAGCAGGAAACCGACGAAAAGACCAGCGACCTCGCGGCCAAGCAGGCGATCGTCGCCGCCAACGAGGCCAACGTGCGGCGCCTCGAGGCACTGGAGGCGTTCAAGCGCATCGTCGCGCCGTTCGACGGCGTCGTCACCGCGCGCAAGACCGACATCGGCCAGTTGATCTCGGCCGGCGGCGGCACCGGCCCGGAGCTGTTTGCCGTGTCCGACGTCCACCGGATGCGCGTCTACGTGAGCGTGCCGCAGAACGAGGCCGCCGCGATCCGCCCCGGCATGACTGCCACGCTGACCGTGCCGGAGCATCCGGGCGAGACCTTCCGGGCGACACTCGCCGACACCGACGATTCGATCGCCGATTCGACCGGCACGCTGCTCGTGCAGTTGATGGTCGACAACCGCGACGGCAAGCTGATCCCCGGCGAATACACCGAAGTGCATTTCGCGCTGCCGGCCGGCAGCACCCACGTGCTGACGATTCCGGCCAGCGCGTTGATCTTCCGGCAGGCCGGCCTGCAGGTCGCCGTGGTCGGCAAGGACAATCGCGCGGTATTCAAGCCCGTGACGATCGCGACCGATCTCGGCACGCACGTGCAGATCGCGACCGGCCTCGCGCCGGACGATCGCGTGATCGACAACCCGCCCGACTCGCTGGCCGACGGCGACCCGGTCAGGCTCGCGGCACCGGCCCCCACCATTGCATCGGCCAAGCACGACACGGAGCGTGCGCATGGCTAAGCGGCTTCGGCTCTGCGCGATGCTCGCCGGCGTCGCGTTCCTCTGCGCGTGCTCGTTCGCGCCCGCCTATCGCGCGCCGCGAACGGCGCTGCCGGCCAGCTTCAAGGAAGCGGGCGGCTGGCAGCCCGCGAAGCCGGCCGACCGCATCGCGCGCGACGGCTGGTGGAAGGCATTCCGCGACCCCGTACTCGACCGGCTCGAAGCCCGGGTGGCCGCGGCCAACCCCGACGTGGCCGCGGCCGTGGCCCGCCACGACGAAGCGGCCGCGCTGTTCGATCAGGCGCGCTCGGGCCTCTTCCCGACCATCGGTCTCGGCGCGCAGCTCTCGAGCAACCGTCAATCGGCCACGCGGCCGCTGCGCGGCTCGAACCAGCCGAACGTCTATGGCGACAACACACTCGACGCCCGCTTCGACTACGACCTCGACTTGTGGGGCAAAGTCCGCAACGAAGTCGCGGCCGGGCGTGCCGACGAACAGGCCAGCGCGGACGATCTCGCGTCGGTGCGGCTGAGTCTGCAAGCCAGCCTCGCCCACGCGTATTTCAGCCTGCGCGGGCTCGACCAGCAGCAACAGTTGCTGGCCGACACGATCGACACGTATCAGCGCGCGCTACGCCTGACGATGAGCCGGCACGCGGGCGGCATCGCGTCCGATCTCGACGTGTCGCGCGCGCAGACGCAGCTCGATTCGGCCCGCGCGTCGGCCGAGGATATACGAGCGAGGCGCGCGCTTGACGAGCATTCGATCGCGACGCTCACGGGCGTGCCGGCGTCGTCGTTCTCGCTGACGCCGGACCTGAACGCGGCGTATCTGCCGACGATCCCGGCCGGCATTCCCGCGACGCTGCTGCAGCGGCGTCCCGACGTCGCAGCCGCCGAGCGGCGCATGGCCGCCGCCAACGCGAAGATCGGCGTGGTGCGCGCGGCGTTCTTCCCCGACATCACGCTCGGGCTGGTCGGCGGCTACCAGAGCTCGGGCCTCGGCCACTGGCTCAGCGCGCCGAACGAGATCTGGTCGATCGGGCCCAGCCTCGCGCTGACGCTGTTCGACGGGGGCCGGCGCCAGGCGCTCACCGACCAGGCGCGCGCGCGGCTGGCCGAAAACGGCGCGAAATACCGCGTGGTGGTGCTCGATGCGTGCCGGCAGGTGGAAGACAACCTCGCACTCGCGCACCACCTCGGCGACGAAGCCGATCGCGAGCAGGAGGCGCTCGACGCGGCCGAACGCACGTTGCAGTTGTCGATGTCGCGCTATCGGGACGGCGTCGTCAGCTATCTCGACGTGGTGACGGCGCAGGCCACCGAACTCGATACCAGGGTCGCGATGCTGGAGCTGGACACGCGCCGGCAACTGGCGGCGGTGGGATTGATCGCCGCGCTGGGTGGCGGGTGGTCGACGGATGAGGCCGCATCCGGTACGCAAGCGCCGGCCGCGACGACGCCCCGTTCAGCGAACTGATTCCCTTGCGACACGGACGAGGCGTGTCGCATTTCGAGGCACCCGTCGCGATGACGGGTGCCGCTTTTTACGTCGGCCCGACTACTCGGAATGCTTCACGACGTGCCGGTTTCATGCCGCCGCGACTGCACACCGATGCATGAATTTCTTTTCACGTTGCGTATGCCGATCCGCTAATGTCCGTGCCTCATGCTTGTCCTCGACCGTGCGCGGCACCGACACGCCGCGCCTCTGCCATCGCAGGGCGCCCGTCATGTTCGTTGCGCGGCCGGAACCGCGCGTTCATGCGTCCGGCAGCGTCACCGGGTAACCGTAGCTGGTCACCTTATCGATCCGGACGTCGGGCAGATCAGCCGTGGTGCGATTGTGCGCCCAATCTGTCCACGCGATGCGACGCGAGATTGCGTTCGGCATCGATCGCACGATCACTATGTTCGGCTTTTGCGTGCGCGAGCGTCACATCGGCGATCGCGAGTCCGGTTCCCTGCACCTTCGCGAACGCCGGCAGCGACGAACACGCGAGCGCGACCAGGCCGGCCATCATGACGGTTGATTTCATTGCGTTACCCCCTGGGCGCACCGCGCGGTGCGCGGCTTCGATTGATCCATCGCTCGACGATACGCCGCTGCGCCTGACCATCCGGGCACACGCGCATGAAGGATTCTTTAACTTTTAGCGCATGCGGCAGCCCGTGCATGACCCGATCCGGGTTTGCATAAAACATGTTTCATCCTCGCGCTGCTGTTTGGATAGCCCGCTGTCCCTAATCTTCGTCTTGCGGCCGACGCAGGCATCCTGCCGTACGGCCTCTATTCAACGCTAGCCAGGAGCCGAAGATGAATCACCCCGCCCGCTACCTCGTCTGCGCCGCCATGCTCGCATCGAGCGTCTCCGCGCATGCCGAGACGAAACTTACGCCGGCGCACTGCCATGACTATCCGTTCGTGCACACGAACGGACAGGTCTCCCACCGACAGCTCGTCAACGAACTGAACGAGCTGGAATCCGTCGGCTACGACCCGTCGTCCGGAGACGAGAGCAGCTATCCCGACGATATCGATTCGGCGCAGGCGCGCCTGATGCAGAAGTATCGGCATGATTGTGCCGGGGCGGCCAATACCGTCGCGTCGAGCGGTAACTGAATCGCCCCCGGGAACCCAAGCCGCTCGACGCTAGAGGCACCGACCGAAATAGCGCGACTCATCGAAGACTTCCTTGCCGCGGCAAAAAACCGAATGGCGTACCGCACCTGCCGCACGATGAACGCCCGACGCTCACGGCGCGCATACTCACTTTTCGTGCGGAATGCCGTCGATCGGGCACTCCGGCGTGCCGGGCGTTGCGCGCGTGAGCGCTTCGACACGACGGCGCATCGCGTCGGGATCCGCAACCCAGTCGCGATAGAAGCCGAACGGGCATTCGGCGACGCCATTCGCGCCGTCGCCGGAATGGATCGTGCCGGTATAACCGCGATGCAGCAGCTTGTACAGATGGTTCTGCGACTGCATGTTGCGCCGCGCGTCGCGAATCATGCCGAGCGACAGCTCCGCATACTGCACGCCCATTTCCTCCTCGCCGCATTCGCCGAGTGTGCGCCCGTCGAACCCGACGATCGCCGAATGGCCGAAGTACGAATACACGCCGTCCCAGCCGGTGGCGTTGGCCACGGCCACGTAAGTGTTGTTCATCCACGCCATGGCCTTCGCGACCATCACCTGCTGCTCTTTCGCCGGGTACATATAGCCCTGGCAGCGCACGATCAGCTCCGCGCCATTCATCGCGCAGTCGCGCCAGATCTCCGGATAATTGCCGTCGTCGCAGATGATCAGGCTGATCTTGAGGCCCTTCGGCCCATCCGTCACATAGGTGCGATCGCCCGGATACCAGCCTTCGATCGGTGTCCACGGCATGATCTTGCGATACTTCTGCACGATCTCGCCGCGATTGTCGATCAGCACGAGCGTGTTGTACGGCACCTTGCGCGGATGCGCCTCGTGGCGCTCGCCCGTGATCGAGAACACGCCCCACACGTTGGCCTTGCGGCACGCCGCCGCGAAAATATCCGTCTCCTCGCCGGGAATCGTGGACGCCGTGTCGAACATTTCCTGACGGTCGTACATGATGCCGTGCGTGGAATACTCGGGGAACACCACGAGATCCATGCCCGGCAAACCCTGCTTCATGCCTGCCACCATGTCGGCGATGCGGCGCGCGTTGTCGAGCACCTCCGCCTTCGTGTGCAGACGCGGCATCTTGTAGTTGACCACCGCGACGCCCACGCAGTCGCGGCTACTCGAAATATCACCATGTCGCATGACGCTTCCTCCTTGAACTCGTTGACGCCGCGCGCGACGGCCTGTTCGCAGGCATCGGCTCGCGCGCGGCACACCTCAGTGGCTGATCATCCACGGACGCCCCGCCGGCCGCTTGAGGCCGTCCGACGCCGTGCCCGCAAGCTTCGACGCGCCACCCGAGCAACAACTGCAACCGGCGCGATGACGTAGCGGCGGCCCGTCGGCGGACTGGCGCGGCGCGTGCGCGGCACGTTCGTTGGTCGCGTGCGCGGCGCGACGCGTGCCCCCCATCAGCGCCAGCGATGGCGCGCTGATGACGCGCCCACCTTCCGCGCCGCAGTCGGGACAGCGGCACGGTTTCTCGCGATCCGCGATGCGGCGCATCACGGAGAACGGCCCGCAGCTTGCGCATTCGAAGTCGTAGATTGGCATGACGGCCTCCTGTTCCTGCGTCATTTCAATGTGTCGTTTACGCGTTCGCGAGATCCGGCGAACACGGCAGATCGACGCCGCCCTGGATGTGCCGGATCGGGCCGTCGGCATTCGGGCGAATGTCGAAGTCGAAGATCTGCGTGGGCAGCCACAAGGTCGCGCACGCGTTCGGAATGTCCACCACGCCGCTGATATGCCCCTGCACCGGCGCACAGCCCAGCAACGAATACGCTTGCGCCCCTGAATAGCCGAATTTCTTCAGGTACTCGATCGCGTTCAGACACGCCTGGCGATACGCGGTGGTGACGTCGAGATAATGTTGCCCACCGTGCTCGTCGACGGAAATGCCCTCGAAAATGAGGTAATCGTTATAGGTCGGCGTGATCGGGCTGGGCTGAAAGACGGGGTTGCGAATACCGTATTTCGCCATGCCGCCCTTGATGAGATTCACGCGCATATGCACCCAGCCGGCCATTTCGATCGCGCCGCAGAACGTGATCTCGCCGTCGCCCTGGCTGAAGTGCAGGTCGCCGACCGACAGGCCCGCGCCATCCACGTACACGGGGAAAAACACCTTCGAGCCGCGCGACAGATCCTTGATGTCGCAGTTGCCGCCGTGCTCGCGCGGCGGCACCGTGCGTGCGCCCTGCGCGGCCGCCTGGTCGCGCGCCTCGCCCGCGAGCTTGCCCATGTGCGCGGTGGCCGCGAACGGCGGATTCGCGAGCGGCGGCACGCGATCGGGCGCGGTGGCGATCAGGCCGGTTTCGCGCGCGTTCCAGGTCTCCAGCAGCGTCGGGTCGGGCAGGCAGCCGATCAGGCCCGGGTGAATCAGGCCCGCGAAATTCACGCCGGGAATATGGCGCGAGCTCGTATAGACACCATGAAAATCCCAGATCGATTTTTGCGCGCTGGGGAAATGGTCGGTGAGAAAGCCGCCGCCGTTCGTCTTCGAAAAGAAGCCGTTGAAACCCCATTGGCTATCCGCCTTCGCGCCGATGTCGAGCAGGTCGACCACCAGCAGGTCGCCCGGCTCCGCGCCGTGCACGCCCACCGGGCCGGACAGAAAGTGCACGATCGACAGGTCGATGTCGCGCACGTCGTCGGCGCTGTCGTCGTTCTTGATGAAGCCGCCGGTCCAGTCGTAGGTTTCGAGGATGAAATCGTCACCGGGCTTGACCCAGCAGGCCATCGGAATGTCGGGGTGCCAGCGGTTGTGCACCTGTTCGTTTTCGTAAGCCGACTGGTTCAGATCGACCTTGATGAGAGTCTCGGGCATGGCGTTCGCTCCTGGGTTCGCGGATTGACAGACGGCGCGGCGCGCAAACGCCGCACCGCGCTCAGACGGACAGGTATTCGCGGATGCGGTCGGTGTCGCCCGCATCGCGCGTGCTTTGGTGCACGAAGCGCCCGCCCTCGATCACGAACAGGCGGTCGGCCACGTCGAGCGCGAAACTCAACACCTGTTCCGATACGACGATGGCGATGTTGCGACTCGTGCGAATCTGGTTGAGCGCCTTGGCGATGTCCTTGATGACGGACGGCTGGATGCCTTCGGTCGGCTCGTCCAGCAACAGCACTTTCGGGTCGGTCGCGAGCGCGCGCGCGATCGCGAGTTGCTGTTGCTGGCCGCCCGACAGATTGCCGCCCTTGCGCTTTCTCATGTCGAACAGCACGGGAAACAACGCGTACAGTTCGTCGGGTACGCGCTGGCTCTGCGCATTTTCGAGGCCCGTCTGAATGTTTTCCTCGACGGTCAGCGACGCGAAGATCTGCCGTCCTTGCGGCACGTAGCCGATGCCTTTCGACACGCGGCGGTAGCTCTCGTCCTTCGAAACGTCGGCGCCGGCCACGCGTACCGTGCCTCGATTGGCGGGCAGCATGCCGATCAGCGCCTTGAACAGCGTGGTCTTGCCCATCCCGTTGCGGCCCATCACGGCCACGCTTTCGCCCTGCGCGACGGAAAAGTCGATGCCGTGCAGCACTTCGCTCTGCCCATAGCTGACGACGAGATCGTCGACTTCCAGCATGATGTGTTCTCCGTGTTGTCGTTCGGTAACCGAATCAATGACCCAGGTAGACGTCGATCACGCGCGGATCGGCCTCCACCTGCGCCATCGGCCCTTCCGCGAGAATCTTCCCCTGATGCATGACCGTGACCTTGTGCGCGACGCGCTCCACGAAGGCCATGTCGTGCTCGATCACGATCATCGAGCGGTTGCGGCAGATGCGGTCGAGCAGATCGGCGGTCAGTTCGCGCTCGCGCATGCTCATGCCCGCGATCGGTTCGTCGAGCATCAGCAGTTCGGGATCCTGCATGAGCAGCATGCCGATTTCGAGCCACTGCTTCTGGCCGTGCGACAGCAGCCCCGCTTCCAGATCGAGCGCGGCGGCGAGGCCGATTTCGTTGGCCACGTCGCGCACGCGATCGGCCACGTCGGCATCCTCGCGATAGGCGAGCGCGCCGAACACGCCGCGTCCGCGCGGAAACGACACCTCGAGGTTCTGCGCCACGCTCAGGTTTTCGTAGATCGACGGCGTCTGGAACTTGCGGCCGATCCCTTTGCGCACGCGGCGGAATTCCGCGAGATGCGTGATTTCCTCGTTGCGGAACTTGATGCTGCCCGCCGTTTCCTTCGTCTTGCCGCAAATGAGGTCGAGCAGCGTGGTCTTGCCCGCGCCGTTCGGGCCGATCACCACGCGCAGCTCGCCGCGTTCGAGATATAGATTGAGCGAATCGATCGCCTTGAAGCCGTCGAACGACACGGTCAGGTCCTCGATCGCGAGCAGAAAGTCGGTATTGCTCATGCTTCACGCCTCCTCGTTCGCCGCACCGAACAGCCGCCGCACGCGCGGGCGCACATGCTCGTCGTAGAGACCGGCCAGCCCGTTCGGAAACACCATCACCACGCCGATGAACATCGCCGCCATCAGATAGAGCCAGAGGTTCGGAAAGCTCTCCGAGAACCAGCTCTTGCCGAGATTGACGAGAATCGCGCCGTACACCGCGCCGACCAGCGACATGCGCCCGCCAATGGCCGCGTAGATCACCATTTCGATCGACGGCACGATGCCGACGAACGATGGCGACATGAAGCCCACCTGCAGCGTGAACATCGCGCCGCCGATCGCCGCGAGCATCGCCGCGAGGCAGAACGCGAACACCTTGAACATCGCGACGTCGTAGCCCGAGAAGCGCACGCGGTCTTCCTTGTCGCGCATCGCGAGCAACAGCGTGCCGAGCTTGCTGCGCTGAACCCAGCGGCCGGCGAGCAGCGCGCCGATCAGCAACGCGGCGTTCACGAAGTACAGGATCAGCTTCGCGTGATCGGTGCGGATGTCCCAGCCGAGCAGCGTGCGCAGATCGGTGATGCCGTTCACGCCGCCCGTATAGCCTTGCTGGCCGATGATCAGCACCGAGAGGATCAGCGCGACCGCCTGCGTGATGATCGCGAAGTACACGCCGCCCACGCGCCGCTTGAACATCGCGTAGCCGATCACGAAAGCGAGCGCGGTGGGCACGACGAGCACCGCGAGGATCGAGAACGGCAACGAGTGAAACGGCTTCCACCACGTGGGCAGCGCGGTGAGCTGGTTCCAGTCCATGAAGTCGGGAATCCCCGGCGTGGTCTGCGTGTGCGTGGCGGCCGGATCGGACGCCTCGAGCTTCAGAAACATCGCCATCGCGTAGCCGCCGAGGCCGAAGAACACGCCCTGGCCGAGACTGAGCACGCCGCCGTAGCCCCACGCGATCACGAGGCCGATCGCCACGAACGCGTAGGTCAGGTACTTGCCCATCAGGTTCAGGCGGAACGTGTCGAGCGCGAGCGGAAACACGACCACGATCAGCAGCGCGAGCAGCACGATGCCCGCGTAGCCCGACGTGTCGAGCCGCGCCACGCGGGCTCGCCAGCCGGCCGGCGGCGCACCCCGGCCGGATCGCGGGGATACGCCGACCGCCGCGGGTTGGATGGGTTCCATGTCCATCTCTCCAGTCGAATGAAGCTGTGAATGAGGCTTGTGCATGAGCGCGGGCTTAAACGCGTCGCACCTTCGACGCGAACAGGCCCTGCGGACGCAGCATGAGAATCACGACGACGGTGAGCAGCGTGAGCACGCGTGCGATCGAGCCCGACAGAAAGAACTCGCTGATCGACTGCATCTGCGCGATGCCGAACGCCGACGCCACGGTGCCAAGCAGGCTCGCCGCGCCGCCGAACGTCACGACGAGAAACGAGTCGACGATATAGAGCGAGCCGCTCGTCGGGCCCGTCGAGCCGATCGCCGTGAAGGCCGCCCCCGCCACGCCCGCGATCCCGCAGCCGATCGCGAACGTCATGCGGTCGGTACGCCGCGTGTTGATGCCTGCCGCGTTCGCCATCGGCCGGTTCGCGACCGTGGCGCGCACGCGCAAGCCCCAGCGCGACCGATAGAGCGCGAGCAGCAGGCCGCCCGTCATCAGCAGCGCGAGGCCCATCACGAACATGCCGCTCACCGGAATGTCGAGGCCGGGCGTGGGCTCCCACGAACCCATCAGCCAGTCGGGCAGCGCCGGACTCACTTCCTTCGGCCCGAAGGTCGAGCGGAACACCTGCTGCATGCCGAGGCTCAAGCCCCAGGTGGCGAGCAGCGTGTCGAGCGGACGCTTGTACAGATGGCGGATCAGCGCCCACTCGGCGAGCCAGCCCGCCGCGAAGGCCAGCGCGAACGCCGCGAGAATCGCGAAGAAGAAATACACGGGCGTGAGCGCGTGCCAGACGTTCTGCGAAAACCACGAGAACATGTAGACCGTATACGCGCCGATCGTCATGAATTCCCCGTGCGCCATGTTGATCACGCCCATCTGGCCGAAGATCACGGCGAGCCCGAGCCCCATCAGGAGCAGGACGCTGAAGAGGCTCAGACCGGCGAAGCCCTGCATCAGCGTGATGTTGAAAATATCGGTAGCTGACATCGAACGCTCCTCGCGCGGCGGCGTCATCGGCCGCCGCGCCGCTGCGGTTGACGGATTACATGTAGCCCTTCGGGAACGGATTCGGCTGGATCGGTTGCTCCGACTGCGCGACGACCTTGAACTGGCCGTCCGCCTGGCCCTGCCCGATCAGCGAGCGGCTCCACAAGTGGTGGTTCGCATCGACCTTCGCGTAGCCTTGCGGCGCGTTCGCCACTTCGATGCCCGCCGAGTGCGCGACCACCTTGTCGACGTCGAAGCTGCCCGCGCGCTCGCACGCGGCCTTCCAGATCCACGGGCCGAGATAGGCGGCCTGCGTCACGTCGCCGATCACCGACTTCTGGCCGTAGCGCGCCTTGAACGCCGCGACGAACTTCTTGTTGTTCTCGTTATCGAGCGACTGGAAGTACTTCATCGACGAATAGAAGCCCGCGAAGTTGTCGCCGCCGATGCCGAGCACTTCGTCTTCCGTGACCGACAGCGTCAGCAGGAATTGCTTCTGCGGCGTGATGCCCGCGGCCTTGAGCTGCTTGTAGAACGCCACGTTCGAGCCGCCCACCACGGTCGCGAAGATGCAGTCCGGCCGCGCGAGCTTGATCTTGTTCATCAGCGACGCGAATTCGGTCGTGCCGAGCGGGTAATACTCCTCGCCCACCACCTTCGCGTGCAGATGCTGCTCGATATGGCGGCGCGCGAGCTTGTTGGACGTGCGCGGCCAGATGTAGTCGGAGCCGATCAGGAAGAAGGTCTTGGCCTTCTTCGTGTTCGACGCCCAGTCGAGCGCCCAGAGAATCTGCTGGGTCGCTTCCTGGCCGGTGTAGAACACGTTCTTCGACTGTTCGAGACCTTCGTAGAAGGTCGGGTAATAGAGCAGGCCGTTGTCCTTCTCGAATACCGGCAGCACCGCCTTGCGCGAGGCCGAGGTCCAGCAGCCGAACACCGCCGCGACGTGGTCGTTCTCCAGCAGTTTCTTCGACTTTTCGGCGAAGGTCGGCCAGTCGGACGCGCCGTCTTCCTGAATGATCTGCACCTTGCGGCCGAGTACGCCGCCCATCGCGTTGATCTGCTCGATGGCGAGGCGCTCGGCCTGGATCGAGCCGGTTTCGGAAATCGCCATCGTGCCCGTGGCCGAGTGAAGCTGGCCGACCGTCACCGTGGTGTCCGTGACCGCGAGGCGCGTGGTGTTGACCTTCGCCGTGGGCGGCGTCTGCGCCAACGCGCCGCGCGGCAGGCCAAGCGCCATCAGCGGCGCGGCGGCGAGACCGCCGAGCATTTTCCGGCGCAGCGGCGAAGGCATCCGGGCATCGTCATCGAGTCGATCGTCTGCGGACATCACGTTCTCCTTATCGGGTGCCCGGCGCGGAGCGCTGCGGGCTGGGTCGAGGTTGGACGCAATGTAAAAAGCCAATTTGAGGATCGGAATACGTCAATCGACGTATTCCCGGTGCGTGGACTGGAATGTAATTTGCATTGCAGGGCGATCCTGAGCGGTGTGGCCCGCCGTTGTGCCGTTCGCGCCCCGCTCGCGCCGCTTTCGCACCATTTCGGATCATCTTCATGTCCCAGAGTCACCCGTCAGTGGGCGCGCCCGGTACGCAACGCATCGTCAAGGTGCGTCGCGACTACAACGCGTGGGTCGGCGACGAAACCCTCGAGGACTACGCGCTGCGCTTCACGCCGCGCTCGTTCCGGCGCTGGTCGGAGCTGCGCGTGGCCAACACGGCGATCGGCGCCGTGTCGTTTCTGGTGCTGGAAGCGATCGGCGGCAGCCTGGTCGTCAACTACGGCTTCACGAACGCGGTCTGGGCCATTGCGGCCGTCTCCGTGCTGATCTGGCTCACCAGTTTGCCCATCAGCTACTACGCGGCGCGCTACGGCGTGGACATGGACCTGCTCACGCGCGGCGCGGGCTTCGGCTATATCGGCTCGACGGTCACGTCGCTGCTGTACGCGGTGTTCACGTTCATTTTTTTCGCGCTCGAAGCGGCCATCATGTCGCTCGCGCTCCAGCTTTATTTCCATATTTCGCTGGCGATCGCCTACGTCGTCAGTTCGCTCGTGGTGATTCCGATCGTCATGTTCGGCATCACGCTGATCAACCGCCTGCAAAGCTGGACGCAGCCGCTGTGGCTCGTCTTGTTCGTGCTGCCCTACGCTGCCGTGCTGTGGCGCCATCCCGACCTGATCGCGCAATGGACCACCTTCGCGGGCTTCGCGCCGCAAGGCCGCGCTTTCAGCCTGGTCGCCTTCGGCCAGGCGTCGACGGTCGTGTTCGCGCTGATCGTGCAGGTGGGTGAACAGGTCGACTATCTGCGCTTCCTCCCGCCGCTCACCGCGAAGAACCGCACGCGCTGGTGGTTCGCATTGCTCTCGACGGGGCCGGGCTGGATCGTGCCCGGCGCGCTCAAGATGCTGGGCGGCGCCCTGCTCGCCTTCATCGCGCTCCAGTACGAAGTCGATGCCAGCCACGCCACCGAGCCGACGCAGATGTACCTCGTCGCCTATCATCTGCTGCTCGATCCGTTGGGGCTCGCGAGCTGGGCGCTGCCCGCGATGACGCTGTTCGTGATCGTCTCGCAGTTGAAGATCAACGTGACCAACGCCTATGCGGGCTCGCTCGCGTGGTCCAATTTCTTCGCGCGGCTCACGCACAGCCATCCGGGCCGCGTGGTATGGCTCGTGTTCAACGTCATGATCGCGTTGCTGCTCGTGGAAATGGGCGTGTTCGATGCGATCGCCAAGGTGCTGTCGCTCTACGCGAACATCGCGATTGCGTGGATCGGCGCGTTGTTCGCCGATCTCGTCATCAACAAGCCGCTCGGCTACAGCCCGCGACATATCGAATTCAAGCGCGCGCACCTCTACGACGTGAACCCCGTGGGCGTCTGTGCGATGCTGATCGCGGCGGCCGTCGCGATGCTCGCGCATAGCGGCTTGTTCGGCGTGCTTGCCCAGGCGATGTCGTCGTTCATCGCGTTCGGCGCGGCGTTCGCGTGCGCACCCGTGCTCGCGATACTGACACGCGGCCGCTATTACATTGCCCGCGCCGCACAACCGACCGGCGACGCCACCTCGCTGCGCTGCGCGATTTGCGAAAACACCTTCGAACCCGACGATACGGCGTACTGCCCGGCCTACGGCGGCACGATCTGCTCGCTGTGCTGCTCGCTCGACTCGCGCTGCCACGATCGCTGCAAGCCGCACGCGCGCTTCACGTCGCAAGCCGACCGCGCGCTGCATCGCGTGCTGCCCGGCGCGCGGCTCGGCCCCGCCGCACTGCGCCTCATCCACTATGCGAGCCTCGTACTCGCCATGCTCGCCGTGCTGGGCAGCGTGCTCTACCTGATCTGGTCGCAGAGCGCGACTTCGATGAGCGCCGCCGGGCCGTCGATCGGCCATGCGCTTGCGGGCAGTTTTCTGAATATCTTTCTCGCGCTGTCGCTGGTGGGCTGCATCGCGGCCTGGTGGTTCGTGCTGGAGCGCGAAAACCGCCGCGTCACGCAGGAAGAGTCGCAGCGGCAAAACGAATTGCTGATGCTCGAGATCGACGCGCATCAGAAAACCGACGCGGCGCTCAAGCGCGCGACCGCCGCCGCGGAATCGGCCAACCGGGCCAAGAGCCGTTACGTGTCCGGTTTGAGTCATGAGTTGCGCACGCCGCTGAACAGCATTCTCGGCTACGCACAATTACTGCTGCAGGCGAAGGAAGAACTCGCGCCCACCCGCTACAACGCCGTGCGCACGATCCATCGCAGCGGCGAGCATTTGCTCGCGCTCGTCGACGGCCTGCTCGACATCGCGCGCATCGAGGCGGGCAAGCTTCAATTGAACGTCGCCAAGGTATCCCTCGCCGATTTCGTCGCGCATCTGACGTCGATGCTCCGTCCGCAGGCGCTCGAAAAGGCGCTCGCCTTCGACGTGCAGACGGTCGGCCGGCTGCCGGCTACCGTGCGCACCGACCAGAAGTGCATGAGTCAGATCCTCACGAACCTGATCGGCAATGCGATCCGCTTCACGTCGAGCGGCACGATCACGCTGCGCGTGAGTCACGTGCTCGATACGCTGAAATTCGAGGTGATCGATACCGGCCCCGGCATCCCGCCCGCCGAAATGGAGCGCCTGTTCCTGCCGTTCGAACGCGGCGAAGCGGCCCATGCGTACGATCACGGCGCCGGCCTCGGGCTCACGATCTGCCGCCTGCTCACGCAAGCGCTCGGCGGCAGCCTCGAAGTGGACAGCGAAGTCGGGCACGGCACGCGCTTCGTGGTGCGCCTGTTCGCCCCGGCCGTCGACGCGGCGGCCGAAACCCACGCCGAACTCGCGTCGATTCTCGGCTATACGGGTGCGCGCCGCACCATTCTCGTGGTCGACGACCTCGACGATCAGCGCGACATCGTCGTGCAGTTGCTCACACCGCTCGGCTTCGACGTCGCCGAAGCGGCCAGCGGCACCGATGCGCTGCGCTGGCTGGCGATTCACACGGCGGACGCGATCATCATGGACATTTCGATGCCGTTGATGGACGGCTACGAAACCAGCCGGCTGATCTCCGAGAATCAGTTGTCGAACGCGCCCATCGTGCTGCTCTCCGCCAACGCGTTCGCCGACGACCGCGACCGTGCGAGCGCGACCGGATGCAAGGGATATCTGGTGAAACCGCTGCAGGTGAACCTGCTGCTGGACAAGCTTGCACAACTGCTTGCACTCGACTGGATTGCATCCGAAACCAACACGAGCGCGCTACCGGCGGCGAGCCTGCCTGCCGCGACACTGCCGCCCCCACCTGCCGTGTGGCCACGCGAACTCATCGAACATCTGCATGCGCATCTCGAAGTCGGCTACGTACAGGGCGTGATCGAGCAGCTCGACGCCGCCCGCGAGGCCTGGCCCGGGTTGCTGCAACAAATCGACGCGTTGCGCGCATTGGCGGAACGCTTTCAGCTAAGGGAACTCGAGCATGAACTTGACCGACTCGCGCGCGGCGCGAACGCATGACGCGCCCACCCCGATCGTGGCTGCCCCGATCGTCGACGCCCCGGCCGCGTGGCTGCGCGAACGGCCCATGATATTGATCGTCGACGATACGCCGGAGAACCTCGCCTTCCTCTCCGATACGCTGCAGGCGCACGGCTACGCGGTGATCGTCGCGCTGTCCGGCGAGGAGGCGCTCAAACGCCTCGCGCGCGTGACGCCCGACGTGGTATTGCTCGACGCCATGATGCCCGGCATGGACGGCTTCGAAACATGTGTGCGTATCAAGCAGGACGGACGACACGAGCATCTGCCGGTGATCTTCATGACGGCATTGACGGAGAGCGAACATGTCGTACGCGGCTTTCGCGTGGGCGGCATCGATTACGTGACCAAACCGGTGCAGCCCGAAGAGCTGTGCGCGCGCATCGGTGCCCACGTGCGGCGCTCACGCGCCCAGTTGTACGCGGAGGCCGCACTGTCGCTCGACACGCGCGCGGCGCTGATCGTCGGTGCGGACGGCACGATTCGGTGGCAAAGTCCGCAGGCTGCGCATCATCTCGCTGCATACACGGCAGCGCATGACGCCCCCGCCGATGCCGCGCCAACCGCGAACGCGCGCGATACCGGTGCGCCGCCGAAACTGCCTGCGCCGCTGCGCACCTGGTTCATCGACTGGCTCGCGCGCGGCGCCCAAGGCGACGCCGTCCACGAATTCAGCTCGGGCCAGATACGCCGCTCGGCCAGTGCGACGCTGGGCCCGGAACCGGGCGAATGGATCGTGGTGCTCAAGGAAAGAGACGACACCGTGCATTGCAATGCGCTCGCCGAACGCTTCGGCCTGACGATGCGCGAGGCCGAAGTGCTGCTGTGGGTGTCGCACGGCAAGACCAACCGCGATATCGGCGACATTCTGGGCATCGCCCCACGCACGGTGAACAAGCATCTCGAACACCTGTTCCGCAAGCTACATGTCGAGACCCGCGCGGGAGCCGCCGCCGCGGCGATCAAGATGCTCGAGCGCACGTAAAAAGGTATCGCCGTCCCGCACATCGGTGGCAAGAACGTTGCTGGCGGAGCGATGCGTTGAACGACCGCCCGAACGATCGTTGGCGGATGGCGGGTACCGCCAACGGTCGCAAGTCGGTAGCCCGTCGCGCGAGATCAGCCGATTCCTGCCGAACCCGAACACGTGCCGGCACTCGACGGGCGCGTGATGCGAGCGCTGCGGTTATTTCCGCCACCGCTCCTCGCCCATGTTTTTTTCGAACAGCGCATCTTCGAATGCGCGGTTGAGTTCGGTCAACTTGACATCGAGCCGGGCCAGTTCCCGATGGGGCGGCAACGAAAGATCGCCGGATATCGCGAGCGTTCCGTGCCCGACACTCGCAGCCGCATCGAGCGGCATCGATCGGCCGTGATCCGCATCGCTCATCAACGCCTCGATTCGCGTGACGATGGCTGCGCGCGTACGCCGCTCGAAGGCGACAGCCGGAGCGCCGGCTTCAACGGGCAGAAGCGTCGCCACGATCCGGCCGTACAGCCAGCAGACCAGCAGCGTGTCCGACAACCGTCGCGCATCGCCGGAGACACGGAGCATGCGCCACGCGGCCAACGGCCTGATCGCCATCCGCACCTCGTGAAAACGGCGATCGACCGCACGCGTCTGCGCCGCCTCCGGCCGTGTGCCGTCGTCGCGCGCGTGCACGAGTTCGCGCAGCGCGGCCAACAGGCCGTGCGAGCGCGTCGCGATGTGGCGGGACGCCGCCAGCGGCATCACCAGCATCGCCGCCGCGAGCGAAACCGCGCAGCCGATCAATACCTCGCCGATACGCAGTTCCGCCAGCGCGCCGATCTCGAACCCCAGTTGCGCATAGACGAGGCCGATCAGCACCGTCAGAAAGAATACGCCGCGCCCGTAGGCGTGCAGGATGTGGTACGCCCAGGCGAACACACACACGCCCATGACGACGACCACGAGTGCATTCGCATGATGAACGGCGCTGACGACGAGTACGCTCGCGAGCGCGCCGGCGAGCGTACCGGCGACGCGTTGCGTGCCGCGATAGATCGTGTCCGCGCACGAATACGTGCCAAAGAACACGACGAACGTGCTGAGCACCGCCCACATCCACCGCTCCGACGACAGCGTCTCGCCAATCAACATCGCGGCGCACGCAGCCGCCGCGGCGCGGATCGCCGGTAACCATGCAAGCGTGCGCCAGTCGGCGCCCCACCGAAGCGCCCGCGCATGCCGCGGCGACGCGGGCGAACGTGCGGCGGTCATGCGCGCCGCCACTTCGCCGGCGACGCTATCGAAGCGCGCCATCGCCGCGCGTAGCGCCGCGGCGGCGGCATCCGTCCGGTCGTGCTTGAGCACGCGCCGGGCCGCGGCGATCTCCAATGCGACGAGCGCGGCGTGCAAGGCACGCGCGTCGCGCTCGTCGAGTGTCGACGCGTGATGCTCGAGCGCGATGGCGGCTTCGTTCAATGCGAGCAAATGCGCCATCGCATCCAGCGCGCCCGCGTCCGACACGTCGCTTCGTGCGATGCATGCCGCTTGCAGCGATACCGAGCGCGCGATGAGCCGGGGCGTGTGCGCCGCATGCGTCGGCAACAGCATCCGGCAGACGAGCACGACACCCGCCGGGCCCGCGATCGACATCGCCAGCATATGGCCCACCTGCGACGCGGCCGGATGCAGATAGAGGCCGAGGTAGTACATCGCGATCGCCAGGAACGCACATCCGATCGTGCGCGGCCCTTGGGTCTGGCACAACATCGAACAGAACAGCACGATCACGAAACCCGCCTTGCCGACGGCTGGCCACGCGCTCGCGACGGCGGCCGCGGCGAAACTTGCGCAGGCGACGCCGTATTGCCACACAAGCGATTCATACCAGTCCGGCCGGCGAACATCGCGCAGGAAGAGTGGCGCGATCATCGCGAACAGGATGCCCACGGCGCCGGTGGTGATCGCCAAACCGAGATGAAGCGCCGATGCAATGGCGAGCGCGCCGGCAAGCACGCTCGCCAGTGCGGCGCGTGCACCGCCCAGCAGTCGATGAAGACCGAGGTCGACAACGAACAGGCGGTCAATGGCGCGTGACAACGAAACAACTGACATGATCGAAACATTCCAGGAGGCCATGCGTCTGGTTCCGGCCGGCATGCCGGCCGCGGCTTTCAGGACGGCCGCCGCAAGACGCGACGGCCGCCGTGCCGAACTCAAAACACGCGGTCCACCCAGCCGTGGCGATCGGCTGCGCGCCCGTTCTGGATATCGAGCAGTGCCGCTTTCAGGCGCGACGTGACCGGCCCCGCGCCACCGTCGCCGATCGTGAAGTCGTACGCACGGCCCTTCACCCGGCCGATCGCCGTCACGGCCGCCGCCGTGCCGCACGCGAACGCCTCGACCAGTCGGCCGCTGCGCGCATCCGCCTGCCACTGCTCGATCGTGTAGCCCTCTTCCCGCACCGTGTAGTTCAGATCGCGGGCCAGCGTGATCAACGACGCGCGCGTGATGCCCGGCAGAATCGTCCCGTTCAGCGGCGGCGTCTGGATCGACCCGTCGTCGAACACGAAGAACACGTTCATTCCCCCCAGTTCCTCGATCCAGCGGCGTTCGACCGCATCGAGAAACACCACCTGCTCGCAGCCCTCGCGGGTCGCCTCCGCCTGTGCGGCCAGGCTCGACGCATAGTTGCCGCCGCATTTCGCGTCGCCGGTGCCGCCCGGCGCCGCCCGCGTGTACTGCTCCGACACCCACAGCGTCACGCCCGACGTGCCGCTCTTGAAGTACGCGCCGACCGGCGTCGCGATCACGCAGTACAGGTACTCCGGCGACGGCTTCACGCCGAGCACCGCCTCCGTCGCGATCATGAACGGCCGCAAATACAGCGCCGCGCCGTCGAACGCCGGCATCCAGTCGCGATCGGCCCGGACGAGCGCACGGACCGATTCGACGAACATCGCCTCCGGCAACGGCGCCATCGAGAGCCGCTCGGCCGAATGACGAAAGCGCCGCGCATTCGCATCGGGACGGAACAACGCCGCGCCGCCGTCCGGCAGCCGAAAGGCTTTCAAGCCCTCGAAGATTTCCTGCGCGTAGTGCAGCACGAGCGTCGCCGGATCGAACCGGAACGATTCGCGCGGCCCGATTTTCGCGTGATGCCACCCTTCGTCCGCCGAGTACCGGATCGTCACCATGTGATCCGTGAAGACCCGGCCGAAACCGGGATTGGCGAGCAGCGCGGCGCGCTCGGCCGCCGCGACGGAGTGAGGATTTTTTTCGAATTCGAAGTGCTGGACGGAATCGGTGCTCATCGTTTGCCCCTTGATCGGCAGCGGGACCGTCCCGGCTGCTACGGGCAAAAATTTATCGTAGAAAAAATAATTTCAGGTTGCGTGTTCGCCTTAAGATGGACGCGGTTTGGCAATTCCATGCCTCAAAAACCGAAAACCCGGGCACCGCGTGCCTCAACCGAATAGGTCGCACCAATGGCCGTCATCGAACTGGACGAAATGGATCGTCGCATTCTGAAAGTGCTCCAGGAAGACGGGCGAATCCAGAACGCGGAACTGGCGCAGAAAGTGGGCTTGTCGCCGTCGCCGTGCCTGCGTCGAGTCAAGCAGCTGGAACAGGCCGGCGTCATCCAGCGCTACGCGGCGCTGCTCGATGCATCGAAGATCGGCGCGGGCTTGACCGTGTTCGTCCGCATCTGGCTGACGAGCCAGGACGCGAAAACCGTCGACCGTTTCACCGCGGCGGTTCAACGTCTTCCACAGGTGCTCGAGTGCCACCTGATGGCGGGCGATTGCGATTGCCTGCTGCGTGTCGTGACCGCCGATATCGACGCCTATCGGCAACTCCAGATCGACCACCTGACCCGGATCGAAGGCGTGCAGAGCGTGAAGACCGAGATTCCGATGCAGAAGATCAAGCAGACATCCGTGCTTCCGCTTTGATTGCGCACGGCGCTGCGGAACGCTGCGGGCGACACGCCGGCGAGTTCTGTCGAATCGGGGCACGTGCCGGCGCACAAGCCGCGTTCGCGGATCCATGCGGCCTCCGCGAACGGCATTGGCGTCAGAAATGATGCAGCAGCGCGATACGCGCGACATATTGATTCGGGCCTGACGAGATATCGGCGGCGCCCGGAATGTACGCGTAGTCGAAGTCGGTCGCCGTGTGGGCGTTCATCGCATGCTGATAGACGCCCTCCACGAACACCGACGTGCGTTTCGACAAGTCGTAATTCACCTTCGTGCTCAGTTGATGCCACTTCGGATTGAACGCACCGACCGTCGACGCGACGCGGGCCTGGGTGTACGTGTATGCCGCGCCGACATAGAACGCGGTCGTGAAGTGATAGAGGCCGTTCACCTCGAAGTTGTCGAACTTCCACGACTTCCACGCGCCGCCCGGTGGCTGCGTCGTACCGGTGAAATACGCGTTCGAAGTCGGATCGTAGACGTCGACGTGCGAATACGTGAATCCCACGAGCGCATTCGAGAACGCATAATTCACGCCGATGCCGATGTTCTGCTGCGACGACGCATCGAACGTGTTGTCGCCGGTGATCGCCCCGGTCGAATCGGCATTGCGTGCGTTGTTGATCTTCAAATACGACGCGCCGACCGTCAGTCCGCCCTGCTGGTATTGCAGCGCGGCGCCATACAGGCGGTTGTTCGCGAAGCCGCCCGCCTGATTGCTGAACCCGTACATCGCCTCCGCGGTCACGCCGTGCCACACCGGCGACACGTACTTGACCGCGTTATTCACGCGGAACGAGTAGTCGGTATTGTCGTTGTCGTACGGATGCGAGAACAGGTAGCCGGTCCAGTTGCCGTTCGCGGTGAGCGGCGAGAAGAGGTCGACGCTCGGATCGTACTGGCGACCGAACGTCAGCGTGCCGTATCGATCCGACGCGATGCCGACGAAGGCCTGGCGGCCGAACTCCCGACCACCCTGGTTCATTTTGCCGGTGTTGACGTCGAACCCGCTCTCGAGCGTGAAGATCGCCTGGTAGCCCGCACCGAGGTCTTCCGTGCCCTTGATACCCCAGCGGCTGCCGTAGTCATAGCCGCTTTGCAGTTGCACGGTGCCGTGGCCGCGTGCGTTGCTCGTGTAGTTGATGCCGTCCTCGATCTTGCCGTACAGAGTTACGCTGCTCTGCGCATGTGCGGCTGCAGCAAGCAAGGCCGCGGGCGCGACGATCCCCCAACGCTTGTTCATGACGATTTCCCCCTGGTTTTTTCGTTTGCCGGTCGTAACGCTTCCGCGCTGCGTAGGTGCCGCGTCGAGGCTGCTCGGCGATGCGACGGGCGCAGTGTAATGAGCCGATTTTCTGCTGTTAGCCCCTCTCGGCAGGAAGGTGCTCTTCAAAATGGGGGATGTTTGTCGGTGCGGAAAACGGCTAGCGGGCGGTTGAAAAGCAGACGGGCCCGCGTTCCATGGACTGTCGCGAGCCGTTTGGCGGGTGGCCCGGATCTCTGCATGGACGCTCGACAGAGCGCCCGTCGCAATTCAGGCGCGAATATCGCGGGCACGCGACATCACTCGCTTGCGCGCTTCAGCGGATCTGGAAAGAGTCATTCAAGTCGGGATGGCCTGGCACGCCGGGCGCCGCAAGACAGGACGATCGCGCCGGCGAATTCGTGTGCCATACGCACGAATTGACAGCACCCATCGGTATGCCGAAACTGAGCATCCTTTTCCATCGCGGTGGTCATCGAAATGAATTTCGAGATATCGGACTTGCGGGCCTTTGTCGCGACAGCCGATCTGGGCAGCTTTCGCGCCGCGGCCGACACGTTGCATCTATCGGCGTCCGCGCTATCGCGCCGGATAGAAAAACTCGAGGAGGTGCTGGGCGTCAGACTGTTCGAGCGAACGACGCGAAAGATGGACCTGACGATCGTCGGTCGCGGGTTTCTCGAGCGCGCTCACCGTATCCTCAACGAGGTCGACAACTCGATGCTCGAGTTCGACGATCTTGCACGCAAGATGACCGGCGAACTCACGGTCGCATGCGTGCCGTCGGCGGTACGTTACTTCCTTCCCGAAACCATTGCGACCTACCATCAGCGTTACCCGGGCATTCGCCTTCGTCTCATCGACGAGCCGTCGTCGATGGTCTTTCTCGCCGTCGCGCGTGGCGAAGCCGATTTTGGTCTGACTTACGTCGGCACCGAAGAGCCGGACATCGAATTCACCCCGCTGCTCGATGACCCTTTCGTGCTCGCTTGCCCGCGCAGTCATCCGCTCGCAAAGCGCAAATCCGTCGCGTGGGCGGAGCTCGCCCACCTCGAGTATCTGGCCATTGCACAAGGCAGCGGCAATCGCGCGGTCATCGACGAAACGCTGGCCGGCGTCGCCGACCGGCCCAAATGGTTCTGCGAGGTACGCCATGTGCCCGCGCTCGTGAGCCTGATCGAAGCGGGCTTGGGAGTCGGTGTCGTGCCTAGGCTCGCCATGCCCCGCGGCCCGCACAAGGCACTGACCAGCGTCGCGCTCGTCGATCCGCCGATCCGGCGAACGCTGGGCGTCATCCAGCGACGCGGCCGCGGTTTGTCCTCCGCAGGCCGCTTCTTCCTTGAGCTGTTGACGGAAATGCGCTCGCCCGATGTGCCGCCCGCAAGCGCTGCCGAATAGGCGAAGCGCCAGGGCCGGCCTCAGGCGGGACGGCAAAGCCTTCGTGGGGCATCCGTCAGTTGGGCTGGATTCGTGCGCACGACGCACCAATCGAACGAAAATATGCGTTTGTTGCGTGAACCGCTCCTGCACGATCATGTGCGAAACGCAAGCGTCGTGCTATTTGCAGCCGCTTGAACCGCACGGTTTTCAAATCGAAGGAGACAACGCATTCCATGACCCAGCCCACTCCCACCCCCGGCATCGTCACCCGGGCCCATCTGACCGAGCTGACCATCGAAGCACTCTGCACGCTCGGACTGACACGCGCCGACGCAACGGACACCGCCGCGATCCTCGTGCTTGCCGACCTGTTCGGTTTGCGTACGCACGGCACGAGCCGTGTCGAGTCGTACGGCGCCCGCCTGCGCATCGGCGGCATCAATCCCAAGCCTTCGATCACCGCCGAACAGGTGGCGCCGGCGCTTCACCGCCTCGACGGCGACAACGGCATCGGCCCGCTCGTCGGCCATCGCGCGCTCGATCTGGCGATGACCGCTGCACGCGAACACGGCATCGCCTGTGTGTTCGTGCGCGGCAGCAATCACTTCGGCCCCGTCTCACCCTATTCGTACCTCGCCGCACAGCAGGGGTTCGCCAGCATCATCGGCAGTAACGCGACAACGACGATTGCGCCGTGGGGCGGCACCGACGCACGCCTCGGCAACAGTCCCGTCGGCTTTGGTGTCCCGAACCCGGATGGTCATCCGTTCATGCTCGACATGGCGATCAGCGTCGCGGCACGTGCGAAGATTCGCAACGCGCTCAAGCGCGGCGAACCGATTCCCGGCGATTGGGCAACCGACGCGCACGGCAAGCCGACCACCGACCCGAAAGCCGCCCTCGATGGCTTTCTGCTGCCGATCGGCGGCCACAAGGGCTACGGTCTCGCACTGGTGGTCGACCTGTTCGCGGGATTGCTTTCCGGCGCGGCGTATCTCACGCACGTCAAGTCGTGGGAAGACGATCCTGAACAGCCGCAGAATCTCGGCCACTTCTTCATTCTCATCGATACGACCCGACTCGGCAGCACCGCGTGGCTCGCCACGCATATGACCGACTATGCGGCGATCCTGCACGGCTCCAAACCCGCCCATCCGGACGCGCCGGTGATCGTGCCCGGCGAGATCGAACTCGGTCGCCTGGAACGCCAGTTGGCGGAAGGCATCGATATCGGCGCGGCCCAGCTCGCCATGCTGGAAGCGATCTCGCATCCGCAGCGCTGAGGGCCTCGTTCGCGAGCGTGGCCCACCACGCTCGCGCGGTTCCGAATCCGGGGCGCGACTGCGCACCGACAGGCGACGGACCGGGCAGCGCGTTCGAGCGCCCGGCCGTCAAGCACATAACAAGCTCCAGGGAGCGACAGGTGACAAACATTCGATGGCGCATCGTCCTGCTGCTGTTCATCGCAGGCTTCATCAATTATCTCGACCGTGCGGCGCTGTCCGTCGCCGCACCCGCCGTCATGCGGGAACTGCGCATGTCGCCGGGCAGTCTCGGGCTGTTGTTTTCGACGTTCTTCATCGGCTACGCGGCATTCAATTTCATTGGCGGATGGGCCGCGGATCGCTGGGGCGGCAAACGCGTCTTCTCCTGGGCCGTCCTGACCTGGTCGCTGCTCTGCGGCGCGACCGGCCTTGCCGGCGGTTTTGGATCGCTGCTGGCAATCCGCACCCTGTTCGGGATGGCCGAAGGTCCGCTCGCGACGACGATCAACAAGATCGTGAACAACTGGTTCCCGCACAAGGAGTCGGCGACCGCATTCGGCTTCGCCAATTGCGGTCTGCCGCTGGGCGGCGCGGTTGCAGGGCCGGTAGTCGGTCTGCTGACGGCTGCTTACGGCTGGCGTGTCGCGTTCGCCGGAATCGCGTGTTTCGGCTTGCTCTGGCTGGTTTTCTGGGTGTGCATGGCGACCGACAAGCCGCACCAGCATGCACGCGTATCCGATGACGAACGCCGCCTGATCGAATCCGACCGAAGCGTGCCTGAAAGCCCTTCGGACATGCAGCCGCTCGGTTTCTACCTCAAGCAGCCCGTCATTGTCGCGGCGATGATTTCGTACTTCGGTTACAGCTACATCCTGTTTTTCTTTCTCACCTGGTTCCCGACCTTTCTGACGATGGACCGTCACCTGAGTCTGAAAAGCATGAGTCTCGCGACGGTGCTGCCCTGGCTGCTGGGATTCATCGGCTACGGACTGAGCGGCGTGCTGTCCGATCGGATCTTTCGCCGGACGGGCAATGCACTGCTTGCGCGCAAGCGGGTATTGATCGGCTGTCTCGGCACGGCAGGCGTATGCGTCACGCTGGCCGGCGCCGTGACCACGACGCTCGGTGCGCTGCTGTTGATGGCCGTCGCCGTGTTTGCCCTTTATCTGAGCGGCAGCGCCTATTGGGCGCTGATTCAGGACACGATCCCCGGCCCGAAACTCGGCAGTGTCGGCGGATGCGTACATGCGATCGCAAACTGCGCGGGCATCCTCGGCCCGGCGGCAACCGGCTTTCTCGTACAGGAAAGCCATACGTTCCTCAGTGCATTCTTTCTCGCGGGCGGTATCGCGTTGGCCAGCGTGCTGGCCGTGGCGATACTGCTGAGGCCCCGGGCATCGGCGCAACGCAAGTCCAGCGATGCGAGGGTCTGCGGCTGAAGGTCCGTGCTCCCATACGAATGTCAGTTCTTCACGCTATCCACATGAAACCCGATCCATCCATCATTCGCGCATTCACACCTGCCGGCAAGCTGCGGGCATCGATCAATCTCGGGAACCCCATTCTCGCGGGCAAGGAGCCGTCAGGCGCACCAACCGGCGTGTCGGTGGATCTGGCGCGCGCCTTTGCCGCCATGCTCGAGGTGGAACTTGAGCTGGTGGTGTTCGATACGGCGGGCAAGTCCGTCCAGGCGGTCAGCGACGAGCGGGCAGACATCGGCTTCTTCGCAATCGATCCGCGACGAGGAGAAACCATCACGTTTACCGACCCGTACGTGTTGATCGAAGGCTATTACATGGTGCGCGACGGATCGTCGATTCGCACCAACGACGATGTCGACCAGCCGTCGATCCGCGTGGCAGTTGGCGAGGGAAGCGCTTACGACCTGTTCCTCACTCGCGAGTTGAAGCATGCGCGGATCGTGCGGGCACGGACATCCCCGACGGTCGTCCGAACGTTCGTCGATGAAGGCCTGGAAGTCGCCGCCGGCGTGAAGCAACAGCTCGAGTCAGATGCACGTCAAGTCCCTGGCCTGCGCTTGCTCGATGAGCGATTCATGGTGATCCGTCAGGCGATGGGTTTGCCGAAGCGCCGCGGGGCGGCGGCGGCCGAGACGTTGCGGGTATTCGTCGAGGAAGCGAAGGCGTCCGGGTTCATCGCTCAGGCGCTCGCGCGGCACAAGATCAGCGGCGCATCGGTTGCGCCCACGGCGTAGGTCGATGCGGCCCGATGCGCGCCGCTTGTCGCGGAAACGTTATTCAAGCCGAAGGGCCGTCCCTTTGCATCGTCCCACTGCCGCGCCCGGGACTCGGGCGTCCGTCCGAAACGCGTGCGATCGATCGCGTCCGGGCCGCGCCGACGGCAATGAGCGCTCACCTGGGCAACCACGATCTCGCGATGAGCTGATGGCGATCAGGCGGCGTCGGGTAAAGGGGCCCGCCTGCCCTCTTCTACGGCCATCCCCGTGTCACGGCGCGGCGATCAATGCCTGAACCAGATTGGCGGCCATCGGGCGCCCGAGGCCGGTTACGTAGTCGTATCCGGTTGCCGCGGTGCACAGCGTCCCGCATGCGCCGTTCGAGCCGCCGACGATGTCGCGGAAGTTCGTCGCGTAGGCGCTCGACGCGAGCCCGTACAGCACGCTCTGGATCGTGCTCACCGCGTTCAGCGTCGTCTTGCCGCGCGCGATGCGCGCGCTGTTCGCGATCGCGATCAACGCGGACCATTGCGGTGCGCCCGCGCTCGTGCCGCCGACGACGAACCACCCGCTCTGCCCCGCATAGCCGTACGAATCGTAGACCGCGAAGCCGGATGCCGGGTCGGCGTCATAGGCGACGTCGGGCAGGCCGCGCAGCCCGAGGCTGTCCGACGGCAGCCCGAAGTTCGACTGATACGTCGGCGCCGTCTCGACGGCGCTCTGTCCGCCGCCACTGCCGGCCCACGCCGTTTCGTCGACATAGGCGCCGCTCGCATCGGTTGCGATCGACGTGCCGCCGACGCTCAGCACGTACGGCGAGGCCGCCGGGTAGTCGACCCCGTTGCCGCCGTCGCCGGATGCGGCGACGAACGACACACCGTTCGCGCTGGCGAACTGTCCGTCGAATTGCGTTTCGGCCAGGAACTCGCCGCTCCCCCAACTGATCGACACGACCTTCGCGCCGACCCCGCCGGGTGCCGGACGCGTCGCGAGCGCGACCGCGCTCATCAGGTCATCGAGCGAACTCGAGGCGGCTTCGACCAGCACGATCCGCGCATTCGGCGCGATCGCGTGCGCCCACTGCACGTCGAGCGAACTCTCGAGTGCCCACAGTGCGTCGGGCGGCGGCGGCCGCTTGTCGGCTGTCGCGTACACCTTCGTGAAGCAGCGCGGCGACGCGCACGGCGGCAGGCCGAACGTGCGGCTGAACGAGCGCAGATCGGCCTCGACGTTCGGATTGTCGTACGCATCGACGATCGCGATGACCTGATCGTCGCCACCGTAGCCGCGCGCCGGCAACGCGTCGAATCCGTAGAAGCGGCGAATCTGCTGCGGCGACAGGCCCACCGGATTCCGTTTCGCGGATCCATGCAGATGGAGCGGCGGCCGTGCAAACCCGCTCGGCGCTCGATGCGCGGACTGGGCGACCGACACGCCGGCCATCGCCGCGATGCTCGCCGATACGGCCAGCATGCACAGCACACGCGCAAACAACGCTTGCTTCATGGTGTTCCCCGTTGACTAAGGAGCCGGCGCGCATCAGTGCACCTTGGCGCTCGTGAACGACAGCGACTTGCCCGAACCCGCGATGACCAGCCAGTTGACCGGATCGGTGCTCACGACCGTCGCGCTGCCGCTTTTCACGCTCGGCAACTGGTACGTGCTCTTCGGCAACAGCCACGTCATGTCCTGCAGACTGGTCGGCTGCGTCGCGCTGAACGTCCAGCTCGTGCCGGTATCGGTCGCCGTCCAGTTCACGAGCAGGCGGCGCCGGTCGAACTGCGTGAGCTGATCCATCGTGAACCACTTGAACTGGCCGGTCGTCGCCAGCGACGCGGCGTAGCCGAGAATCGCCGTGACGACGTTCGGATACCACGACGCGCCGAGCGGGTGCATGTAGATCAACCGGCTCGTGCGGTTCGCGACGACGAAATTCATCAGCGACATGTACCAGTCCTGGACGTCCGTCGTCGGCACCGCGAACTCCTGGAACTCTTCGAACGTCGCATACTTGCCGAACGGCATCACCGGAAACGCCCAGATGCCCGGATTCGGCAGCGAGCCGTTGCGATACGCACGCGTTTGCGCGTTGCCGGTATGGCCGGTGAAGTAGTAGCCGGAGTAGCCGTTCGCTTCGAGCCAGTTCACCGACCACGTCGGCGTATTGCCTTCCGGGGCCGCCCACTCGACGTCCGGCTTGCCCGTCACCGACTGCACCGCATTGTGGTTCAGCACCAGATACTGCGTGAACGTGCTCGCGTTGGTTTCGCTGGCGTTCGCCCCCCAGTAGTCGTGCGCCCAGCCGCCGTGGCTGCCGATCTTGTGCCCGCGCTTGAGCAGGAACGCGACCAGCTGCTTCGCCTGCGTATTGTTCGTCAGATTGATGCCGAGACCGTCGCCGATCGTCACGTCGTCAGGGCCAGCCGTCATCACGATCGAATACGGGCCGCTGTTCCAGACGCCGTAATTCTTCAGGTACTGCGCCGGCTGAATCTGGTCTCGCGCACAGAAGTGCCAGTTCAGCACCATCCCGGCCTGCGCGCGCGGCTGCAGCGACAGGTGCGGCATCGACAGGATGTTCGTCGTGAAGTAATGCAGGAAGCCGTGGATCGGCATGCCGTCGGTTTGCCCGTCGAGATACGCGAGCGGCAGGTTGACGAACATCACGCCGCCGTTTCCATACGCCTGATAGCCGGCGACGAGCCCGAAGTTCGGCGACGTCAGCAGCGTCGTGCCGGTATACGTGCCTTGCGTGACGTAGCTCGGATAGGTGAGGAAGCCGTATACGTAGCCGGAGATGCCTTCGAGCACGTCGGTCGCCGCGGCGGGCGACGCGCTCGCGAGCGACGTCGCGCCATTCGTCGCCGTCGATACCGGCGACAGCATCGTCGAGGTCGGCGCATACGATCCGGACCGGACCTTTGCACCGGCCGACACGCGCCCGAGATTCAGCGGCACGCCGGTCATGCGCCCGTTCACCGTCTTGTACGTGAAATACGCCTGATGGTTGTAACCGGCAAGCCCGCCCGGGTTCGACGGGCTCGGCTGCAGGTAGAGCAGCGGGTTCGTCGTCGAGCCGGTCGACGGCGTCGACGCGGTTGCGGCCAACGCGGTCGCGGCCGTCGTCGAGCCCGGCCATGCCATCGACTTCCCCGGAGGAATCTGTAGCGCGCGCAACGTGCTGCTCATGCCGGTCACGTTGCCGAGGCCGATCATGTTGCCGCCGAGCGTGTCGTAGAGCACGTAGTTGACGCCGGCCATCGAGCTGAAGCGCGATTGCCCGGCCGGATAGAAACCCGTCGCGTTCAGTACGCCGAAATCATAGACGAGCATCACGCGCCCGCCGTTCAATGCGTAGTTCTGGATCGCGGTCACGAGCGTGTCGTCGGCGACCGTATGCACCTGGTCGGGCAGGATGAGCCCCTGGTACTGCTGCAGCGACGCGCCGCCCTGCTTGAACTGCGTGTCGCTGATCAGCGAGATCTGCAGCCCCTCCTCCGACGCGGAATCGAGCCACGCGGACACACGCGGGTCCGGCAGCGTGAAGTTGTCCGGCAGCAGCAACAGCAACTGGTTCGACAGTGCGCTCGCCCGCCCGGGTGCCAATGTCATCAGGCAAACGGAAAAGACGATCAGAAACGCTCGTAGGGTCCGGATTGACTTGGCCGACATTTTTTCTCTCCCCGTAGGAGGTGGGATGACAGCCGATGCGCGACTCGTCACGGCCTGCGCGTTGCGCTCATCGTGATCGAGCGGTCTGCGTCCGAATCGGGGCGCGCCATCGGCTGGCGGCGCAGAGCGAACGTGCCGTGTTTCGGGCGCCCCGCGACGCATGCGCGTCGATTCGTCGGACGATCAGGAGTGCATGGCGACTATCGTTCCTACCGCCCCCGGTGAAGCGAACACCGTGCCAGTCTCGCAACTGCGTTGTCGGGACGGCCAGCGGCGATGTCGAGCATCCGGCACGGGAAAACCGACCTCAAAACGTTACAACGCCGATACGGCGCACGCGGCCGGTAATGGAATGAAGCGGTGAGAATCGTCTCGACGGACGATGCGAGGCAATTTGGCGCTGCGTCGGACGGGGCGCCCGATCGCTGCCGGCCTGGTCGGGCATCGGCAAGCGCACCGTGGATCAACGGAAAATTCAACGGAAAATGATTCTGCCGTGCAACACCGGCGCGGCACGCGTGTGGCCCGCGCGGTGTTCGCGTGCGCGGCGTGCAAACAGATGGCCCTATCGCACCAGCACCATTTTTACGCAGGTCGGGCCGAGCGGTTCGCCATTGTCGGCAGACGCCCTGAGCGGGAATACCTCCACGGACATGCCTTGCCGTTCGAAGACATCGGAGATCCGGCGGCCGTGTTCGCCATAGCGCGATTGGCGCCTGAATCCCATGGACTCCAGTGCGCCCGTGAACCGCGCGAAATCCGGCTCGCATGTCGCCGGCAGCGGGGAAGCCGGTGTTCCGGGAATCGGGTCAAAGATCAGATCCATGCGCGGGCCTGTATCCCCGCGCGTCAGCCGTTGGAGGCTGAACGCCCAGTTACCTTGCAGGCGTTGGCCGTAGCCGAATTCGTCTTGGCCCAACGCTTGGGTCTGCACGCCAAAGAGACGGTGCACCGTTTCGGGCGTGATGTCGGTCGCGCGATGGCTGCCCTGAATCAGCTCGAGCATGCCTTGCAGTGCCTGCGTTGCAGTCAGGCTCGCCGGGAATCGGGATTCGACGCGCGAGGCCGATGCCGCTTCATCTGGTGGCTGCCCATGCACGCTGCCGAATGGCGGGCATAGACTCAATACGGTCAGGAGGGCAAAGCACACAGAAAGTGGGCGGCCGGCGCGCGCACCTGCGATCGTGCGATTTCCGATGTGTGTCTTTGTCATAGGGAATTTGCGTCGGTCAATCGATCGATTGAATACGACGACAACCCGTCACATCAATGGATCGCGAGCAAGCCCGTCGACAGGACCGAGCCGCTCGGGCACGCCCGACGGCGTCACAGTTTTGCTGGCCCGCTTCTTCGCTTCGAACCAAGACCCGTTTCACCATCGCCGTTCCCATGCGGTCAGAACCTGGAATTGACCCGCACATATGCCGACTGCGCCGACACATGGCCCGTATCGATCGTCGCATCCAGCCCGAGCGATACCGTGGTCGTCTTGGCGGCCTGCAGCGTGACGCTGACGCCCGTGGTCAGGAACGAGCGCGGCAGATCGGCACCCGCCGCCGCGAACACGGTCCCGTCCTGGCTCTGCACCTGGACCACGCGGCGGCCGCGCAGCACCTCGTGCGCATAGCCGACGCGAAGCTGGACGTCGACCGGGCGCACGGCATCGCCGAACGCCTTGTCGAGCGATACACCCACGTACGGCTGGAGGCTCCTCGCGTTGTCGGGGCCGACGTGCAGGTTCTGGCCGTTGGCGCCGTCCTCCCCGAAGCCGCTGCCGCGCACGTACGCATACCGCAGCCCGACGTGCGGCGCGAACCGGAAGCCGCCGGCCGCCATCGGCAGGCTGGCCTGCGTGGCGGCGGTGAATTCGTGGCCGAGATGGTCGCCTTCGGCGGTACCCGCGCTACCGAATGGCCGTTTCTGCGACAGGAAATCGAGACCGTAGCCGAGCGTGGCCGACAGGTTGACCGCGCCGATCGGCTGCGCGCCGTACAACATGACGCGCAGCGTGTCGATGGCGCCCGATGCGCCTGTCGTGTCTTCGGACAACGCGGTGTGCGTGTAGCCGCCGGCCGCACCGACCGTGGCGTCGCCGAGCCGTCCCTGCCCGCCCGCCAGGAACCCATACGCGTGCGTGAGGAAGCCCGGCGCGCCGCTCGTGCCGCCCACCTTGGTGCTGGACCCGCTGGCAACGGCCCACACGTTGCTGGCGCCGGCCGCGTCATCCTCCGGAGCCGCCAGACGCCCGAGCAGCGTCGAGCTGGCGCTCTGCGCCTGCAGCAAGGCCGTCGTGCCGAGCGCCGTATAGATCGACGTCCTGGTCGGCGCGATGATCGTCGGGCCGGCCGGCGTACCGGGGCCGGTCGGCTCGGCGAGCAGCAGGTCGACCGCGTTGGCGCCGTAGTTCACCGACGGTTGCAGCGCGCCGAGATTCGCGCCGGCCGTGGTGGTGACGACCTTCGCGAATTGACCCGTCACGCCGTTGGCCGCGCTCAGCACGGTGTAGCGGCGGGACGTATAGGTGCCGGGATCGAACAGAACGGCCAACGCGCCGTCGAGCGTCGCGGCACCGCCTACGCGCAGTTGCGATGCCTCCGTCGGGCTGACCTCGATCGACAGCGTGCCGCCGGCCGCCTGCGTATAGTTGCCGCCCACGGACAGCGTTCCGATCGAGCCGCCCGGCGCGACCACGCCGCTACTGCCGACGTCGCCCGATATCGTGCCGTGGCCGCGCAACGCGCCGAGCGGATTCACCACGACATTGCCACCGAGCACCGCGCCGGCATTCGCCGCGTCGCCGACGGCCAACGTGCCGCCCGCCACCGTCGTCGTTCCGGAAAACGCGTTGCTGACACCGTTCAGCGTCAGCATGCCCGCGCCTCGTTTGACCAAGCCGCCGGTGCCGACGAGACTGCCGCTGAATGTCTGCGACGAGTCGTCGGACAGCGTGAGCGCGCTGCCGCCCAGCATCACGCGGCTGCCTGCCACGCCGGACAGATGCGCGACCGTCTGGCTGCCGGCCGCGGACAGGTCGAGCGCGGCCACGGGGCCGGCCAGCGCGACCGACGTGGACGCCCCCAGCCGCCCGGCGCCCGACAACGCGAGCGTGCCCGCGTTGACCGTCGTCGCCCCTGTATAGGTGTTCACGCCGGACAGCGTTTGCGTACCGCCCGCCACGGTCAGCCCGCCGCTGCCGCCGACGGTGCCGCCAAACGTGCCGGATGCATGGGCGAGCGTCAGCGTGCGGCTGCCGAGCGCGACCGTGCCCGTGCCGGTGAGCGCGTTGATCGTGGCGCCGGAAGTGGTCGCCGAGATGTCCAGCGTGCCGTTGTTGACGACGCCGCTCGAGGCGGCAATGCTGCCGGCGCCGGTCAGCGCCAGCGTGCCGGCATTGACCGTGGTGGCGCCCGTGTAGGCATTCGCCGCCGACAGTGTTTGCGTCCCGCCGCCGACGGTCAGTGCGCCCGTCCCGTCGAGGGTCCCGCCGAACGTGCCGGCTGCATGGGCGAGCGTCAGCGTGCGGCTGCCCAGCGCAACCGTGCCCGTGCCGGTGAGCGCGTTGATCGTGGCGCCGGCGGTTGTCCCCGAGATGTCGAACGTGCCGTTGTCGATGACGCTACTGGACGCGGCGACGCTGCCCGAACCGGTCAGCGCAAGCGTGCCGGCGTTGATCGATGTTGCGCCGGTAAAGCCGTTGGCGCCCGACAGCGTTTGCGTGCCGCCCGCCACGGTGAGCCCGCCGCTGCCGCCAATGCCGCCGCTGAACGTGCCGGCTGCACTGGCCAGCGTCAACGTGCGGCCGCCCAGCGCAACCGTGCCCGTCCCGGTGAGCGTATTGATCGTCGCCCCCGCAGTCGTCCCCGAGATATCGAACGTACCGTTGTTGACGACGCCGCTGGACGCGGCGACGCTGCCCGAACCGGTCAACGCCAGCGTGCCGGCGTTGATCGACGTTGCGCCGGTAAAGCCGTTGGCACCCGACAGCGTTTGCGTGCCGCCCGCCACGGTCAGCCCGCCCGTGCCGCCAATGGCGCCGCTGAACGTGCCGGCCGCATTGGCGAGCGTCAGCGTCCGGCCGCCCAGCGCGACCGTGCCCGTGCCGGTCAGCGCATTGATCGTGGCGCCGGCGGTCGTCCCCGAGATATCGAACGTGCCGTTGTTCACGACGCCGCTGGAAGCGGCAATGCTGCCCGCGCCGATCAGCGCGAGCGTGCCGGCATTGATGGCGGTGCTCCCCGCATAGCCGGCAGCGCCGGCTATCGCGAGCGTGCCGCTTCCCGCCTGCACGAGGTTGCCCGTCCCGCTGATGGTGCCGCCATACGACACCGTGTCGCTGCGGTTGAACGCCAACGTGCCGTTGTCGACGATGTCCCCGACGACGGAGCCCGTGGTGCCGCCACTGCCGATCTGCAGCGTGCCGGCGCTGATCGTCGTGCCGCCGGTATAGGTGTTGTCTCCCGTCAGCGTGATCGTTCGGCCACCGCGCACGGCCACGTTGCCCGCCCCGGATACCACGCCTGACACCACGAGGTCGGTCGTGGTGGAATCGAAGGTCACGCGGGAGGCGGCATCGCCGAGCGTGACCTGGTTGGACAACGAGAGCCCCGCGGAGCCCGCGGTGATGGTGGTCGTCGCCCCGGCCGCCACCTCGAGGCTACCGACGATGTTGGACCCGGTGACCAACTGCAGCGTATTGTTCGTGCCGTTGAAACGGATGGCTGCCGCACGCGTCACGCCGTCCGCGTACAAGCCGCCCGCGATCGTGCCGCCGTTGACGACGACATCGCTGCCATTGGCGATGACACCGGCGCCGGCGGCCCCGCCGTTGCCGGCGCCGCCGCCGATCATGCCGACGTTGACCAGCACGGTGAAGCCGCCAGCGAGGTTGACGCCCGCGCCGCTGGCGCCGGCCGTGCTTGCGCCGCCGCCGCCGACGCCGCCCACACCACCGACGATGGTCCCGAGATTGGTCACCTGCGAACCGGGCCCCAAGGTCAGCAGCCCGTCGCCGCCGCCACCGCCGCCACCCGGGTTTCCGCCGCCGCCCCCGTTGCCACCGTTTCCGCCGACGAGCGCCCCCTGGTTCGTCACCTCGCCCGCCGGTATCACCATGACCAGCCCACCGCCTCCGCCGCCGCCACCGCCGCCGTTCGACGCAGGACCCGACGTGCCGGCCCCGCCATTCCCGCCGGTGCCGCCCTGCACGGTCACGCCGTTGCCGACGGTCACGCTCGTGCCGGTCGAATACACGCCCGCGCCACCGCCGCCGGCGCCGCCGGCAAAATTGAATCCATCGAAGGACTGACCTGCGCCGCCTTGCGCGTTCGCGTTGATCACCGCATCGCCGGCGAGCACCACCGCGGGCGCACCGCCGGGGCCGCCCTGACCGCTGTCGTTCGTCGCGCCGGTGCCGCCTGTCCCGCCCGACGTGGCGCCGCCGGGAACCTGGACCGTGGCGGAGCCTCCGCCCAACGTGGAGGAACCCCCGCCACCGCCGTTACCGCTGCCGCCGTTGCCGCTTCGGTCCGGGATGCCGTCGCCGCCGGGGGCGCTGCAATTCGCGATGGTGCCGGCAGAGCACGTGACGGCCCAGCCCGGGACAGCCGCACCGGCCAGGCCGAGCGACACGCCGATGGAAACGATGGAAGCGATGGAAGCGCGGCGGTGCGCGGGCGTGGCGCCATGACCGGCGTCGGCCCCGCCGTGTGACGCCTTCGTGCGTTCGGATACCACTTGCGGAGCACGCAAGCTACGGCTCCAGACCAGCCGATAGACCCGGTTCATGTCGATCCCCTCGGTGCATAGACCCATGGGCCTGGCGCTGGTCACGAAGAGGCTGTACCGATGGCGCGACGGGCCCGTCGTTGTTGTCGTTCTATGGCGCGCCGATCCGCGGATACTGATTTTTCTGGCTCATCGGTCGGGGCGCATGCGCGCGCAATATAACACCTGCCGAGAACGCCCATCCGGGGCTGTCGCGCGGCCGCCACGCTTCAGGAGGCGGGAGGATGCGTCAGCACCGCGGACTACCTCTCGTGAGCGAGCCCGGCAACGTCGCGGCCTTCGCATCAAGTTCTCGTCAAACGTCGCCGCGCTCGCTGCCCACGTCGATATACCGTGGGCGCATGTCCAGACATACGCTTGAACGCGTGACTGCATGCGGCTTGCGGACGGGCGCCCCACACCGAGCTCACCTCGGCGGCGCTCGTTCATCACGCTCGGCCGCGAAAACTCGCCACTGCCTGCCTACCGTGCCAAAACCCGCTCCACCAGCCTCACGAAATAACTCGCGCCCACCGGCAGCAACGCATCGTTGAAGTCGTAACTGGCGTTATGCAGCAGGCAAGGGCCGCCGCCATGCCCATGCACGCGATGATCGCCCACCCCGTTCCCGAGGAACGCATAACAACCCGGCTTCTCGCGCAGCATGAACGAGAAGTCCTCCGCCGCCATGGTCGGATCGACGGCGGCGTTCACATGCGCGTCGCCCACCAGCTCGCGCATCACCGTCACCGCCACCGCCGTCTGCTCGGCGTCGTTCACGGTAGCCGGATACTGGCGCTGGAAATCCACCTCGCTCTCGCAATCGAAGGCCGCGGCCGTCGCGGCCACCACGGCACGCATGCGCGTCTCGATCAGGTCGAGCGTCGCCTCGGAGAAGGTCCGCACCGTGCCGCCGAGCCAGGCATCGGTCGGCACCACGTTCATCGCCTCGCCCGCATGCACCTGCGTAACCGACAGCACCGCGCCGTCGATCGGATTGCGGTTGCGCGTGACGATCCCCTGCAAGGCGCTCAGCACCTGCCCCGCCGCGAACACCGGATCGCGGCCCAGGTGCGGCATGGCCGCGTGGCAGCCGGCGCCGCGCAGGTTGATCCGGAACAGGCTGGTCGAGGCCATCAGCGGCCCCGGCCGCACCGCGAAATCGCCGGCCGCGATGCCGGGCCAGTTGTGCAGCCCGAACACGGCATCCACCGGAAAACGCTCGAACAGGCCGTCCTCGATCATCGCGCGCGCGCCGCCGCCCGTCTCTTCGGCCGGCTGGAAGAACAGTTGCACGGTACCGTCGAACTCGCCATGCCGCGCCAGATGGCGCGCGGCCCCCAGCAGCATCGCGGTGTGCCCGTCGTGGCCGCACGCATGCATCGCGCCGGGCACCGTCGAACGATGCGCGAAGGTGTTGGCCTCCTGCACGGGCAGCGCATCCATGTCGGCGCGCAGGCCGATCGCACGCATGCTGCCGCCGCGCTTCAAGGTGCCGACCACACCGGTGCGGCCGACGCCGCGCGTGACGGCGTAACCCCATTGCTCGAGCCGCTCGGCGACGAGTTCGGCGGTGCGGAATACGTCGTAGCCCACCTCGGGATGGGCATGGATATCGCGGCGTATCGCCGTCAGTTCGTCGGCGTGCGCGACGATGGAATCGATCAGTTTCATGCGGATGGGAGCGCTCTCGTCGGTCGTCGCGGCACGGCGGCGGACGGCCATGCCGACCGCCGCCGTGCCGCGAGGCCTCGGGTCAGATATGGAACAGCTGCGCCACCAGGGTCGCGCCGATGAAGGTGCCGGCATTGGCCACGAAGGACACCAGCACGATGCGCCAGCCGAGCCGGCGGAAGGCCGGGATGTCCTTGGCGATCGACAGCCCCGCGAACACCAGCATCGGCGTGGTCACGCCAAGGAAATCGTTGTGCGAGCTGAGCGCGGCGATCTGCGAAGCCCACGGCGACCACGGCGAGGTCAGGAACATCGCCACCACCGATACCCAGCAGACCGCCGGAATCCGACGCCCCGTCACACGTGCCAGCGCATCGCCGACGATCGTCGCGCCCACCATGATCGCCATTCCCGGCAGTCCCTCCAGCGGGGTGGTGCCGTGGGCGATCCAGTCGCACACCAGCGCCATCGCGGCCGTCACGATCCAGGCGAGCAGCTTGCCGCCGTAGCCGAGCGTGGGCGCCTCGGTCCGCACGTCGCCCAGCGACGGGCTGGCCGCCCCGGGCTGCGCCGATGCCTTGGTGGTGCGGCCGATCAGCGGCTCCAGCACGCGATAGCCCCAGACCGCGAGCGGCAGCGAGATGAACAGCGTGAAGTAGGTGCCGATGGTGGTGGTGATCAGGTTGCTGGCCGCGGCGAACGCGAGCACCGATTTCGCCGTCTCCGGGTCCTGCTGCGCGGCGATCGCGCCCGACGCGGCCGCCATCATGCTGCCCGAGCCGACGCCCGAGCCCATCGCCAGCGCGAGCGGATCGAAGATGCCGAGGCTGCTCACGAAACCGGCGAACACGGCGATGAACACCGCACCGAACACGGTGCCGGTCAGGTACTCGGCCAGCACGCCGCGGCCCTCGGCCGAATCCATCCCGTACTTCTCGCCGATGATCGCCAGGCTCGGTTCGCGGCCTACCGAGAAGGTCGCGCCGATCGCCTCGCGCTTGATGCCGAGGAGCAACGCGAGCGGCAGGCCGAGCAGGATGGTGCCGACGAAGTGGCCGAATTCCTGGAAGGCCAGCGCCCAGCCCGCCGATGCCAGCTTGGGCAGTGCGCTGCCCACCATCAGCCCGAGCTTGGAAACGAACAGCAGCAGCGCCGGCTGCAGGATCGCGGCCGCGAAGAACTGGTCGGGCACGCTCAGGCGCGCGCTGCTGTTCCAGCGCGCGCTGGCCAGCCCCACCGCGGCGCCGAGCAGCAGCGCCCAGATCATCGGCAGCAGCACGACCTTGCCCGGTCCGATCTTGAACGTGAACGAGCCGATCCATTCCGCCACCAGCAGGATGCCGGCCGCGTAAAGCAGGACCTTGGCGGTGGCCGCGCCGCCCAGCTCGCGGCGCTCGATACCCAATGCGTGTTCCATGACGAGTCTCCCCTTGAAGCCCGGCTGCCGTCGCATGCGGGCCGGTGGTTACAGATAACCGAACGCGGTGGGCGGCGCTTCGGCCGTCTCGACCCACACACTCTTGGTCTGCGTGTATTCGTACAGCGCCTCGACCCCGCTCGAGCGGCCGTAGCCGCTCATGCCGTAGCCGCCGAACGGAGAGGCCACGTTGATGGTCTTGTAGCCGTTGACCCAGAAGGTGCCGGCATTCACCTGCGCGGCCACGCGATGCGCGCGCGCCACGTCGGTGGTCCAGGCCGCGCCGGCCAGGCCGAAGTCGGTGTCGTTGGGGATCGCGATCGCCTCCTCCTCGGTGTCGAACGGGATGGCGGCCACCACCGGCCCGAAGATCTCGGTGCGCGCCACCTCCATCGCATTCGACACGCCGGCCAGCACGGTGGGCGCCACGAAGTAGCCGCGGCCCTCCCCGACGCGCTCGGCCGAGCCGCTGGCGAGCGTGGCGCCTGCCGCCACGCCGCGCGCGATCATGGACATCACGTGGTCGTACTGCTTGCGATTGTTGATCGGGCCGACCTCGGTCGCCTCGTCGAGCGGCGCGCCGACACGAATCTTCTTCGCCCCGGCAGCCACCATCGCGACGAATTCGTCGTAGACGGCGCGCTGCACCAGCAGACGCGAGCCGGCCACGCAGCTCTGGCCCGCGCCGGCAAAAATCGCCGCCTGGGCGGTCAGCGCCGCGCGCTTGAGGTCGGCATCGGCGAACACGATATTGGCCGACTTGCCGCCCAGCTCCAGCACGCAGGGCAGCACGCGGCGCGCGGCGGCCTCGGCGATGCGCGCGCCGGTGGCCGGCGAGCCGACGAACACCACCTTGCTCACCACGCGATGCGCGATCGCCGCCTGCCCGGTGGTGTGACCGAAGCCGGCCAGCACGTTGACCAGGCCGCGCGGCAGCCCGGCCCGCTCGCCGAGCCGGGCAAGCGCCAGCGACGTGAAGGGCGTCAGCTCCGACGGCTTGAGCAGCACGCCGTTGCCCATCGCCACCGCGGGCGCGACCTGCCAGCCGCAAGTGAACACCGGCGCGTTCCAGGGTGTGATCTGCAGCACCACGCCGGCCGGCTCGCGGCGCGTGTAGTTGAGGTGCGACGTCGGCACCGGGATCACGCTGCCGTAGAACTTGTCGGTCCAGCCCGCGTAGTACTCGAACATCTCGGCGACCTTGGCCACCTCGCCCCGGCAGTCGCGGATCGGCTTGCCCGAGCCCAGCGCCTCCAGCCGCGCGATCGCCTCGGCCTCGGCGCGGATCGCGCGCGCCACTTCCTGCATCACGCGGCCGCGCGCGGCATGCGTGAGCGCCCACCACTCGCGCTGCGCGCGGCGCGCGCTTTCGGCGGCATGGTCGATCACGGCCGCGCCGGCGTCGCGATAGGCGAGCGTGGCCTCGCCCGTCGCCGCATCGTCAAGCTGGATCGTGTCGCCCTGGCCGGCGACGAGTTCGCCGTCGATATACGAGCCGATCGTGGCGGCACCGGGGAAGAAATGCGCGAAGGCGGCGAGCAACTGGTCTGCGTGCTGGGTCATGTCGGGTATCCGTATAAGTAGGTCGAACGGGATCGTGGCGCGAGCTGCCCGGCCTCAGGCAGGGTCGAGGAAGTCGACGATGCGGTTGAAGTCCTCGCCGTCGGCGACGGAACCCTCGCTGGCGGCCCACACGCGCGCGGCCTCGCGCGCCACCGGCGCGACGCTGTCGAACTGGTCGAGCAGCCCCAGCGCGAGCCGCACGTCCTTGCGCATCAGCTTCATGGTGAAACCGGAATCGAACTTGCCGTTGAAGATCCACGTCGGGTAGTTGGTCAGCGTCGCGCTGTTGCGGCCGGAGCCGCCGTTGAGCGCCTCGACCAGCTTTTCCGGATCGACGCCGGCCGCGTGCGCGGTGCGCACCGCCTCGCTGGCGACCAGCAGGTGCACGCCGGTCAACAGGTTGTTGAGCAGCTTGGTGACGTGGCCGGCGCCCACCGGGCCCACATGCACGCGCTTGGCGCTGATCACCGCGAGGATCGGCTCGACGGCCGCGATATCGCTGTCCGAGCCGCCCAGCACCATGGTCATGGTGGCGGTGGCCGCGCCCTTCGGGCCGCCGCTCACCGGGCCGTCGACGAAGCCGATGCCGCGCTCGGCCAGGGCCGCCGCCACGCGCCGCGTGCTGTCCGGATCGGCCGTGGTGGTGTCGATCACGATGCTGCCCGGCTTTGCGTTCTCGAGCACGCCGCCCGCGCCCAGCACCACCGCCTCGACCACCGCCGAAGTCGGCAGCGACAGCAGCAGCACGTCGGCGTCGCGCGCGATCTCGGCCACCGACTCGCGCGCCGACAGCACCGCCTGCCCGGCCAGCGCGAGCGCCACGCCGGGCGCCGCGTCGTAACCGAGCACCGTGTAGCCGCCGCGCCGCAGCGAACCCGCCATGCCGCGCCCCATGTTGCCCAGACCGATCACGCCCACCGTTTTCATCCGACGACTCCTGATAGCTGTTGGTTCGAGGCCGGCGCATCAGCTTGCGCCCGCCTTGCATGACAACGATGTTCCGTCCGGCGACCCGTATAATCAATCAACGCCAATATTGATATTGTTCTCTTTTTTAGAACACCTGGATCATGAGCGATACCCTGACCGACAGCCGGATCGTCTATTTCTACGAGGCCGTGCGTTGCGGCACGATTCGCGCCGCGGCCGACTGGCTCGACGTGGCGCCATCGGCCGTGAGCCGCCAGATCGGGCTGCTGGAGAAGGAGCTCGACGCCACCCTGGTGGAGCGCCACGCGCGCGGCGTGACGCCCACCGAGGCGGGACGCTGCGTGATCGAGTATTTCCGCGAGCAGCTCGCGCACCGCGACGACCTCATCTCGCGCCTGCAGGAACTGCGCGGGCTCAAGACCGGCGAGGTCAGCCTGGTGCTCGGCGAGGGCTTCGTGTCGGACCTGCTGGCCGGGCCGATGCAACAGTTCTGCCGGCAGTTCCCCGGGATCCGCGTCAACCTCGACGTGGGCAGCACCAACGACGTGATCCGCAAGATCTCGAACGACGAGGGCGAGATCGGCCTGGTCTACAACCCGCCCGCCGAGCCCAAGCTGGTGTCGCGCGCGTCGAAGCGGCAGCCGATGATGGCGATCGTCGGCCCGGACTTCCCGCGCCGCAGCCACAAGGTGCTGACGGTGCAGCAGCTCGCCACCTACCCGCTGGCGGCCACCCACCCGTCCTACGGCACGCGGCAGATGATGGAGGCCGTGGAATACGCCGAGCGCGTGCGGCTCGCCCCGAGCGTCACCACCAATTCATTCGCGATCCTCAAGGAGTTCGTGAAGTCCGGGCTCGGCATCGCGGTGATGCCGGCCTTCGCGGTAACGGCCGAACTGCAGGCCAAGGAGTTGTTCGCAATCGAGATCGCGCATCCGATCCTCGAGAACGCCGAGGCGCACATGGTCACGCGCGTGGGCCGCAAGCTGTCGGTGGCGGCCAACAAGATGCTGCAGATGATGACGGGGCAGATGCGGGCGTTTCGTTAGCGAGGGCCGGCCTGGCTCGTGCGCCTGCTGCCGCCCGCGACGCGCGTCCGGGTTGGGAGACGGTTTCATGAAGACCGCCGATTCCGCTGCGAAGTGTTCCGTTTCGGCAGATCGAGCAGCCTCCGCGTTCGCGAAATGCTTCGCGTAGGAAAGCATAACGTCAGGCACACGTCGACGAAGCAGGCGGCTGCCGGAAGTGCCTCGATCGTTGGCGTCTTCATGGCGGACATGGCCCCTTTTCCGGAACGCCTCGAAACCGCGGCGCTTGCAACATCGAGGCGCGGCCACCCATTCGCAACGTGGCATTGATCGTCGCCCCGCCATCGCTGCTCGCGATGCCTGGCCGCCTCTGTCGGAAACACGGGTTCATGCCGCCGGCGGTCCGCCCGGACTTTTTTCAAGAATTCGACGCATCTGCCGTTATCCCGGTATTCCCTCAACCTTTCCTCGTCGTGGCGGGGACCCGCCTTGGCGTCGGCAATGACAGTCGATCTAGCTACCCTTTACCTCCTGGCGATCGGAACGTTGCTTGCCAGTTCCGCCATGACGTACTGGGAGCATATTTCCCATCCCAAGCGCGGCGACGAACTGCGCATGCTGGCGATTGGATATGCGGCACTCGGAAGCGGCTGCGCGCTGGCGGCATTTCGGCGCGAATTGCTGGGCGCCGCTGGCGCCGCCGTGAGCAACCTCGTGATTCTGGGTGGCTATCTCCTGGTTCTGCACGCCGTGGCAATGTTCAATGGCCGACGGTATGTCGGAAGCTCAATGGGTTTGCTTCTCTTGATGGGGCTTACATGGGCGGCCTCTACAGCGTCCTCCCAGACGGTCATATGGCTCTATGTCAGCGCCATCCCGATCGCGCTCGTCTCCGCCATGACGGCCTTCGAACTCACGCGACGCGACGGCATTCCAGCGGTTCAATCCCGACGCGTCGCAGTGGCGGTCACGGGGATCCACGCACTGTTCTATGCCGCCAGAGCATTCGCTCTGCCATGGCTGGTCTCGGCCTGTGGAGCGGGCGCACAATCGATTGCCAGCAAAATCACCATGTACGAGGGCGTCCTTTATTCCGTTATTTTGCCGATGACGTTGCTCCGCCTGACGCGGGAAGAAATTCATGGCGAACTCTTGCAGGAGTCCCGTACCGATTACTTGACTCGCCTGGGGAATCGCCGGCTGTTCTTTGAAGAGGGAGAGCGGGTGATCAACGAGCACGGGATACGTCGGCTACCGACCACTCTCCTTGCATTTGATCTCGATCAATTCAAGAGAATCAACGATCGCTTCGGGCACAAAACCGGCGACGACGTATTGAAGTCATTCGCGGATACGGTCCGATCCGTTGTCGACACCGAGACGAGCGTGGTCCTCGCGCGCATCGGCGGCGAAGAATTCGCTGCGCTGCTGCCAGGTTACGACGCCCACCGCGCAAGCGCGGTGGCCGAGACCGTCGCAAACCGGTTTGCGGCGATATCGCATGGCGCTGACGGCAATCGCATCCGCGCGACCGTCAGCATCGGCCTGGCCGAATCGGATCATGAGACGGCCTCGCTTACCCACTTGCTCTCGGTTGCCGACCAGGCACTGTATCGAGCAAAATCGCTCGGCGGCAATCGGCTCGTCCACGCAACGGGCGAGCACACCGGACATGCGGCGGCATTTTGAAAGAATGGAGCGGTTGCCGCGTATCCATTGGGTCGACCGAACTCACGGTGAAGCGAAGAACCGCACCAACGCCTCCGACACGGCTTCGGGCTGCTCCTCCGGCTGAAAGTGTCCGCAATTCGCGACGATCTCGCCCGTGACGTTGTTTGCAAACGGGCGAAGCGCGGCTGCCATGTCCGGGATCGATCCCTGATCCGCGCTGAGGCCGAGCAACGGCATCGTCAGCTTCCGCTCGTGCGACAGCGCCCGGTTCTGCTCGACCGAAAGCGCCGCGGCGCGATAGAACGCGAGGCCTGCACGCATGCCCCCAGGCGCGCGGTAGATCCTCAAATACTCGGCTATCTCGTCCTCGCCATAGCACGCCGGGTTGGCCGTCTTGCTCCAGAAAAACCATTCCAGATAGGCCCGTTCACGACCTTCGAGAAGAATCTCGGGAAGGTCCGGAACGGCATGAAAGGAAAAGTGCCAGGTCTTCCACGACCGGTCGGACGAAGACGGCAGCATGTCCGGCAAGGTAATGCCTGGAATGCCCGCATCCAGCAATGCCAGTGCGTCAACCTCCTCGCCGAACAGATGTGCATACGGAAATGCCACCCACGCGCCGACGTCGTGGGCGGCGAGACTGTATCGTTTGAGTCCGAGATGGCTTACGAGGTCGTGCACGCGCTGCGCGACCGTTTGCGTGTCGTAGCCATCCATCGGCCGATCGCTATCGCCCTGGCCTGGCAGATCGATGGCGACGACGCGAAAGCGGCTAGCCAGTAACGGCATCACTTTGCGCCACGCATACCAGCTCTCGGGAAAGCCCGCGAGCAGGACGATGGTGCGTGCGGCACCCGCACCGCCATCGACATAGTGAAAACGCAAGCCTTTCGCCGTCGCGAAACGATGTTCAAAGCCGGCGGGCGCCGCCGGCATCTCGCCATGTATCATCAAGGATTCCTCTTCGAAAAAAGCACGGCACCCGCAATCAGCAGAAAGACCGCGATGACTCGCCGTGCGGTGAGGGGATGGGAGGCCGATCCGAACAACCCATACTGATCGATCACGACGGAAAATAGCGCCTGCCCGGTGATGACCATCGAAATCATGGTCGCAGCGCCGAGTCGCGGCGCGGCGGCGGTCATTGCTGTCAGTGCGAGCGCGCCGCACAGGCCGCCGCTCCATGACCAGACCGGCAGATCGACGCCGCCCTCGCCGCGCGGCAAACCGCCAGTGGTCGCCAAACCGATCACGACCAGCGCGACCGTTGTGACTGCGCCGGATGCGGCGGCTGCCCAAAGAGGCGATCCCAACGGGCGCGCAAGTCGCCCATTGATCACCGCCTGCAGTGGCAACATGGTCCCGCCGATGAGAGCCCAAAAAACGGAGCCGTTCATGGTTATTCCAGGACTTTGAGTGCAAGCGCAACGAACGCGTCCGTATCTTCACTGAACGATTCGGCTTTCCCGAGCACGCGCATTCCCTGCAGCAGCGCAAGCAACAGATCGGCCACCGTCGCCGGGGCAGCCGTGGTCGTGATCGAGCCGTCGTCTTGCCCCTGGCCGACCAGTGCGATCAGCAGATCGCGACGCCGCGCAAGCTGGCCACGCATTACAACGCCCACGCGGGAAAACTGAGGTAACTCTGTAATCCCTGCCACCAACAGACAGCCAAGTTTGCCCTCTTTGCCCTGACTAAGCCGGGCATAAAGGCCAAGCAATGCCGCGATAGCGGCGCGCCCGCTCTCCGCGTCAGCCAGTATGGCGGCCACCTCCGCCTCGCGTCGGGCGATATAACACTCGAGTGCTTTGGCGAAGATGCCTTCTTTATCGGAATAGGCCTTGTAGAGGCTACCGGTAGTTAAACCGGTCGCCCTGGACAGATCGCTGATCCCGGCGGCCGAATACCCCGACGCGCTAAAGAAGGCAATGGCGCGACTGAGAACCCGCTGCTCGTCGAAGGTTCTGGGTCGGCCCCGAGAGCGGCCTGCGACTGGCTGAACCATTTTGATCACTCCATTTAGGAAGTGATCATTCTATAAATGGTCCACTTTTTCGTCAAGCGACCAGAATCGGGGCGACGTCCGCACGCGCGCGAACCGGCCGCGGCCTCGGAGGCCGGCCGAGCAACGGGCGACGTTGCACAGCGTCCAGCTTGCGCGCGTGCGGAGTGGTCACGGTACGGCACAGGCCGGGAACCGCGAACGGTATGCCGTTCATGACGCTCGAGGACGAGACGGGACAGGTCGGCGCTGGCTGCGCGACGGCGCGACGGTCGAGTCGCGCCTGCGCTCAATCGCGTTTTAGCGTTGACCTCAGAAACTGTCCCGCCACGAAGATGTCGCGCTCCACCGCGCGTCGCGCCGCGGCGGCATCCCGCCTGTCCAGCGCATCCATCAGGTCTTCGTGGGCGTCGTTCAACACGGCGGAGGCTTCGGCCGTGTCGAAGAGACGGTTCGAGATTGGGCCGGCCTTCAGCCACAGCGTATCGATCAGCTCGAACAGCAACGGCGAGCCGGCCGCCTTGTAGAGCAGGACATGGAAGTCTTCGTTGGCGGCCAGGTAATCGGTGGCTTGGTCGGCCTTCAAGGAAACGGCGGGCTGCCGCAGCGTTTGCTTGTCTCCCGCGGGCGCGCGGGCGCGAGCCGGCCGATTCGCGGGGTTCTTCAACGCCTTCGCCATGCGCTGGCAAAGCTTGCGCAGCGTGGCGAGTTCGGCCGGCTCCAGTCTCAGGCAACCGCGCTCGGCGGCCTCGCCCTCGAGCAGCATGCGCATTTGCAGCAGATCGTCGAATTCGGGCATCGTCAGCCTGGGGACGATCATTCCGGCGTTGGGCACGTTCACCAGCGCGCCTTCGGCGGCCAGACGCTGTAGCGCGGCGCGCACCGGCATCTGCCCCACCCCCATCTCGGCTGCCACGTTGCGGATCTTCAAGCGCTCGCCGGGAAGAAAGCGGCCTACGGTGACCCATTGCCGCAACGTGGCGTAGATCGTGTCCTGCTGCGTGGTGGTGGGTTCGATGTCGTTACTCATGAATCGGTAGCGGCGGTGAGCGAAGCCAGCACGGTATCGAATGCGGTGAGCAGGCGCTGCACGTGCATCGGAGTCGTGTCAGGGCAAACGAGCATCATATTGTGAAAAGGCGTGATCAGCACGCCGCGGTTCAGCAAGGCCAGATGCAGCGCGTGCTCCAACTCGGCATCCATGACCGCCTCGGCCTCGCTGCCGTTGCGCGGCGGCTGCGGGCAGAACTGGAACTCCACCCGGGCGCCCACCTGGGTGACGCACCACGGCAGGCCGTGGCGGGCCAAGATCGTGCGCAGCCCGGCGGCCAGTTGCTCGGCCAGCGCGTGCATGGGGGCGAAGACCTGGGGCGTCATCAGGTGAGTGAGCGTGGCGCGCATCGCCGCCATGGCCAGCAGGTTGGCGGTAAGCGTGGTGCCGATGCCCGAGTGGCCCGGCGGTGCCGTGCGCTTGGCGGCCTCGGCGCGCTCGGCCAGCACGGCGCTGAAACCATAGGCCGCGCATGGCATGCCGCCGCCCAGTGCCTTGCCCACCACCACGGCATCGGGCTGCAGGCCGTGAGCGCGCGCATAGCCGCCGGGGCCGCTGCTGAGCGTGTGCGTCTCGTCCAGTACCAGCAGGCTGCCGTGGCGGCGGATGATGTCTTGCGCCTGCGCCCAGTAGCCCGGTTCGGGCAGCACCATGCCGATGTTGGTCATCACCGGCTCGGCCAGAACGCAGGCCACGTCGCCCGGGGCCAGCGCGGCTTCCAGTGCGGCCAGGTCGTTGAATTCCACCACGCGCGTGGTGGCGGTGAGATCGTGTACCTGGCCCAGCAGGCTGGCACGTTGCGTGGGTTGGCCGTCCACCAGGTCGACGAATACGTCATCGACCGTGCCGTGATAGCAGCCGTTGAACACCAGCAAGGTACGCCGCCCGGTGGCGGCACGCACCCAGCGCAGCAAGAAACGGTTGGCGTCGCTGGCCGTCATGGCGAACTGCCATTTCGGCAGGCCGAAACGCCGAGCCAGCAATTCACCCACGACGGATGCGTCCTCGTTGGGGAGCATGGTGGTCAGGCCGTGCCGTGCCTGGGTCGCCAGTGCCTCGGTTACGACGGCGGGCGAATGGCCGAACATGGCGCCGGTGTCGCCCAGGCAGAAGTCGGCCAGCGTGTGGCCGTCCACGTCGGTGAGTTGCGCGCCCTGGGCCTGCGCCACGTGCAGCGCGAAAGGCGTGGACCAGTCGTTCATCCAGTGCAGCGGCACGCCGAACATCAGCTGCGGCGCGGCGCGTGTGGACATCGCTTGCGACTTCGGGTTGCGTTGCGCGTATTCGGCGCGTTCATGTGCGAGCAAGGCCTGTACGCGTTCGCGCTCGATGCCGGTATGTGGAAGGGTGTGGTTCATTACGGACTCCTCAAACCAGCAGTAACAGGTGCTCTCGTTCCCACGAACTGATCACCCGGTTGTAGGTGGAAAATTCCAGTTCCTTCACCGCGCAGAAGGCATCGACGAAAATTTCGCCCAGCACCTCCTTCATGGCATCGCAGGCGCGCATGGCCTCGATCGCGTTTTCGAGATGGCGCGGCAGTTCGTGGGCGACGTTCCACGCGCTGCCGTCGGTGGGCTCGCTGGGAGGCAGCCGGTCGCGCATGCCGATGTAGCCGCAGGCCAGCGTGGCGGCCATGGCCAGATAGGGATTGGCGTCGACGCCGGGCACGCGGTTTTCGACCCGGCGGGCGCCGGGGCCGGACTTGGGGACGCGAATACCGCAGGTGCGGTTGTCCTGCCCCCAGCGCACGTTGATGGGCGCCGACATGTATGGCGCCAGCCGCCGGTATGAATTGACGTAGGGCGCCAACATGGGCATCACCTGCGGGATATAGGTTTGCAGTCCGCCAATGAAGTGGTGAAAGTGTTCGCTGGCCGCGCCGTCGGTATTACTGAAGATATTGCGGCCTTCGCCGTCGTTGATGCTCTGATGAATGTGCATGGCGCTGCCGGGTTCACCCTCCATGGGTTTGGCCATGAACGTGGCAAAGACGCCGTGGCGCAGCGCCGTCTCGCGCACCGTGCGCTTGAACAGGAAAACGCGGTCGGCCAGGTCGAGCGGGTCGCCGTGGCTGAAGTTGATCTCCATCTGCCCCGGGCCAGCCTCGTGGATCAGCGTTTCCACGCCCAGCTGGTGCTGGTCGCAGAAGGCGGAGAGTTCCATGAAGAACGGATCGAAGTCGTTCACCGCGTCGATGGAGTAGCTCTGCCGCCCCACCTCGGGCTTTCCGGTGCGCCCCAGCGGCGGCTGCAGCGGCTCGTGCGGGTTCTGATTGCGTGCCACCAGATAGAACTCCATCTCGGGCGCCACGACGGGCTGCCAACCGCGTGCTTCGTACAGCGCCAGCACGCGGCGGAGCACCGCGCGGGGCGAGAGTTGCACCGGCTGGCCGTCCCATTCCAGGCAGTCGTGGATGACCACGGCCACCGGTTCGGCCGCCCACGGCACGATGCGCACGGTGGCGGCGTCGGGCTTGCAGACCATGTCTGGGTCGGTATCGCCCACGAAGGGGCTGTTGTCCGGCTGTTGCCCGTTCACGGTGTTGAGCAGCACGCTCTTGGGAATGCGCATCTCTCCCGACGCCATGAACAGATCGCGCGGAAGGATCTTGCCGCGCGCGATGCCCGTCATGTCGGGGATGACACACTCCACCTCGCGGATGCGGTGCCGGGTCAGGAACCCGCTCAAAGCGTCATTCATGGCATGTCACTCACGATGTGATCACAAAAATAGAGTTTTACGTATGCTACCCCAAAAATATTTGGTTTTGTGATCACAAATATAGCCAGGTGAACGATGGACCATTCGCGACAGCGCCAACACTGCGGGTCGCAGATCCATGAGCATCCCCATGCCATCGAATGGCTTCGTACCCGAACGGGCAGCACGCTGCCGTGACGGCATCGAGAATGGCCGAGCGTGTGCGGTGGTGAGACGAGTCGGGATGGGCTGGCTTTCGATCGATGGGCTTGAACGACATCCTCTACGTCTCGGCCGCCGTCTCCGTGCCGATCATTCCGTCGATCTGAATTACGCGACCGCCAAAGGGCGACGGTGGCAACGCGGCCGGGGCGCATCGAGGTGCAGCTTGCCGCCGGCGCCGTGAAGGAGAGCGGCCAAAATCCGGGGCCGGTTATGCCACGATTCCAACACGCTTCCGGTATTCAAGTGGGCTGAGGGAGCCGGGCGAGACCTTGATCCGGATTGCCTCGTACCAGCGGATATACGAGTGGAGAGCTTCGATGATCAGGCGACCCAGATATTCTCGATGGATTTCAACGCACCTATCACGATAGAACGATTGAGCGCCGCAGCAAGCGTGCCGTCTCGTTCCGCATACGCTTCGCACAGCCGCAGGTGATCTGCGCACGAGCGTTGCATCCGACCTGGCAACGACGTGCTCAGATGCCGCATCCGATTGGTCCGCATACGCATGGAGTCGAGCACTTCCTTGAAGATTGCATTGCGGCTCACACGCAACTCCTCGTCACGAAACGCGACGTTGGCCCAGAAGTAAGCGTCGACATCGCCTTGGCTGGCGGCCTGAGCCAGCGCCCCATAGGCTCTCCAGAGCGACGCAATGTCGTCTTCCGTCGCATGCTCGACGATCGCCAGCGACATCTCTGCATAGAGCAGCGCGCGCAGATGGTAAACCTCGCGAACGTCCTTCAGGCTCATCGCCGCCACGCGCGGGCGCCGCCGTGGCGACCAGTCGACCATGCGCTCGCGATGCAGCACGAACAATGCTTCGCGCACCGGCGTCCGGCTGACACCGAAACGTCGGGCAAGCTCGACCGAATTCAGGTCGTCGCCCGGCTGCAACCGGCCTTCGATGATGCTTCGCGCCACCCAGTCGACGATTTCCGCCACCCGCGAACTCTCGCCGCCGGCCTCCGCGGGGTCTTCGGTGTCCGCCAGCACGACGTCGCTTTCATTCATTCCGCTTCCTTCCCTCACCCGACAAGGCGCCTTTTGCACCGGTGCGCTGATTCTACCAAGAGGCGATCGGACGAGGCAGGCACGTTACCGCCCCAAAGTGTATCCACTTCAAAGAAAAATACTTTGAAAAATCCCATTTGTTCGCTTAATCTTGCCAAAGTGTCGACAGATAAATAAGGGCCACATAAATCAACATCGGAGACTGTCATGTATCTGGAGAAAGATGTCGCCATCGCAAGCACGGTCGAAGCGAGCGTATCCGCCCGACTCGATCGACTCCCGCCGACCCGCTACTTTCGTGGCCTGGTCGCGCGCATCGCCATCGGCGGCTGGTTCGAGTTTTACGAAATGTTCATGGCTGCCTATATTTCGCTCGGGCTCATCCACAGTGGCCTCTATCGCGCCACCACGGCGAGCATGTTCGACGTCAATGGCTTCGCGAGCTTCCTCGGATCGTTCTTCGCCGGCATGTTCGTCGGTACCGTCGCGCTAGGCGGATTCACGGACCGCTTCGGGCGCCGCGCGGTGTTTGCCGCGGCGATGGTGACCTACTCGATCGCCACCTTTGCGGCGGCTTTCCAGACGTCGGCGCTTGGCATGGATGCGTGGCGCTTCCTGGCGGGCATCGGCATCGGCGTGCAGCTCATCACTGTCGACACTTACATTTCCGAGCTGACACCCAATCACACACGTGGTCGCTATTCGGCGTTCAGTATTCTCGTCATCCTGACGTCCGTGCCGACGGTAGCCGTGCTGTCGTATCTGCTCGTGCCGTACACGATCCTCGGTCTGGACGGCTGGCGGTGGGTGATGATCATCGGCTCGGCGGGCGCCGTCCTGATCTGGTTCATTCTGCGCAGACTGCCTGAATCGCCGCGCTGGCTGGAAAGCAAGGGCCGTCACGCCGAAGCGCGCGCCATCGTCGACGAGATCGAGCGGCAGGTCATCGCGGAAACGGGGCAGCGGCTGGACGCCCCCGCTCTCGACGTGCCGCTCGCCTCCGAAGAAGGCACCGGCTCGTGGCTCGAAATGTGGAAAGGTCGCTATCTGCCGCGCACGATCATGCTCTCGTGCTTCAACTTCTTCCAGACATTCGGCGTGTACGGCTTCGGCGCGTGGGTGCCGGTGCTGTTGTTTACGAAGGGCATCACGCTCACACACTCGCTGCTCTACACCATGGTGATCGCCTTCGCCACACCGCTCGGTGCGATCGGGGCAATGTGTTTCGCCGAGCGCGTGCAGCGCAAATGGCAACTGGTGGGCTGCGCGGCTGTCGTCGCCGTGGCAGGCGTCCTGTTCGGCATGGCGCGCGGGCCCGGGCCGATCCTGATGTGCGGCGCGGCCGTGACGATCGCCAATAACTGGCTGATCGGGATCTTTCATACCTACCAAGCAGAGCTTTACCCGACCCGCATACGAGCGCGCGCGGTCGGTTTCGTATTTTGCTGGAGCCGGCTGAGTTCGATCTTTGTCGGGTTTTGGGTGGCGGCGCTCCTCAAGCATTCGGGCGTGCCTGCCGTGTTCGTGCTGATTTCGTCGGCCATGTTGGTCATCGTCGTGATGGTGAGCGCCCTCGGGCCGCGCACCAACGGCATCCGTTTAGAGGAGCTGTCTCAATGAGTTCGATTGCCGCCGCATTCGCGCATGGCTTGTATGCCCTCGCGCAGCGTCCGCTGTCCGCTACCGTCGCGCGCGAAGCGCAACGCTCGCTTATCAATGTGATCGGCACGGCGATCGGTGCGTCGGGCCATCCCGGCGTCGACGCGATTCTTGCCGCCGCTCGGGAACTCGGCGTCGCTGCGTGCGCGCCGGTGCCGGGCCGCAGCGAGCGCGTGGACGTGCATTTTTCCGCGCTGGCTACGGGCTTTGCCGGGCATCTGGACGATTTCGACGATACCCATCTGGCAACGGTCATCCACCCGGCCGCGTCGATTCTGGCTGTCATCACCGCACTCGCGCCCGAGACGAAACCTACGGGGCGCACCGCCCTCACCGCGTTCGCGCTCGGCTGTGAAGCGCAGTTGCGCGTGGGCGTATCGATCTCGCCGGAACATTACGACCGCGGCTGGCACATCACCGGCACTTGCGGCGTGATCGGCTGCGCGACGACCGCCGCGTTGCTGCTCGGACTCGACGAAACTCGGCTCGCGCAAGCGGTGGCGATTGCCGCTTCCATGTTCGTCGGCCAGCGCGAGGCATTCGGCACGATGACCAAGCCGTATCACGCGGGCAAGGCCGCGGCCAACGGCGTCGCCGCAGCCCGTCTCGCGCAGGCAGGCCTGCAGGCCAGCGGCGATATCTTCGAAGCGCGCGGAGGGTATGCGCATTCAATGTCGACGCGCGTTGACTTCGGGCAGATGAACGACGCGTTCGGTGAGCGCTGGGAGCTACGCTTCAACACGTACAAGCCCTACCCGTGCGGCATCGTCGCGCATCCGGCCATCGACTCCGGCCTTGCCATCGCACCACACGTGGCAGACGTCGGCGCTCTCGAGTCGATAGCACTGCGATGTCATCCGCTCGTCCCCGAACTGATGGGCAATCCGCAACCAAAGGATGGCCTGCAGGCTCGTTTCAGCGCGATTCACGGTGTGGCGGCGGCGCTGTGCGACAGGCGCGTGGGCCTTGCACAGTACGAAGATGCACGCGTCGTCAAGGACGACGTGCAGCGCATTCGCGCGCTGACGAGGCTCGTACCGGACCCGACGGTCAATCGCGACGAAGTGTTCATCCGCGCGACGCTCACGAACGGCGCGGTGCTCGAACATCATGTGGAACACGCGCGCGGCAGCCTCGCTCGTCCGCTCACCGACGAAGAACTGATGGAAAAAGTCCGCCTGTTGGTCGACCCCGTACTCGGCAAGGGCAGCGCGGCCAGCCTTGCCGCGACTGTCGAAGCGATCGACTCCGCACCGTCGCTCGACACGCTGTTTGCGCTGTGCGCGCCGAACAAGGAACTGAACCATGCATGAAACTGCTCAACATTCCACCGTCTCCGAAGCCCTGACCACCTTGGCCTGCGGCCCGCTCGACGCGACGTCCGCCACTGCCGTCGACCACGCACGCGCGCGTCTCGCCGAGGCGCGCGCACACGTCGACGACGCCATCGCGGCCCAACTGGGGGCACTGCTGCAGTCGCAAGGCAGTTCCGCCGGCGATCTACGGGTACGCGCATGGACGATGGGCGCCATGCTGGCGCAAGTCGACGCCACGCACAACGTGGCTGTGCTCGCCGCCGTCATGACCATCGGCGATGCACTCGACACACCCGAGCTCGAGATGGCGCAAGCCGCGGCCGTCGGCATCGAAGCCGCGGCTCGGCTGCTCGGCGCGGTGGACAGCGATGCGTTCCGCGCGCGCTGGAACGTGGCATCGGCGATTGGTGTATTGGGTGCTGTACTCGCCGCGGCACGCCTGTACCGGCTCGACGAAACGTGCGCACGCCATGCGTTGGGCATCGCAGCCACCCAGGCCGCAGGCCTCGCTCATAACGTGACGCACGACATGGGCGCGCTCGAAACCGGCAAGGCCGTCGCAGACGCGATCGAGGCCGCACTGATCGCGAAGCACGGCTTCACGAGCGCTCCGGCGTCCATCGACGGACGGCGCGGTTTGGCTGCGCTGATGGCGTATCGCTTCGACGCGGCGTCCATCGTCGACATGATCGGTAGACGCTGGGTGTCGGCGCGCTAGATCGACATCTGGGCTTCGCTGTTCTGCACAGTGCCTGGGTTCTGGCAAACATCAACCTCGGATCGCCAGAACCCTTTTGCTGGCCAAGTCATCGGCCAGCCATTTTATTCGTCGAGCCGATCGCAACGGTTCGCCTCACGTTCAAGATCTCATGCCTTCGTATCACTACCGCTGACGTATTGCATGCAGATTCCGACGGCAAGCCGCCCTCGAGCTTGCGCTGTTGCACATCAAACACCGGGGGATCGAGTGCGATCCCGCCGACCTGGTTCGCAGCGGTCATGGCAGCAATGCGGATATCCGTCAGGGGCTCCGGGGAGGCCTCCAACGCAGAGGCGCCGGGTACGACATTGGATTAGCGTCGCTTCCCGAGACGGCAGTGCCCCCGAAAACGGGGAAGCTGACAAATCACCCACCTGATAAGAAACAGCCGATCGGGTTCCTCAAAGGTTGCCGGCGCCTGGCGTCGGTTGATCGTCGGGGTAGAGGATTGCGTCGGCGATCCGGCCTGCCACCCCGTCGAGATCGGGGAACGGCACACCGCGGTTGATGCCAGCCGTCTGAAGCTGCGCGCGCATGGGACCGAACGCGTCGGGCGGGATCCGGATATAGCTCAAGCGCTTTTTGAAATGCGTGTTTGTGTCGAGAGAGACGTACTTCATCCCCACAAACCGTCCTCAATCTTTCAAACACCAACACGGCGCCCGTGCCTGGCGCAGAAATACGTCGAAGTTCTGCACCGATACTGCTCAAGCCACCGGAAAAGAAGCCGACAACCATTAATAACCATCCGCTCTGCGTTCGTTGCGCGCCGCAAGACATTACGGTTCAAGTTCAGATTCTGCTCAGGGGGCATTTGTGAAGCTTACGAGTTCGATCGCATTCAAGTTCAGCGCTGTGGCTGGTGCTGCACTCGCGGTTGCGGTTCTCCTTCTAACCGCGGTCGGCGCGCGCAGTGTGCGACAGCAGGCCGTCGACCAGTTCGAGCGATCCAGCCATGAGCGCATTCTTCAGGCCGATGAATCGCTCGACACCAATTTTCGCGAGGTCGAGCAAAACATCAGCTACCTTGTACAGACAACGCAACTAAGAGCGGCTGATCAGAGCATCACCGACTATCTGACTCATGGCGGCCAGATGACGCCGGATGCTAACGGCGAAACTGAAAAAACTATTTTCACTCTGCTGAAGCAGTTTGGCGACAGTCACCCGAACATGCGATACCTCGATATAGGCACTCGCTGGGGTGGCTACGTCCAATGGCCCATCGAGAGCATGAATGGCGACCACTATGATCCTCGCGTGAGGCCGTGGTATCAGTTAGCGTTGACGGCGCCCGATCGCGTCGTGCGCCCTGCTCCATATCTGAGCGCGGCGGGTTCCGGCGGTGCGATCATTTCGTTTGCTCGAGTCGTGAAAGACAGCAAGGGAGAAATCCTCGGCGTGCTCGAGGGCGACATCTCGCTTGCCGACTTCGCTCGCCTCACCAGCGGTATCAAGTTTGGCGAGACAGGTTACCTGCTCGTCGCAGACAACAACGGAAAGATCCTGATCGACCCAAAGGCCAAGGAACACGAGTTCAAGGATCTGAAAAGCCTTGGCGGCGGCTACGCGCAACTGGCCGCGTCGCCAGACGGGCTGACCACTGTACGGATGGACGGCGTTTCATACGAATCCTTCATCTATACGTCGCGAAGGAATGGCTGGAAATATTTCGCCTTGGTGCCTAGGCCGGAAATGATGGCGGCCTCCAACAGGCTGACTTTGACGCTCATCGCGACGGGTCTTTTCGTGCTGGCCGCAGGGCTTGGCATGACGATCCTGCTCGGGCGAAAGATGACAGGCCCAATCCGCAGCCTCGCTATTTCCATGCATGAGATTGCTGCCGGCGACGGTGATCTGACCCGGAGGCTGCCGCTCGATAGCAAAGACGAAGTTGGCCTTCTGGCGCGTCACTTCAATGCCTTTGTCGCGAAGCTCCACGGCGTCATGCAGAATGTCGCGAGCACCAGCGGCCACCTCGAGCTCGCGGCGGGGGAAGTATCGTCAGGGAATCTGGACCTGTCATCAAGGACCGAGCAGCAGGCGGCTTCGCTACAGCAGACGGCTGCGAGTATGGAGGAGCTTGCGAGAACCGTACGCGGCGCGGCCGAACAGGCAACGAGCGCCAATAGCGTGGCGAGCGGCGCAGTCGAGACAGCCCATCGCGGGAATGAAGCGGTTTTGAAGGCCGCGAACACGATGAACGTCGCGGTCGAGCAATCCAGCAAGATCGTAGGGATCGTCGGCATGATCGAAGGCATCGCATTCCAGACGAACATCCTCGCTTTGAACGCAGCGGTTGAATCGGCACGTGCGGGCGAAAGCGGACGCGGCTTTGCCGTCGTCGCCGCCGAGGTGCGAAACCTTGCCCAACGCTCAACGACCGCAGCCAAGGAGATCAAGGGCTTGCTGGAGTCATCTGTCGCGAATGTCGAGGCGGGTGCCGAACAGGTGAACCTCGCAGGAAAGACCATTGCCGAATTGGCCACGGCCATTTCGCATGTCGCGACGATCACGGACAAGATTGCCACGTCGGCTCGCGAACAGAGTCGTTCGATCGATGAGGTGAATCAGGCGGTCGCCTTGATGGACCAATCGACCCAGCAGAATGCCGCACTTGTCGAGGAAATAGCCGCCGCTTCGGATTCGCTCAAGTCGCAGGGTCACGAACTCAATTCTACCGTTCGCTTTTTCAAGCTGTAGGGCTCGCAGCAGAGCCGCACACCATCGTGAGCAAGACCTCCGGTTCCTTCCGGCTAGAGCATTTTCCGGGCGGCCGGTCATGTCGAATGAAACCGCCGCCTTACTTAAACGGTTGAAGCTCCACGGGATCGCGATTCCTGCCCTTCTCGGATTCGTCGCAGGCTCGCACGGCCGCTACCGCCTGACGACCCGTCTCGACCCGTAATAGGAGTCCCTCCCTCCTATTACGCCCGACGCGACTCTTCAAGGCGCGCAGCGCATCTTCCGCCGTGGACTTCCGATTGGTGTGACCGCCGCGTTGCGCGGCTCGTCGTGACGATGCTGTCCCGTTCGGCAACGCGCGCGGGCCCGCCGCGCGCCGTTCGTACGCTAGAAGCGATGTCGCAGCCCCGCCAGCACCGCGATCTGACTGCTGCGCCCCGCCCCCGCCGGGCCGAAGAAGTTGATCGCGACGGTGCTCGCATCGCCGGCCCGCCGCTGATAGACCATCGACATGTGCAGATCCGTGCGCTTCGACAGCAGATAGGTGACGCCCGCATCCACCTGATGCCATCTCGGCCGGTCGCCGGTCGCGAACGACGTCGCGCCGCTGCCGGCGTACCCGTGGCCATCCGTGAAGATGTAGCCGACGCCGCCGATCAGCGCCGGTGTGAAGTGGTAGCGCCCGTTGATCTCGTAGTTGTCGACGCGCAGGCTGTGGCCGCCGCGATAGTCGAGCCGCGTGTCGGTGATGACCACGTTCACCGCTGCCGCGCCGAACGAGTAGCCGCCGCCCAGTGCCGAGATGCGCTGACGCTCGACGAAACCCGCGTTATAGAAGATGCTGGTCGAGCCGCTGTACTCGTCGCCGATCGCGCCGTTCGGATTATTGCCCGACGCCGCGATCCCCGCCGACGGATTGTTCAGTTGCAGGTAGCTCGCGACCACGTGCATCGGCCCGCGCACGTAGTCGAGCCCGAAGCCGTACGCGCGGTTGTTGGCGAAACCCTGGCCGACGCCGCCGCCCTGGTTGCTGAATGCATAGAGCGCGCCGAGCTTCAATCCCGCGAGCGGACTCGCCTCGTATTTGACGCTGTTGTTCAGGCGAAACGTCTGGAAGCTGTCGTCCACGTCCCCGATGTGCGCGCCGTAGATGCTGCCGAACTGAAGCCACGCCATCAGCGGTGCGACGTAGTCGAACGTGTAGTCGTACTGGCGGCCGAGCGTCAGCTTGCCATACTGCGTGCTCGACAGGCCGACGTACGCCTGCCGCCCGAACAGCCGGCCGCCCTGCGACGACGTGCCGTTCAATCCGCTGAAACCCGCTTCGAGCCGGAACACCGCGGACAGGCCGCCGCCGAGTTCCTCGCGTCCGAGGAAGCCGACGCGGTCGCCGCTGCCCCACCCGGTCGCCATCGACCAGCGCGACGCGCCCTGCGCCCTGATCGACGATGCGACCGTATTCGTCCACGCGATCCCCGTATCGATGATGCCATACAGCGTGACCGAGCTTTGCGCGCGGACCGTGAGCGGCGCCGCGAGGACGCAAGCCACCGCAGCAGTGCAGACTGCCGTTTTCATTGTGCTTCTCCGGTTTCGATGCAATGAGGGGATGCGGATCAACGGCGGCGGAAACGAGCGTCGGGGCGCGAATGCGCCGCATGCATCGCTCTAGCGATCACGCTCGACCACGCGCCGCGCCCAGCCGGCGGGCCCGGCTGCCGTTCCTAGCGCTCCGCCGCGGGCAGCGGCGGCTCGGCGCCCGCGGGATCGCACTCCGCGAGCCCGTCGGCGTGCGTGTCGCCGGGCCGGTACATGCGACCGAGCACGAACATCAGCGCCGCGACGGCAACGACCGGCAGCGCCGCGACCTGGAACAGCTCGCGCACCGGCAGATGTCCGGCGAGCAGCATCCCGCCGATCATCGGGCCCGAGATCGAGCCGATCTTCGCCACGCCGATCGCGGTGCCGGTGCCTTTCGAGCGGAAGCTGGTGGGATAGACGATCGATGCGACGGCATTGAGACCGGCCTGCGTGCCGGCGACGCAAAAACCGACGCCGAACACGGCAGCCGTCAGCCAGGCCGTCTGGAGGTTCATGCCGAGCGCCGCGACGAGCGGAAAGCCGACGAGCGGCAAACAGGTGACGAGCCGCACGCCATGACGATCGATGAAGCGCATTAGCACGAGGCCGCCGAGCGTGCCGCCGACCGAGAACAGCGTCGTCATCAGCGCGGCGCGATGCGCGGCCACGCCGGTCGCCTCGATCAGCACCGGCAGCCAGTTTTGCAGGAAGAACAGCGCCATCGAATTCGCGATGTACGCGAGCCACAGAGCGGTCGTCACGTAGCGCAAACGGCCCGCGAACAGCATGCGCGGCGAGAACTTCGCGACCCGGGGCTCGTCGGTCACGACGAAGCGCGCATCCGGCGGGAACGGGAGTTCGGGCCGCACGCGCGCGGCGGTCGCCGCGATACCGTCGCGGGGCCAACCCTTGAGCACCTGATAGCGCAGGGACTCCGGCATCACGAACGACAGCGCGGCGGCCACCACGAGCGGCGCGAGCCCGCCGACCACGAATACCGCGGGCCAGCCGAAGTGCGGCACGAGCCATACGGCGACGCCGCCGCCGAAGCCCGCCCCGAGCGTATAGCCGGTAAACATCAGCGTGACCCAGGTGGCTCGCAGCCGCTTCGGTGCGAATTCAGACACGAGCACGAACGCGTTCGGCACCGCGCCGCCGATGCCGATACCCGCGGCGAAGCGCAGCCACAGCAGGTGGTCGACCGTCGACGCCCAGGCGGTCGCGAGCGTGACGAGCCCGTACCAGCACGCACCGGACAGAATCGCGCGCTTGCGGCCGATCCGGTCGCCGATATAGCCGAACAGGATCGAGCCGATCATGATGCCGAAGATGTTCGCGCCGAACACCGGGCCGAGCAAGCTGCGCTCGATGTGCCATGCGCGAATCAGCGAAGGCGCGGCGAACGCCAGCGCACTGAGCTCGTAGCCGTCGGTCAGCATCACGAGCCATGTCGACGCGATCAGCAGGATCGCGAAGCGGCCGATCCTCTGTTCGTCGATCAGGCGCGACACGTCCACCGTGCGCGCATCGGGCAGGGTTTGAATCATCGTCTCCTCCTCAGGTGCCGCGTGAGCCCCGGCAGATCCCGGCGCGTCGCGCGTTCCGTCATGTCTCTGGCCGGCGCGGCAGTGGGTGCTGTTCGCGAGCGTGCTTGCGGCGCGCCCGATGCACCTCTTTGGTCTTGCCGTGCCGCCGGCGGGTGTTGCGTCAGTCCTGCAGATGCGGTGGATCGATTCGATCGACGTTGTCGGCGAGCCGCTCGCGCAGCAGGCCGCGATCGATGTCGTGGACGCTGCCACCATCCGCGAGATCGAACGCGTGCGCCGCAGCCGCGCCCATCGCGATGCACGGCCCCATCACCCGCACGCTCGACAGCGCGGTCGCGTCCGCGTCGATGCAGCGGCCGACCGCGATCAGGTTGTCCGCGTCCTTCACGACGAGGCTGCCGAACGGCACGGTATGCAGATGGTCGTCGCCGAACGGCTTCCATTCATAGCCGTCGTCGCGATCGTGCAATTCGATCGGCCATGACGTGCGGGCGACCGCGTCCGGAAACTTCCTGGCGGCGATCACGTCTTCCGAGCGCAACTGCTGGGCGCCGACGATCCAGCGCGTCTGCCGGATGCCGGGCAGCCCGTAGCTGCGGATGTGCGCGTTGCGATAAATGTGCGGATACTCGGCGCGCAGGAACTCGAACGCGCGGTCCGCCTGTTCGCGGCCGGCGAGCGCGGTGCGCGACGCCGCCATCGGTTCGAGCGGCGTCTCGATGTGCGTCATGTTGGCAATGCCGATGTTGCGGCCGCGGAAATAGAACACGAGGCCGTCCTTGCGCTCCAGCCCATATGCGTGCGCCTTTTCCTCGACGCGCTCGCGAAACGCGGGCGGCGTCGGCAGGTCGGTCTCGTCGAGGTTCTCGAGCACGATCATCTGCGTGCCGCGAATCGGCGTTTCGGGCTCCTGGCAGTCGAACCCGGCCAGCCACGTGAGCGCGGCATCGCCGCTCGCGTCGACGAAGCCGTCGGCCGCGATGCGCACGTCGCCGTAGCGCGTCGCGACGTCGAGCTCGCGCACGCGCCGTCCTTCGCGCACCACGTCGCGCAACACGGCCCCGAGCACGACGGTGATGCCTGCGTCGAGAATCTTCTGCTCGATCCAGCGCGCGAGCGCGACTTCGTCGTACAGCACGACGGTCGTCAGCGGCCCTTCCTTGTAGTGCAGCGCGCCTTTCTCGCCGAGATCGCGCAGGATGCCGTCCGCGATCCCGTGCGTCACCTGGAAGCGCTTCGGCCCGTTCGAGAACAGCCCGCAGAACGTGCCGATGATCGAGTTGACGGCCTGGCCGCCGAGCGCGGGCAGGCTGTCCACCAGCACGACCTTGCGGCCCAGCGCGGCCGCTTCGAGCGCAGCCGAGGTGCCGGCGATGCCCGCGCCGACGATGCACACGTCGGCGTCGAGTGTCCAGCCCGTCGGCCGTCCGTCGCGACGGACGATACGAGTACCAGTCTTCAAAACATGTTCTCCTTGAAACCTTGAAAAATCATGGCGGCGGCGCGGCCGAGGCCGCGCGCCGGAATCAGGTGCGGCTGCGCTTGAGCACTTCGACGACGCCGCGCTCGGCATCGACGCGAACCCAGTCGCCCGTTTCGATCACGTCGAGCGGATCGACGTCGAAGCCGGTCAGCGACGGCGCGTGGCTCACCACCGCGCCGAGCGCGATCTTGGTCGTCATTTCGTTGAACAGCATCGCTGCCGGCGCGGTGCCGGCGATCCGCGCGATATGGAACTGGCTGGACCATCCCGACGAACCCTTCGCACCGGGAAACACCAGCACCTTGTTCGCGAAGCTCTGGCCGCGCAGTTCGTGACGCGTCTCGATGATCGTGCCGGTGCGCGGATCGATGCCGCCCCAGCCGGAGATGCGATCGCGCGTGACGAGCGCCTCGCCCTCGACACAGCCGCCGACCACCTTGCGCCCGCGCAGCACGATCGGCGTGCCGGCGTTGCCCGTCATGTCGCGATTCGTGCTCATGCGGCCAGCCCTCCGCGCCAGCGGCCGCTCACCGCCGCCTCGATACAATCGGCCGTGGTGCCGAACCACGCCTGCACGCCCATGATCGCCGGCAGGTAGTGCGCCTGCTTCGCCGAGTCGAGCGCGACGACGCGCGTACCCTTGGGCATCACGCGGCCGATCGCCGAGCACGTGTCGGTCATCAGCACGCCGCCCGCGTCCTCGATCAGCTTCGTATAGCCGGCCTGGTCCGCGAGCTGGCGGGTCGCGCGGGCGGTGAAGATCCACAGTTCGGTATTCGCGCCGATCCGGCGGCCTTCGAGCAACTGGCAGACCTCCCAGATCTGTTCGATCGAATAGTGCGGACAGCCGAGCATCACGAAGTCGACCTGAGCGTCTTTCGCGGTGGTGTTGACGCGCTCGTACGCGATGCGCCGCTCGGCCGCGCCGTAGCGGATCGTCTCGAGCGGCTTGCGGCCGCGCAACGCTTCGTCGCGCGTGCGCGCTTCCGGCGTCTGGCCGACGACGTGGTACATCTCGACGCCGCCCGACGAAGCCGCGGCCGCGCCGAAGTGCTTGAGCTTCGGCAGGTTCGGCACGTCGCGCAGCCCGTCGATCACCGGAATGCGGTCCTGCACGACTTCGCCGACGTAGTAGCCGAGCAGCCCCCAGTCCTGCACCGTCTTGACCTCGACGTCGAGTTCGATCAGATGCGTGCCGCCGCGGTTTTCATCGAGGTGCAGGCCCCAATACGGAATCTTGCCGGTCAGCATCGCGGCGCCGGTGCTCTCGCGCCCTTCGGCATTGGTGCGCGCGCCGAGCACCGCGTTGATGTAGATGACCGCCGACGACTCCATCCACGCGCAATGCTCGCCGCGCACCGGCACGTTACCGATCAGGTACGGCGCACAGGTATTGAGCGGCTGAATGCCGAGCCGTCCCGTGAACGCCTCGCCCTGGCGGTACAGCTTCACGATCTCGCCGTCGACGCCCTGGCGCTGCGCATGCTGCGGGTCGAGCCCTTGCTGCAGATGGCTGCTGAAGACCTTCGCCTTCGGCACCTCGACCACCTCGGGGCTGTCGAGATTGAATTCGGAAAACACCGCGTCGAGGCCGCCGTGCTTCGCCGCGTAATCGCGCAGGAACGGCATCGTCGCGCCGACCGTGCCGCACACGTTGTTCGTATCCACCAGGCGGGACGCGCCGAGCGCTTCGCCGTAGCGCACCAGCAGATCCATCGCGCGCTGCACGGCCGCACCGTCGCGACCGTCGAGCATTGCCCGTTCTTCGTCGTTCAACTGCATTTAGCGTGCTCCCAGTGCAGGTTCGAGTGGCTCGGCCGACGCCGCCGCGTGCCGGTCGACGTCGATCGTCGTCGCGCGCCGCAGCTCGCGGCGTACCGACAGATCGTGACGGCGGCCACGGTGCAGCGTGCAGCGGTTGTCCCAGATCACGAGGTCGCCGGGCAGCCAGCGATGCGAATACACGAAGCGACGCGCGGTCGCATGCTCGAGCAGCTCCATCAGTTGCACGCGGCCTTCGGCCAGCGTGCGACCGACGACATGCGTCGCGTGCGCGCCGATGAATAGATGCCGGCGCCCCGACCCGGCGTGCTCGCGCACGAGCGGCCAGCGCACCGGTGGCAGCGCGTTGCGCTGCTCGTCGCTGTAGTCGGTGTCGCCGAGCAGGAAGCGCGAGTGCAGCGCGTAGTGCTCCGCTTCGAGCCCTTCGAGTTCGCGCCGATCGCGAGGATCGAGCGCATCCCACGCGGCCCGCATGTCCGCGAACTCGGTCTCGCCGCCCCACTCTGGCACGATCACCGCATGCAGCATCGAATAGCGCGCCGCCGGCTGCTGGAACGAACTGTCGCTGTGCCACAGCCGGTTCGCGAGATTGCCGACGATGCGCCGGTGCGCGCGGTCCGCGATCTGTCCGGACTCGTCCACGTTCGAGATGTCCGCGAGTTCCTGGAAGGCGAGCCGCGCATGCGGACGCGCCACGCGCTTGAAACCGAGATCGAGCGGCCCGAGCGCGCGCGCGAACGCGAGCTGCTGGTCCTGCGTGAGCGGCTGGCCGCGGAACACCAGCACCGCGTAGCGGTTCATCGCGGCGTCGATCGCGCACGCGAGCGGTTCGGAAACGGGCGCCGTCAGATCGATGCCGCTGGCAAGGCCGACGAAATCCGGGCGCGCGGCGTCAATGGGAACGACTTCAAGCGACATGGGCGGCTCCTGTTTGAGCGTTGTCCGGCGCGGCATCGTCGCCGCGGCGATGCAGGCGGCCGAGCGCGAACGCGAGCAGCGCGACGAAGGCGACCGGTATCGCGCCGAGAAAGAACATCCGTTCGACCGGCAGATGCGCGGCCATCAGCATCCCGCCGATCACCGGCCCGGCGATCGCGCCGATCTTCTGGATACCGACCGCCGCCCCCGTGCCTTTCGCGCGCAGCGCGGTTGGATAGACGAGTGCCGCGACCGCGTTCAGGCCGAACTGCGTGCCGACCACCGTGAAACCGGTCAGGAACACCGCCGCGACCAGCATCGGCGCGGGCAGTCCAGTGCCGAGCAGCGCGACGAGGGGCGTGCCGACGAGCGGCAGCACGGTGATGATGATGGCGCCGCGCGTGTCGACGAAGCGCATCAGCGCAAGCCCGCCCAGCGTGCCGCCGACCTGGAACATCGTCGAGACGAGCGCCGCGTCGCGCGGTGCGAGACCGACGCTTTCGATCAGCGCCGGCAGCCAGCTGCTGAGAAAGAACAGCGCCATCGAGTTCGCGATGTAGACGGCCCACAGCACTGGCGTCAGCGCGCGCAGCCGGCCCGCGAACAGCAGCCGCAGCGAGCCGTCGCGGCGGCGCTCGTGTGCGAGGTTCTGCGAAGCGCTGCCGATAACGAAGCGGGTATGCGGCGCGACAACGACGCCCGGCGCGATCCGCGCGACGATTCGTGCGACTTCGGCGTGACGGCCCTTGAGCGTCAGGAAGCGGATCGACTCCGGCACCGCGAACCACAACATCGCGCTCGACACGAGCGGCGCGATGCCGCCGATCACGAACACCACCTGCCAGCCGAACTTCGGCACAAGCCACGCCGACACGAGGCCGCCCGCGCTGCTGCCGATCGTATAGCCCGAGTACATCAGCGTGACCCACGTCGCGCGCCAGCGTTTCGGCGCGAACTCCGTCGTATAGGCGATCGCGTTCGGCACCACGCCGCCGATGCCGATGCCCGCCAGAAAGCGCAGTACCAGCAGCTGTTCGAGGCCGGTTGCGCGCGACGCGGCGAGCGTGAAGCCCGCGAGCACGACGCTGCCGATCACGATCATGCGTTTGCGGCCGATCACGTCGCCCAGATAGCCGAGCACGAACGCGCCGATCATCGTGCCGAACACGAATGCACCGAACACCGGGCCGAGCACGCCGTGTTCGAGGTGCCACGCGCGGCTGAGGGCCGGGGCCGCGAACGCCATCGCGGCGAGGTCGTAGCCCTCGGTCATCATCATCACGCCCATCGCGACGATCAGCAGCACACCAAAGCGGGTGGTCTGCCGCCGCTCGATCACGGTGCCGATGTCGATTGCGGTTTCGTCGCCCATCTCAACGCTCCCGCGCCGGCCGCTCGGCGCCGAGCACCGCGCCTTGCGGCATCGTGCCGACCGTCGCGCGGTAGATTTTCAGCCAGCCGGTATCGTTGACCGGCGCCGGACGCTGCCACGCGGCGCGGCGGCGCACCAGCTCGGCTTCGTCGACCTTCAGATCGCAGACGCGCCGGTCCAGATCGATTTCGATCGTATCGCCGTCCTCGACGAACGCGAGCGGGCCGCCGGTCGCGGCTTCCGGCGAGACTTCCGCGACCACCAGCCCCTTGCAGACGAGCCCCGACAAATGCCCGTCGGTGAGCATCGCGACCTGCTCGGACAAGCCCGCACCGTCGATCGCGAACACCACGCGCGACGCCCCACCGCCCATCGCGGGGCCGCCGCACACGCCCGCGCCGCGCATCACGACGACCTTGCCCGGTTGCACGCGGCCGTCCTTGATCGCGGCGATCGCCTCGTCGGAGGTCGAGAAGCAGATCGCATCGCCGCTGAACGCACGCTGCTTGGTCGGCGAGATGCCGAATTTGACGATGCCGGCCTGCGGGGCGAGGTTGCCGCGCACCAGCACGATGGCCGGATGGTTCGCGAACGCGCGCTGCGGCGGGCGAATCACGTCGTCGTCGGCGACGCTCGCATCGGCCAGGTTGCCCTTCACCGTGCGCCCGGTCACCGTCAGCGCACCGGTGTCGAGCCAGGCTTCGAGCCGCTTCATCACGCCGCGGCCGCCGCCCGCCGCCTCCAGTTGCTCGATCGTGTGCGAACCGACCGGACGCACGCCGGTCAGCACCGGGATCTGCGCGGCGAATGCTTCGAACAGCGCGTACACGTCGACGTCGAGCCGGCCTTCGGCCGCGATCGCCTGCAAGTGCTTGACCGTATTGATCGAGCCGCCGACCGCGAGCACCGTCTTCACCGCATTCTCGAACGCGCCGCGCGTGAGGATGTCGCGCGGCTTCAGGTCGTCGCGCACCATCTCGACGATGCGCGCGCCGGCTTCGCGCACGAACGCGAACATCCTGTCGCTGTTGGCGGCGACCGGCGTGCTGCCGGGCAACGACATGCCGAGCGCCTCGCTGACCATGTGCATCGAGTTCGCGGTGCCGAGACCCGAGCACACACCCGGGCCGCGAATCGCGTTCTGGCTCATGCCGATCAGGTCCTCGACGGGCAGTGTGCCGGTCAGTGCATGCATCGCGCCGACGAACACGTCTTCGATGTCCACGTGCTCGCCGCGATATTCGCCGCTCGGCTGATAACCGCACGCGACGACGATGCTCGGGATATTCAGTCGCGCGGCGGCCATCAGCTGGCCCGGCACGGTCTTGTCGCACGACGCGAGGCACACCATGCCGTCGAGCTGCGCGCCCTCGACGGCCACTTCGATGTCGTTCGTGACGAGGTCGCGCGCGGCCAGCATGTAGGCGCCGCGCGCGCCTGCTCCGGTGATGAAGTCGCTCGGCGCCGCGGTGCGGATCTCGAACGGCAGCGCGCCCGCGGCGCGGATCGCCTGCTTCAGTTGCGCGGCGATGCCGTCGAGATGGCTGAAGCAGGTGGCGAGTTCGGACGAGGAATTGACGATGGCGATCTTCGGCTTGTCGAGGTCTTCCTCGCGGATGCCGAGATTGCGCCACTGAGCGGCGCGCACCGCGCCGAGGTACGAACCGCGCGGAAAATTGCTGCGCAACGGGCGTTGCGGCTTGCGTCCATCGGACATGGTGTCTCACTCCTTTGTTGTGGAAACGATGGTAGGAAGCCCGATAAAATCCGTCAATTATGTGAAATCGATAGGTATCATCCAAACCATGGATATTCGTCAGGTCGATCTGAATCTGTTGAAAGTGTTCGATGCGCTGCTGAAAAAGCGCCATGTGACGCAGGCGGGCGTCAGCATCGGGCTCAGCCAGCCGGCGATGAGCTACGCATTGTCGAAACTGCGCGAACTGTTCGAGGACCCGCTGTTCGTGCGCACGGGCCGCGGCATGGAGCCGACCCCGCGCGCGCAGGCCCTCGGCGAGCCGGTAGCGCGGCTACTGGATCTCGTGCAGACCGAAATCCTGCCGATGCCCGAGTTCCGCCCGGCCGAGTCGTCGCGCAACTTCGTGCTGTGCATGTCGGACATCGGCGAAATGGTGTTCCTGCCCCGCCTGGAGAGCTTTCTCGACAAGGCCGCGCCGCACGTGAACATCAAGACGGTCGCGCTCGGCATGCTGGAACTGGAGGAGGGGCTGGCAAGCGGCGACGTCGACCTCGCGATCGGCTACTTTCCGGGGTTGAACAGCGAATCGCTGAAGCGCAAGGCGCTGTACCGGCATTCGTACGTGTGTATCGCCCGCGAAGGTCATTCGGAAATCGGGGACACGCTGTCGCTCGATCAGTACCGTGCCGCCGCCCATGTGATGGTGCATCCCGAAGGCCGCGAGCAGGACGTGCTGGCACGCACGCACGAGCGTCTAGGGATTCGCGTCAACGTACGCTTCAGTACGCCGCGCTTTATCGGCGTGCCGTTCGTCGTCGCCGGGTCGGACATGATCGCGGCGGTGCCGCAGGCCGTCGGGCGGCGCTTCGCGGAGCTCGTGAACGTCAAGCTGCTGCCGCTGCCCTTCCCCGCGCCCACGTACGAGCTTTATCTGCACTGGCATCCGCGTTTTCATCACGAGCCGGCCAACCGCTGGATCCGCGACGCGATGAGCGAACTCGTCAAGGGGCCGATGCAGCACGAGCCGTTGCCGAATACAAAGCGGATGCGTTTGACGGGAGCCTAGGACATCAGATCGCAAGCACCCGTGGTGAAATATCCTTGGGAAGGATCGATCTGCTTCCGTAGACAAAAATAAAGTCGTCACCGTTTGCGAAGTGAAAGTGTCACTTCGCCGGTCGGCATCGACTGAGAAACGGAAAACTGTCGCAAACTCGGGGGCTTGAGTGTCGAGAAATAAAGTGTCGCCGATCCCGGTGTTGCGAAGACGGGCACCCGCCCTCAAACATCCGGATCCGGAATCCGCGCCGACTGAATCACCACCAGCGTGTCGCCCGCCTCGATCCTGCATGGCGGGTCCTCGTAAAACGAGTAAATCTTCCCGCAGCGATCGAGCCCGACCACGATCGCGCCGGGCACGACGTTCGTCAGGCAGCCCACCTCATGCGGCAACGCCTCGCGCTCGACCAGCGTCGCGCGCCCGCGCGTCGACAGCATGTCATTCACGAACGGCACGATGTAACGGCTATGAACCGCATCCGCCAGCAACAGCGCGCCGATCTTCGTCGACGACACGATCACGTCCGCGCCGGCCTGCCGCAGTTGCCGCTGGTACAGGTTCTCCTGGATCCGCACGACGATCTTCGTATCGGGCGCGATGCTGCGCACCGACAGCGTCAGCAGGATCGCGGTCGGATCGTCGGTCACCGAAATGATCACGGCCTTCGCCGCGCGCACCTGCGCCTGCTGCAACAGATCCTCGTGCGCCGGATCGCCGAGCAATCCGGTCACGCCGAGCGACGTCGCGGCTTCGAGCGCCTGCTGCTGCGCATCGATCACGATGATCGTCGCGGGATCAGTGCCGCTTTCCAGCAACTCGCGCACCGCGATCGACCCCGACAGGCCATAACCGCACACGACGATGTGATCGGACAGTTGCTTCTGCAGGCGTTTCATGCGGAATTCCTCGATGACGCGCTGGATCACGAACTGATACGCCGTGCCCAGGAAAATGAACCAGATACCGATGCGGATCGGCACGATGAAGAACGCATCGAGCAGGCGCGCCCGCGCCGTGACGGGCACGATATCGCCGTAGCCGACCGTCGCGACCGTGACCATCGTGAAGTACACGAGATCGGCGACCGTCATCGGCGTGCTCTTCGTCGAATCGCGCAGGCCGTCGCGATCGAGATACAGCACGAGGAACGCCAGCGCGCACAACAGCACGACCGCGCCGAGACGGAACAGCAGCGTGCGCCGCGGCGACGTCGCGGGACGCGTGAACAGCGTGCGCGCACGCGGCGCCTGCCACGGATTGCGGGCGCGACGCAGGCGCATGCGCAACGAGCGGCGTTGATCGGATGGCGTGGCCAACGGGGAATCTCCTGAGGGATGCGGGCTCGATTCTACGACGGGAACACGTGCGCCCGGCCGTCACAGCATGCTGCGCGGCCGCACCATCGTCCCGTCGACGAAACGCCGCGCGCGAAACGCCGACAGGTCGAGCGACGGCGCGCCCGTGTCGATCCATTCGGCGAGCAGCCGGCCGACGATCGGCCCCATCGCGAAACCGTGCCCGCAGAACCCCGTCGCGATCGCGAGCCCCGACGGCGCGCCGGGCGCATCGATCACCGGGATGCCGTCCGGCAACACGTCGATCAGGCCGGCCCATGCCTCGACGATCTGCGCATCCTTCAGCGCGGGAAAGATCGCCTTGAGCTTCGCGAGCGCGCGCGGCGCATGCGCGCGATTCGGCTGCGGCTGCGGATCGCGCGGCTCGATCGGCCCGGTCGAGCCGTTGATGCGGGCGAGCACGTCGCGCCACGCGGACGCACCCAGTTGAAGCCGGAATTTGTCGCGCTGCGACCAGAATTGCGGCCAGAAGAGGCTCAATCCGCGCAAATGGCCGAGCGTCAGATCGACGTCGACCTGCATGTCGTCGGCGAGATTGATCGCGCCGTTCCTGCGCTGCCGGATGCCGAGGCCATGGCCCCATACCGTCGCCGCCGTCACCGGCGGGACCACGTTGGTGCGCATGCAGGTGCCCCGCACGGCCTGCTGCGGCAGCCGGATGCCGACGCCGTCGAGCAGGCGGAAACTGGTCGCGCCGGCCGCGCAGATCACACGCCGCGTGCGGATCGTGCCGCGTTCGGTCGCCACGCCGACGACCGTGCCGCCGGCCGTCTCGATCGCGGTCGCGCCGCAGCCTTCGAAGAAACGCGCGCCGGCCTCGGTCGCGCGCGCCGCGAATGCGGCGGCCACGCGACGCGGCTCGGCCTGCCCGTCGGTCGCCGTATACAAGCCGCCGAGGGTACGCGTGTGCGTCGACAGCCCATTCACGCGTTCGTCGATCTGCGCGCGCGTCAGCGTGCGCGTGTCGAGCCCGTGCTCGCGCGCGACCGTGAGCCACGCCTGGAACGATGCCCAGTCGTCTTCGTTGTCCGCCATGTAGAGACAGCCGCCCTGCCGCCATTCGAGATCGAAGCCGAGCGCGTGCTCCAGCCCTTCCCAGATCCGCATGCCGGCCATCATCAGCGGCACTTCGGCGGATTCGCGTCCCTGCTGTCGCACGAAGCCCCACGCGCGCGTCGATTGCTGGCCGGCGATGCGCGACTTGTCGAGCACGACGGCTTTGAGGCCGCGCAGGCCGAGGTAGTAAGCCGCCGCGCAGCCCATGATGCCGGCCCCGGCGATCACGACGTCGGCTTCGGGCGGAAACGCCGTATCGGGGTCGCTCAATGCGTCGTGCAGCGGATAGGTGGTGGTCATTGTTTTCTATCGAGTGTCAATGCATGGCCGGCAAAGCTTATCGCGGCAACGTCGTCGCATGAAGCGATAAATTGCGGGAAACCGTCATTCGGCCATCCCTTCGTGGCCGACCATCGCATTGACGCCGATTGCGGTCGCGCGGCCCGCCGAAGCCACGGGGCCGGAGCCGCGTGTTGCATTGACGGTTGTCGTCGCTGGCGCATCGATACCGGCCGCGATGCACTCGTCGACCGACGCCGGCGCTCCGGCACCCGGGGCCGTTGCGGAAATTCCGTTCGACGAGGCGAGGCCGCGGAGCGCAACGCGAACCGCCGCGTCGAAATGGACTCGACGTCCGACGCGATCGTCCTCTCGCAATCCAGGATTTTTTATTCGATAAGGACTGCAAATACAACGTCAAACCATGCCCGCTCCATGTCGAAGAACTGGCAATGTCCTGTGCGGTCGGCCCCGGTCAACAAGCGATCGCGACAATCGCTTCCTGCTACCGGAACCGCGGCCGATCCGGCGTGACCGAGTATGTTCGGTCCGTGCTCGTGGACGCAGCGAGGGGTAATCGTCTGCACAAAGAGAACGAGCGGACGCGATCCGTCACGGGGAAGAAGCGCCCGACAACCCACGGCCGGAGACCATCCCGGTCGTCGTCGGGCGCGGGCCCGGACACCCCTCCTCTCGAACGGAAACGTCGAACGACACGAATGGTGATCGAGATTGCCCGTCGGCGATCCGTGATCGTTGCGCGGGCGCGCAAGCGGGTCGACGCCGCGCTCACCGAAGCAGCGGCAGATGGAATCATCAATCTACAAATTTCCGAACGCATTCGCAATATTCAGGCAGGAATTCCCGTCGCTCGGGGCGCCGCACCGGTCGACCGATGCCCGCATTGCACGGGCATGCGCACGCGCCGCGCTACGCATAGCGGCTCAGCCACTCTTCTGAGAATTGTCTTGCGTACGCGACTGCTTCGGCTTCGGTCTCGAATTCACCCAGCTTGCGGAACGCAGCTTCCCGGCTGAAACCCACCTTCGTGACCTCGACCTGCGCGGCATATTTGCCGGCCTCCGTCACGCGCGGCTCGCAGTTCATCTCGTATCCGCGCATCAAGAATTTCTTCTGCATCGGTTCAACACTTTTTTGAGACAAGAAAATCGTAGCACGCCGCTGCGCTGGCGCCGAAAATGTATCCGCGTTGGTTTCACTAGAGGAAACCGTCGATCGCCCATTCTCCGGAGGCTTCGGCCGGCCGTCGCGCGATATCCTCCAAAACTCGGGGCGAATACCTCGTTCCGGGCGGTACGCGCCCCGCGTTGGTGCATGGCGCGGCGATTACCCGCCGCTTCGTATGGAATCGCATCCGGACCGGTTGAAATCCGCCCCGACGGTGCCGAACGCGCCTTCCCGCCCACGCGCCGCGACAGGCCGGACGTAACTTCATGACACACCTTTCACACAAACGCACCTTTCACCACACTGAATGCCGACCATTTTGCGGTAAAGTTATCTTTTCCGTGCGTGGCCGGTCGGCTCGCCATTGGACGTCATGAAGACTGTCCGCCGAGACTGCCGCAAGGCGTCGTTCTGAACGTCACGATCCGTTCCCGTAGCATGACCACTGAAGCAATCACCACGGATTCCCTCGCGGTTGCCGAGCGCGTGCGCGAGCTGATGACCCGCAACGGCATCGGCAAGCGCCAGCAGACCACCGAGCTGTGCCGCATCCTCGATCTGAGTTTCTCGCAAGGCCACCGCAAACTGCGCGGCAGCAGCCCCTGGACGCTCGCGCAGATCAAGAAAGTCGCCGAAGCGTACGGCGAACCCGCCGCCCAGTTGTTCGGCGCGCAAACGCTCGACCCCGGCATGGTCGGCGCCTATTCGCAGGAAGCCGTCCTGTATGCGGGCGTCGCCGAGATTCCATGCACCGCCTGGATCGGCGCGCCGCTCGAAGCCGGCGCGCGCCCCGAGTTCGTCGCGTACGAACAGAACGGCCGTTGGCGCGTGCTGCGCCATACCGGCGTGCTGTACCAGAACGCATACGACGTACACAAGATCGAGATCTACCCGCGCCGTGCGGAGAGCGACAAGCTCGTCATCGCGGTGATCGATCCCGATCGCGTCAGCGCGACCGAGCTGTGCCGCTATCTCGAACGGCAAAGTTTCGCGACGGCCGCGTTCGACGGCCTCGCGGCGTTCGTCGACGCGCTGCAGGGCCAGGCCTTCGACGCGGTCCTGACCGAATGGCTGTTCGACGACGGCACGGCCGCCACCGCGATCAAGGCCGTGCGCACGTCCGACAACCCGGGCGCGCCGATTTTCGTGCTGACGGGCGACCTGCTCACCGGCCGCGCGAGCGAAGCCGACATCAGCGAAGTGATCCGCGCGTTCGACGTGGTGTGCTACGAAAAACCCGCGCGCATGGCGATCCTCAGCGCCGATCTCGCGAAGCGGCTCGCGCGCGGCTGACGTCCGCCGGGCAGGCCGCCCGTCGAACGGCCAACGCACGCGCGCCGCCGCGGGAATGAACGGGTTCCTCAGTACAATAGCCGCACCCGTTCACGCCCACGCCGGCATCCGCCGCCCGACTCCATGGCCCGCCTCATCCCCGATGACTGGAAAAGCCTCGCCGCGACCGGCGCGGCCGAACGCGAACGCGAAACGCTCGCCTCGCTCGAACACGCGCTGCCCGACAGCTACACCGTGTATCACGGCGTCCACTGGACGCGCGCCGACCAGGCGTTCTCGGTGTTCGGCGAAGCCGCGTTCGTCGTCGTGAGCCCCGCCGGCCGCGTGCTGCTGATCGAGCAGAAGGCCGGCTTCCTGCGCGAAACCCCGAAAGGGCTCGTGAAGGTCTACCTGCAGAAGGAGCGCAATGTCCCGATCCAGCTCGCGCGCACGCAGGAAACGCTGCACCGGCGGCTGACGGCGGCGCTCGGCGCGGGCGTCTACGGCGTCGAGGCGCTGCTGTACTGCCCCGACTACTCGATCCGCGACGCGTCGATCGCCGGCGTCGCGCCCGACCGCATCGTCGATGCGTCGCGCAAGGCACAGCTCGCGCAAGTGATCCTGCGGATCCTGCCCGAGGACGACGAACACTTTCCCAACGCGCCGAAGCTCCACCATTTCCTCGCGGACGAACTCGCGCTCACGCCCGACACGAGCGCGCTCGTCGGGCAGGCCGGCACGCTCGTCACGCGGTTATCGGGCGGGCTCGCCGCATGGGCGCGCCAGCTCGACTTCACGCCGTTCCGGCTGCGCGTCACCGGCACCGCAGGGTCGGGCAAGACACAGCTCGCGGTGCAGGTGATGCGCGACGCCGTCGCGGCCGGCCGGCGCGTGCTCTACGTATGCTTCAACCGGCCGCTCGCCGACTACATCGCGCGCATCGCGCCGCCCGGCGCGAAGATCGCGAATTACCACCAGCTGTGCGACTGGGTCGCGCGCGACGGCGGCTATACGCCCGACTTCCAGGTGCCCGGCGAATTCGAACGGCTCGAGGCGCGCTTCGCGCAAGCGCCGATTCCCGACCGCTGGCGCTTCGACGTGCTGATCGTCGACGAAGGGCAGGATTTCCATGGGCCGTGGGCGGCCGCGCTGGAACGCCTGCTCACGCCGGACGCCGCATGGTGGTGGCTGGAAGATCCGCTGCAGAACCTGTACATGCGCGAACCGGTCGCGCTGCCCGGCTGGGTCACGCTGAAGGCGCTCACGAATTACCGCAGCCCGCGCGACCTGCTCGACTTCGTGCGCGACGTCGTCGGCCGCGTCGAGCCGCTCGCGGCCGAACTGCGCTCGGGCAGCCCGTTCGACGGCTCCGAACCGTCGGTGTCCGCATACGGGGAAGACGGCGCGCCGGACGACGCACTGGCGCAAGCCTGCATCGACGCGACCAAACGCGCGATCACGCACGCGCTGTCGCTCGGCTTCCGCAAGCAGGACATCGCGGTGCTGTCGTACCGCGGCCGCGAAGGCTCGGTGCTCGCGCCGCTCGACCAGCTCGGCCCCCACCGGATCAAGCGCTTCACCGGCAAGTACGATCTGTTCGGCAACCCTGAATATCGCGAAGGCGACGTGCTGCTCGATTCGATCTACCGCTTCAAGGGCCAGTCGGCGCCGTGCGTGATCCTCACCGAAGTCGACTTCGACACGCTCGACGCGCGTGCCGCGCGCAAGCTGTTCGTCGGCGCGACGCGCGCGACGATGAAGCTGCTGATCGTCGCGTCGTCGCGCGCGGCCGCGCAACTCGCGGACGCGGCGGGTTGATGCGGCGGGCGGGCGCCTGTCCGCACAGATCCGCGGCAACTCACCCCGTCACGCTCAACCCACCCGAAACGCCCCCACCGCGCGACGCAGCCCATCCGCCTGCTCCTCCAGCGACGCGGCCGCCGCGGCCGCCTGCTCGACGAGCGCCGCGTTCTGCTGCGACACCTGATCCATCTGCGACACCGCGCGGTTCACCTGCTCGATTCCGTCGCGCTGCTCGCTCGATGCGGCCGCGATCTCCGTCATGATGCCCGTCACGCGCCCGATCGCCTGCTGGATATCCTGCATCGTCGCGCCGGCCGTACCGACGAGCCGCGAGCCCGTCGCGACACGCTCGACCGATTCGCCGATCAGCGTGCGAATTTCCTTCGCGGCGGACGCCGAGCGTTGTGCCAGCGTGCGCACCTCGCCCGCGACCACCGCGAAGCCGCGGCCCTGCTCGCCCGCGCGCGCGGCCTCGACCGCCGCGTTCAGCGCGAGGATGTTGGTCTGGAACGCGATGCCTTCGATCGTGCCGATAATGTCGGCGACCTTCTGCGAGCTCCGGTCGATCTCGTTCATCGTGCCGATCACCTCGCCGACGACCGTCGCGCCGCGCGTCGCGATCTCGCTCGCGCTGTCCGCGCACGCCTGCGCCTCGAGCGCGTGGTCGGCGTTCTGCTTCACGGTTGCCGTGAGCTGCTCCATGCTCGCGGCCGTCTCCTGCAGCGCCGATGCCTGTTCCTCGGTGCGCTGCGACAGATCGGTGTTGCCCGCCGCGATCTGGTGCGTCGCCGTCGAGATCGCCTCGGAACCCTGGCTCACCTGACGCACCGTATCCGCGAGGCTGCGCTGCATGCCGGTCACGCCCTTGACCAGTTCGGCCATCTCGTCGCGCGACGACCAATACACTTCCGACGTGAGATCCCCGTCCGACAGCCGGCGGAAATGCGACAACAGGCGATTCACCGGCTGCGTGATCGCGAAATGCAAGCCGATCGCACAACCGAGGCACGCGGCCAGGCCGAATGCGATGCCCGCGATCGCGCCCATGCGCATCCAGCCGTAATAGGTCTGCGCGGTGTCGTACACGTCCTTGCCGCGCGCCGCCTGGTACGCATCGAGCGCGTCGGTCGCCTGCGTGAGCGCGACCGACAGCGGCGGTGCGACGGTCATCAGCAACCGGTCGGCTTCGTCGCGCCGCCCTTCGCGGATCGCATCGATCAGCGGCTTCAGCGCCTGTCCGATCAGCGCCTGGCGCGCGGCATCGAGGCGGCTCGCGAGCGGGCCTTCGTCGCCGTCGTGCGGCATCGTCGCGTAGTTGCGCCACGCCGTGTCCGCCTTCGCGAGATAGCCCTCGGCCTTCTTCACGAGATCGGGCACTTCCGGCGCTTCCGGATGGAGCAGCGCCCGGTCGAGCGTCGTGCGCACGATCGTCAGGTTCAGGCTCGCCGCGGACAGCGCGGTCTTCGCGGCCAATTGCTGCGTATAGGCCTCGTCGAGCGCGCGGTTCGAGCTCTGCATGCCCGCGAGGCCGATCAGCCCCGACACGACGAGCAGCGCGGCGACGAGGCCGAGCGTGGAGAAAATCCGCGTACGGATCGAGAAACGGGAAAACAGGGCGTTCAGGTTCATGACGGCACGTGAGCGATGAAAAATGCCGCGGCAATCGGTCCGCGGCCCTCTGTATTACGGTTTGCCTGCAAAAAACTTGAGTCCGTCCCTGCATTGCGGCTGATCGTGGTCAATTTTTCAGGCGGGCAATCTCCTGTTACGACTGCAACATATCGAGGCTGGGCAGAAATTGACTAGTCAACCATCCATGACTATATTTCGATCCAATTCCCTGCCATGGCAGATATCTCGATGACAACGGACACCTTTCTTACCCCGCCCGCCGCCGAAGCGGCCCGACGCGACGCGCCGACCGGGTTGATCGTCGCCGCGCTGCTGCTCGTCATGCTGCTGTCCGCGCTCGACCAGACGATCGTGTCGACCGCGCTGCCGACGATCGTCGGCGAACTCGGCGGGCTCGACCAGTTGTCGTGGGTCGTCACCGCGTATCTGCTGTCGTCCACCGTCGTGCTGCCGCTGTACGGCAAGCTCGGCGACCTGTACGGCCGCAAGATCGTGCTGCAGGCCGCGATCGTGCTGTTCCTCGCCGGCTCCGCGCTGTGCGGCGTCGCGCAAGACATGACGCAACTGATCGTGCTGCGCGCGCTGCAAGGGCTCGGCGGCGGCGGCCTGATGGTCGTCACGATGGCCGCCATCGGCGATCTGGTGCCGCCCGATCGCCGGGCGCGCTACCAGGGGATGTTCGGCGGCGTCTACGGCCTCGCGACGATCGTCGGCCCGCTGCTCGGCGGCTTCCTGGTCGAGCATCTTTCATGGCGCTGGATCTTCACGATCAACCTGCCGCTCGGCCTGCTCGCGCTCGCGGTGATCGGCATGGCGTTCCGGCCGCACACCGCGCACGTGAAGCACCGGATCGACTACATGGGCGCCGCGTTCCTCGCGACCGCCCTCACCTGCGTGATCCTGTTCACGAGCGAAGGCGGCTCGCTGCTGCCGTGGACGTCGCCGCAGCTGTGGATGACGCTCGTGCTCGGCCTCGTCGCGATCGGCGGTTTCATTTACGAAGAACGCGTCGCGGCCGAGCCGATCATGCCGCTCGACCTGTTCCGTCATCGCACCTTCGTGCTGGTCAGCCTGATCGGCTTCGTGGTCGGCGTCGCGCTGTTCGGCTCGGTCACGTTCATCCCGCTCTACCTGCAGGTCGTGAAGGGCTCGACGCCGTCGCAGGCCGGCATGCAGCTACTGCCGATGATGGGCGGGATGCTCGGGACGTCGATCGTCAGCGGGCGGCTGATCTCGCGGCTCGGCTCGTACCGGCCGTTTCCGATCGCGGGGACGCTGCTCGGCGGCGTCGCGATGGCGCTGCTGTCGACGCTGACGCTCGATACGCCGCTACACACGATGTACGCGTACATGGCGCTGCTCGGAATCGGGCTCGGGATGGTGATGCCCGTGCTGACGCTCGCCGTGCAGAACACCGTCGAATTCCGGCATATGGGCGTGGCGACGTCGGGCGCGACGCTGTTCCGCTCGATCGGCGGCTCGCTCGGCGTCGCCGGGTTCGGCGCGCTGTTTTCGCACGGGCTGCAATCGCGGATGACGCATGCGCTGCCGGCCGGCACCGAGCTGCCGCCCGCACTCGGCCCGGCCGCCGTGCATCAGTTGCCGGATGCCATGCGCGACGCGTACCTGCACGCGTTCGCCGGCTCGCTGCACGTCGTGTATCTGGCGGCTGCGGCGATCATCGCGATCGCGTTCGTGCTCGCGTGGTTCGTCGAGGATGCGCCGCTGCGCAAGCATCACTGAAGCGGCAGGCGGAGCGCGACGCGCCCCGCCCGCACCCGCCGTCACGCCAGCAGCACAACCCCGCCCGTCGTCGCGCGCGACTCCAGCAACCGGTGCGCATCGGCCGCCTGTTCGAGCGGCAGCCGCGCGCCGATCTCGACGTGCATCCCGCCCGCGAGCCGGTCGAGCGTCGCACGCGCGGCGTCCCGATATGCACCGACGTCGCGCGCGATGAAGCCGAGCACGCTCGGTCGTGAAAGCGCGATCGAACGGGCCGGCCCGAGTTCGTCGAGATCGAACGTCTGCCGCGCGCCGATCGCCGCCACCTGCCCGATGCTCGCAACCATGCCGAACGGACGGATCGCTCCGAGCGTGCGGGCCAGCACGTCGCCACCGATTCCGTCGATCGCATAGTCGACGCCTGCACCGCCGCCGAACGCACGCGCGGCCGCGACGAAATCTTCCTCGCGATAATCGACCACCGCTTCGGCGCCGTGCGTGCGCACGAGCGCGGCTTTCGCGGCCGATCCGACCGTGCCGATCACCCGCGCGCCGAGCGCACGCGCCCACTGCGTCGCGAGCAGCCCCACGCCGCCGGCCGCCGCATGCACGAGCACCGTATCGCCGGCGCCGACCTGCCGGACGCGATGCAGCAGCATGTAGACGGTGATCCCCTTCAGCAGCCCGGCGGCGGCGGCTTCGTCGCTCAGCCCGTCGGGAATCGGCAGCACGCGCTCGGCCGGCATCGTGCGCAGGCTCGCATAGCTGCCGGTCGGCATGCCGGCATATGCGACGCGCTGGCCGGGCACGAGCGCCGTTACGCCCGGCCCGACCGCGTCGATCACGCCGGCCGCCTCGACGCCGAGCGCGGCCGGCAGCGCGGGCAACGCGTGCGCGCCCGTCCTGAAATAGATGTCGACGAAATTCACGCCGATCGCGGTCTGGCGAATCCGCACTTCGCCGGCGCCGGGCGGCGCGACGGGCACATCGACGCGACGCAGCACGTCGGCGTCGCCGTAACGGTCGATTCCGATCCGGATGGCGTTGGCAGTTTGGGTCATGACGTTCCTCTCTATCGAATGAAGTGAGACGATCATCCCATCGTGCATAATCGAACGGAATTCACGCTGAACGCCCATCTATTGTGCAAAATTCGACCGATCACGATTCTCCCGCCGCGCGCGCGCTGCAGATGAGCTGGGACGATGTCCGCTACTTCCTTGCGGTGATGCGCGCCGGCAGCCTGTCGGCCGCGGCCCGGGCGCTGCAGGTCCAGCATTCGACGGTCGCGCGGCGCATCGACGCGCTCGAGTCGGCGCTCGGGATCCGGCTATTCGACCGGCTGCCGCGCGGCTGGCCGCCGACCGACGAAGGGCTGCACCTCGCCGAGCACGCCGCGCGCCTCGAAGCCGACGCGCATGCGTTCGCACGGGCGGCGCAGGGCGCGGCCGCGCTTGACGGCGTGGTGCGCGTATCGGCGTCGCCGGTGTTCGCCAGCCATTTCCTCGCGCCGCGCCTGGCCCGGGCGCAGCGCGCATGGCCGGCGCTGCGGATCGACCTGATCGGCGAGATGCACGCGGCGAACCTGTATGCGCGCGAAGCCGATCTCGCGGTGCGACTGTCGCGGCCGAGCGAGCCGGGGCTCGCCGCGCGCCGGCTCGGCACGATGCGCTTCGCGCTGTGCGCGGCACCGGAATGGACGGACGTGCCGCCCGACAGCTGGCCGTTCGTCGGCTACGACGATGCACTCGCGCAAACGCCGCAGCAGCAATGGCTCGAACGCTTCGCGGCCGGGCGCCGTTTTGCGTTCATCGCCAACGACCTGGCCGCGCAGCACCGCGCCTGCGCAGCCGGGGCCGGTGTCGCGCTGCTGCCGCGGTTTCTCCTCGACGATCCGGCCGCGCACGCCGGCGCACCGCTCGTCGAACTCACGAACGCGCCGCGCTGCGACATCGAGCGCGAGATCTGGCTCGTCGTTCACCCGGACGTGCGCCGGTCGCCGCGCGTGCAGCGCGTGGCCGACGCGATCGCCGATGCGGTTCATGCAGCGGACGGACGGCTGTAAAGCCGCCGAAACGCAAACGGGCTTTGCCACGCGCCGCGGCGGCCGGCATAGTAATGCCTTCACTTCGTCCGCCCTGCCGCCATGTCCACAGCTCCCGCCTGCGTCGTGCGCGACGCGACCGACGCCGACCTCGATGCGATCCACGCGATCTATGCGCACCATGTTCGCCACAGCGTCGCGTCGTTCGAGGAAACGCCGCCCGACGCCGCCGAGCTGCGCGCACGCCGCGACGCGGTGCTGAACCACGGGCTCCCGTATCTCGTCGCCGAATGCGACGCTCGCGTGGCCGGCTACGCGTACGCGACGCCGTACCGCACGCGTAGCGCGTACCGCTTCACGATCGAGGATTCGATCTACATCGACGAGGCGCAGCGCGGGCGCGGAATCGGCCGCGCGCTGCTGGAGGCGCTGATCGCGCGCTGCGAAGGCGGCCCGTGGCGGCAGATGATCGCGGTGATCGCCGACGGCGGCACCGGCGGCTCGACGTCGCTGCATCGCGCATTTGGCTTCGAACCGGCCGGCCTGCTGAAGGCGGTCGGTTTCAAGCACGGCCGCTGGATCGACACGGCGCTGATGCAGCGCCCGCTCGGCGCCGGCGCGAACACGCGCCCCGCCTCGCCCGAGCCTGCCGCGGCGCGCTAAAATGGCCGCATGTCAAAACAGACTTCTTCCACGCCCGACGAGGCCGCGCCGGATTCCCGCAACGAGTACACGGTCGACGAACTCGCGCGCGTGTCCGACACCACCGTGCGCAACGTCCGCGCCTATCAGGATCGCGGGCTGCTCGCGCCGCCGGAGAAACGCGGGCGCGTGGGCATCTACGACGACACGCACGTCGCACGCCTGAAGCTGATCAACCATCTGCTCGCGCGCGGCTACACGCTGTCGAACATCCAGGACCTGATCAAGGCGATCGACGAAGGCCACGACTTGCGCTCGATCCTCGGCCTCGAAAACGCGATCGGCGGCCGCTGGTCGCACGAGCTGCCGAAAACCTATTCGCTCGCCCAACTCGCGCAGATGTTCGGCCCGCAGGCGACCACGCAACTGTCGCGCGTGACCGAACTCGGGCTGCTCGAACGGCGCGGTCTGTCGTTCGTCGCGAAAAGCCCCGCGCTGCTCGAGGCGGCGGCCGCAATGACGAAGGAAGGGATTCCGCCGCGCGAGCTGCTCGACGTGATCAGCCTCGCGCGGCCGCATTTCGACGCGATCGCGCGGCTGCTCGTCGATCTCGTCGTGAAGCGGCTGGACCGCTACGACGCCGGCACGCTGCCGCCGGCCACCGACGTGCCCGAACTCGTCGACGCGATCTGGCGGCTGCGCCCGCTCGCGGCCGTGTTCGTCGAAGGCGAGACGAACCGCGCGCTCGAAACCGCGGCCGGCGCGTATCTCGGCGGCCGGGTCGCGACGATCCTCGACAAGAAGCTCAACGACGAAGCCGAAGCGGCGCGGCAGTCCGGTACGAGCGACACGCAACGCGACGGCGACAACGCATAGGCGCGCGGCCGTCGTGCATGCGTTGGATTGTCGCCACGACGCGCGCGGATCCGGTTCGCGGCAAGGTCGCAGGCCATTACCGGTGAATGGCCAGAAGCGCCGCTCGGCGCGCATTCCAGCCAGACGACCCCGCATCGCTCCGCCCACGGCCCCCTCGTCGCGACACAGTTACAAGTTATTCGTTGACGCAAGCCCGCCCGACGGTTAGTGTATGCACCGAAGTCCAAGAAGTCCGATTGCTGTTCATCAATTGCTCGCTCCTCCCAAGCGGTATTCGTTGTCCTCTCCCTCCTTGACGCTTCACGCGCTCTTCAACAGAGCAAATCTCTATTTTTTTCTCAAGGAATCTTCATGGATACCGGTATCGTCAAGTGGTTCAACGACAGCAAAGGCTTTGGTTTCATCACGCCGGACAACGGCGGCGACGACCTCTTCGCTCACTTCTCCGAAATTCGTGCCGACGGCTTCAAGACGCTGGCTGAAAACCAAAAAGTGAGCTTCGAAACGAAGCAGGGCCCGAAGGGTCTGCAAGCGGCCAACATCAAGCCGCTGTAAAGTTTGAAGGGCCCGGCGTCCGTCGACGGACGCCGGGTCGCAGCGACATCCCCACGGAGCTTCGTCTCCTAAAGTTGGCGCGATCGGCTTCAGCTGCATCTGTTTATTCAGCAGCTTGCCACGCGCTACACGTCTCGTTGCACTTCATCCCCCCTCCGGCCGCAACGCCTTATTTTCGCTTTCCGACTGCGTCAGATTCCGCTCGCAATGGCGTTGAATCAGCGTACCCGTGCGCATTTCGCACGGCACGCGCGCACTCGATCATCATTAAAATTAAAATGCACAACCAACGAATTCAACAGTACAACGGCTATGCCGTCCAACCCTCGGCGCATCGCCTGCCCGACGGAAGTTTTTCATCCAACCTGCTGCTCGAACGCGCCGATAGCACGCGCGACGAAGGCCGCTACCAGTTCTACTCGCTCGACTACTTCCCGAGCGAAGCGCAGGCGCTCGCGCATTCGGCACGCTGGGCGCGCAACTGGGTCGATACGCGCGGTTAAAGGTTGCGCTGCTGTCGATATCCGCAGACGGTCATAAAAAACCGGCGGGCAACGTGCCCGTCGGTTTTTTTGCATGGCGCGCCCGTTCACCTCCTTCACCGCAGTCCGGCACGACCCAGTCGTCCGCCCCGGCAGGCCACGATGCCAAAGCATAGGGCCGCCGCCGTCATATCCATATCGGCAATGCTTCGTTTGCGGCCGCTATCGCCCATGCGACGATTCTTCCAACCGAGCGGCGCCGGCCGCTCCCCGAAGAGGTCTCGCATGGAGTTCATTCGATGATTCGTTTCACCCGCTGGATCACCCGCGCCGCCGCCGTCTCGCTCGTCGCCCTGTCCGCCGCGTCGGCATTCGCGCAAGGCGGCGCCGACAGGATCGTGCGCATCGGCTATCAAAAGGCCGGCCTGCTGTCGATCATCAAGGCGCAGGGCGCGCTCGAAGCGCGACTCAAGCCGCTCGGCTATGACGTTCAATGGTTCGAGTTCCCGGCCGGCCCGCAACTGCTCGAAGCGCTGAACGCGAACAGCATCGACTTCGGCTACACCGGCGCGCCGCCGCCCGTGTTCGCGCAGGCGGCCGGCGTGCAGTTCGTCTATGTCGGCGCGGAACCGCCGGCGCCGCATGACGAAGCCGTGTTCGTGAAGGGCGATTCGCCGATCCGGACGGTGGCCGGCCTGCGCGGCAAAAAGGTCGCGCTGCAGAAAGGCTCGAGCGCGAACTACCTGCTGCTCGAGGCGTTGAAGAAAGCCGGCGTGCGCTATGACGAAATTCATCCGGTGTATCTCGCGCCGGCCGACGCGCGCGCCGCGTTCGAAAGCGGCAATGTCGATGCGTGGGCCGTGTGGGATCCGTACTACGCGGCCGCGCAGAACGCGCTGAAGGTGCGCACGCTATCCGACTACACGGGGCTCGCGGCGACCAACAACTTCTACGAGGCAACGCGGCGTTTCGCGCAACAGCATCCCGACGTGGTCGGCGCGATCCTGAAACAGGCGCGCGAAACGGGCCAGTGGGTCAACGGGCATCCGGCCGACACGGCCGCGCTGCTTGCACCGAAGGTCGGGTTGCCCGAGGCGCTCGTCGAGACGTGGATCAAGCGGGTGCCGTTCGGTGCGGTGCCGATCGACGAACGCATCGTCGCCGCGCAGCAAGGTGTTGCCGATGCGTTCTACGCGGCGAAGCTGATTCCGCGGAAGCTGAGCGTGGCCGAGAACGCATGGGTCGACAAAAACGTGGCGAGTGCACTGGCGGCGAAGTAACGCTCGCGGCCTCATCCATCAGCAGGCCGGCCGGGCGCGACGCCCCGCCGGCCGCTTTCGCGTCCCGCGCGGCACGCGCTCAACGCAACGCTTCCGCCACCTTCTTCTGCCGCCACAGGCACAGCAGATCGCAAGCCACATGCGCGGCCGCGATCGCCGTGATGTCCGCGTGATCGTACGCGGGCGCCACCTCCACCACATCCGCCCCGATCAGATTCACCGCCCCGAGCGCCCGCACGATCGCCAGCGCCTGCGCCGACGACAATCCGCCCGCGACCGGCGTCCCCGTCCCCGGCGCGAACGCCGGATCCAGGCAATCGATATCGAACGTCAGATACGCAGGCCGCGCGCCGACGATCTCGACGATCCGCTCCACCGCCGCTCGCGAGCCATGGTCATGCACCCACGCGGCATCGAGCCGCTCGATCCCGAGAAAGTCGTCGTTCCACGTGCGGATGCCGACCTGCACCGACGTCGCGGGATCGATCAGCCCTTCCTTCACCGCCTTGTAGAACATCGTCCCGTGATTGAGGCTGTCCGGATCGTCGTCGGCCCACGTATCGCAGTGCGCGTCGAAATGGATCAGCGACAGCGGCTTGCCGTAGCGCTCCGCGTGCGCGACCAGCAGCGGATAAGTGATGTAGTGGTCGCCGCCGAGCGTCAGCATCTTCGCGCCGGAGCGCAGGATCGTGCGCGCATGCTCGACGATCGCCGGCTTGATCGACAGCGGGTTGTGCGCGTCGAACCAGCAGTCGCCGTAATCGATGGCCGCGAGATCGTCGAACGGATCGAAGCCCCACGGATACGGATTGAGCTCCGCGAGCTGCACGCTCGCCGCGCGAATCGCGGCCGGCCCGAGCCGCGCCCCGGAGCGATAGGTCGTCGCGAGATCGAGCGGCACGCCGGAGATCGCGACGTCGACGCCGTCGAGTGTGCGCGAGTAATTGCGGCGCATGAACGACAGCACGCCCGCATAGGTGTTTTCGATCGAGGAACCGTACGGTGTAGTGCGACGGATCGCGCCGTCGCCGTGGAGAAGTTCGGTCATGGTCGGACCTGTTTTCGTGGTGACCGCGCCGCCCCGCTTCGACTGAGTGCGCGGGCCAGGCACGGCGGGATTCATCGGGCATGTACCGGCTCGCGCATCCGGTCGCGGAGCGAGGCGGGACATCGACAACGGCAATACCGCGGCGATCGTAGCAAGCCGAATCGGAACCGTTGTCCCGGTTCAGCCGGGGCAACGCGCGAAAAAAGTCCGGTAGCGGCGTCGCCGCCGGTCGCCGTCGTTTCCTAGAAGGATTCGCCGGTTTTCGCACGCCCGTCCTTCCGGATAATGGCCGGCAGCCGCGCTGTCGACGGCGCGCCGTCCACCGCAGACAACCACAAACCGGAGACACCCGCCTTGATCGCCACGCTTCCCGCCACCTACCGCCGGCTCTGGCCGCTCGCCATCGCCGCGGCGCTGCTGTACGGCCTGTCGCTCGCCGCCGCGCCCTATCCGGGCCAGGCCGCCGCGAAAGCCGTGATGGGCATCCTGCTGCTCGCGGCAGGCAGCACCTGCGGCGCGCCGCGCGAACGCGCGTGGCTGTGCGCGGCGCTCGCGACCGCCGTGCTCGGCGACGTGCTGCTCGCACTGCCCGAGTGGCCGCCGTCGTTCGTGTTCGGCCTCGGCGCGTTCCTGCTCACGCACCTGTGTTACTGCGCGATCTTCTTCCGGTGGCGCGCGCGGCCGCATGGCTGGCGCATCGTTGCGCTCGTCGGGCTGTGGATCGCCGCGCCGGCGTTGTACGTGGCGTTCTTCCCGCACCTCGGCGCGCTGCTGGCGCCGGTCGCTGCCTATATGCTCGTGCTGTGCGCGATGGCGAGTTTCGCGCTCGCCGCACGCACGCACGGCCCGCTGGTCGCGATCGGCAGCCTGATCTTCGTCGGCTCCGACACACTGATCGGCGTCGGCCGGTTCCTCGGCGGTTTTCCAGGCATCGACGACCCGATCTGGGGCCTCTATGCGCTCGCGCAGGTCACGATCGTGGCGGGGGTTTTCCATGAGGCAGTCGGCCACCCGGTCCGACCCTGATACCGTTTCAAACAGGCCACCGCTCGCCCGCGGTCCCGCCTTTTCTTCCTCTCGCCCTGCCGACGGCCCTTTCCGCGCATTCCGCATTGCGGAAACAGGGCCGTTCCAAACCCCGCGCGGCCTTTCCCCGCCTGGCTTTCGGCCCTTAGAGCGTCGCCTCTAGCCTCTTGCGGTTTTCGGGTTCACCCACTATCGTTACATTAACCAATGTAACATTAAAAAATGAGCCAGATCGGAGACACCCGGATGAATGCTCGCACGTTGCCTTTCGGTCCGCCCGGCCATGACGGCCTGGACGAAACCATCGACATCGCCATCATCGGCACCGGCTTCGCCGGCCTCGGGATGGCGATCCGCCTGAAACAAACCGGCGTGACCGACTTCGTCGTCCTCGAGAAGGCGGCGTCGGTCGGCGGCACGTGGCGCGACAATCATTACCCCGGGTGTGCATGCGACGTGCAATCGCACGTCTATTCCTTCTCGTTCGCGCCGAACCCGCGCTGGACGCGCATGTTCGCGCCGCAGCCGGAGATCCGCGCGTATCTGGAAGACTGCGTGCAGCGCTTCGGCGTCGGCCCGCACCTGCGGCTGAACCACGAGCTGCAGCGCGCCGAGTACGACGATGCCGCGCAACGCTGGCGCCTCACGTTCGCGAACGGCAAGCGGCTGTCGGCGCGCGTGCTGGTGTCCGGAATGGGCGGGCTGTCGCGCGCCGCGCTGCCGGCGATTCCCGGCGTGGAAACCTTCAAGGGCCGCGCGTTCCATTCGCAGCAGTGGGATCACGACTACCCGCTCGAAGGCAAGCGCGTCGCGGTGATCGGCACCGGCGCGAGCGCGATCCAGTTCGTGCCGCAGATCGCCCCGCGCGTGAAGACGCTCGCGCTGTTCCAGCGCACGCCGCCGTGGATCATGCCGAAGCCCGACCGCAACCTGACCGGTGTCGAGAAATGGTTGTTCCGCACGCTGCCGTTCACGCAGAAGATCGTGCGCAGCGGCATCTACTGGATGCTCGAATCGCGCGTGCTCGGCTTCGCGATCCATCCGTCGCTGATGAAGAACGTGCAGAAGCTCGCGCTGCGCCACATCCGCAAGCAGATTCCCGATCCGGAACTGCGCAAGACCGTCACGCCGAACTACACGCTCGGCTGCAAGCGCGTGCTGATCTCGAACGACTACTACCCCGCGCTGTCGCGCAAGAACGTCGACGTGATCACGACCGGCATCGATCGCATCGAAGCCGACGCGGTCGTGACGACCGACGGCAAGCGCCATGAAGTCGACTGCCTGATCTACGGCACCGGCTTCCAGGTGGCCGACCCGTATCCGCGCGGCGCGATCATCGGCCGCGGCGGTCTCGACATCGTCGATGCGTGGCGCGACGGCGCGCACGCCTACCTCGGCACGACGCTGCCCGGCTACCCGAACTTCTTCATGATCGTCGGCCCGAACACGGGCCTCGGCCACAATTCGATGGTGTTCATGATCGAGTCGCAGATCGAATACATCCTCGGCGCGCTGCAGGCAATGCGCCGCGAGCGCGCGGAGGCGATCGAGGTGCGCCCGCTCGTCGAGGCGCAGTACAACGACGACCTGCAGGGCAAGCTCAAGAAGGCGATCTGGTCGACGGGCGGCTGCAAGAGCTGGTACCTCGACCCGCGCACCGGCAAGAACACGACACTGTGGCCAGGCTTCACGTGGCGCTTCCGCCAGGCCACGGCGCAGTTCTCGATCGCCGATTACCACGCGTATCGCGCGCCGCACGACACGACCGCGCGGCCCGCCGCCGCGCCGGCCGCTTCCGCTTCCACGTCCGCCGAAGCGGCCTGAGCCAGACAAGGAGCCATCGACATGAGAGATTTCACCAACAAGGTCGCCGCGATCACGGGTGCCGGCTCGGGCATGGGCCGCGCGCTTTCGATCCAGCTCGCGCAGGCCGGCTGCCACGTGTCGCTCGCCGACAAGAACGGCGTCGGCCTCGCCGAAACCGAACGGATCGTCCGTGCGATCGCGCCGAACGTGCGCGTGTCGACGCGCGTGCTCGACGTCGGCGATCGCGACGCGATGTTCGCGTGGGCCGACGACACCGCGAAGGTGCACGGCAAGGTCAACCTGATCTTCAACAACGCGGGCGTCGCGCTGTCGAGCACGATCGAAGGAATGGACTACAGCGATCTCGAGTGGATCGTGAACATCAACTTCTGGGGCGTCGTGCACGGCACGAAAGCGTTCCTGCCGCACCTGAAGGCATCGGGCGACGGCCACGTGATCAACACGTCGAGCATCTTCGGGATCTTCGCGCAGCCGGGCATGAGCGGCTACAACGCGACCAAGTTCGCGGTGCGCGGCTTCACCGAATCGCTGCGCCAGGAACTCGACATGATGAAGTGCGGCGTGTCGGCCACCTGCGTGCATCCGGGCGGCATCCGCACGAACATCGCGCAGTCGAGCCGCGTCGCGAAGAACATGGTCGGCTTCATCGTCGAGAGCGAACAGCAAGGCAAGGACAGCTTCGAGAAGTTCTTCATCACGACCGCCGACGACGCCGCACGCACGATCCTCGCCGGCGTGCGCAAGAACAAGCGCCGCGTGCTGATCGGCCGCGACGCGAAGGGCGCGGACTGGATGGCGCGCATCCTGCCGGCCGCGTACCAGGCGCTCGTCGTGCTCGCGACGCGCCGCGAGGCCGCGAAGGCCCGCCGTGCCGCACGCGGCACGCCGGCACCGGTGCATGCCACCTACAACAATGCAGGCAATCAGGGAGAACAATCATGACGACACCGAACATGATGCCCGTACGGCGCGACATCCGTTTCGCGCTGCCACCCGAACGCGCGAAGGACTGGCATGTGCAGGGCGTGCCGGTCACGCACTTCATGAATGCGCTGTCGCTGCTGTTCCCGGCCGGCGAACGCTTCTTCATGGATTCGGTGCGCAACTACCGCGACCGGATCGAGGATCCCGAGCTGAAGAAGCAGGTGATCGGCTTCATCGGGCAGGAAGCGATGCACACGCGCGAGCACATCGAATACAACGACCTGCTGCAGGCGTCCGGGCTGCCCGCGCACAAGCTCGACAAGCGGTTGTGGACGATCCTCGGCTTCTTCAAGAAGACGCTGCCGCATTCGATGCAGCTGGCGATCACGATCGCGCTCGAACACTACACGGCGATCCTCGCGAACCAGTTGCTGTCGGGCCACGAGCACCGGATCGACGGCTCGGTCGAAGGCTACCAGCAGATGTGGATGTGGCACGCGATGGAGGAAACCGAGCACAAGGCGGTGTCGTACGACGTATGGAACGTCGTGATGAAGCCGGGCCTCGGCAGCTACCTGCTGCGCACCGGCACGATGCTGCTGACGACCATGATGTTCTGGACGATCGTGTTCGACTTCCACGTGCGGCTGATGCTGTCGCACCGTCGCAAGCATGGCCGGTTCGGCGGCATGTGGCGCCTCGTGAAGTATCTGTACAGCCCGAGGACCGGCGTGTTCCCGAGCATCGCGCGCGAATGGCTCGACTACTTCCGCCCGGGCTTCCACCCGTGGGATCACGACAACCATCAGTACCTGCAGGAACTCGACACGCTGCTCGAGAACATCGACGCGACCAACGCGCGCTATGCGGCGCAAGCCGCCCCGCGCCGCGTGCCGCTGCATTCGGTTGCGCAGGCATGACGCGATGGCACGCGCTCACGAGATGCTGACCGTCCGGTCCGGCGACGTGAAACTCGCCGTCTACGTCAGCGGGTCGCGTCGCGCGCCGCCGCTGATCCTCGTGCATGGCTACCCGGACTCGGCGGCCGTGTGGGCGCCGATCCGCGCGCGGCTCGCGAAGCGCTACCGCGTGATCGCGTACGACGTACGCGGCGCCGGTGCATCCGATGCGCCGCGCCGCCGCGCCGACTACACGCTGGAGCGGCTCGCCGGCGACCTGAAGGCGGTGGCCGACGCGACCTGCGGCGGCCGGCCGTTCCACCTGGTCGGCCACGACTGGGGCTCGATCCAGTGCTGGGAGGCCGTGACCGACCCCGCGTTCCGCGGCCGCATCGCGTCGTACACGTCGATCTCCGGCCCGTGCCTCGATCACGTGTTCCGCGCGAAGATGCGGCTCAGGCAGAGCCTGAAATCCTGGTACATCGCGTTCTTCCATCTGCCGGTCGTGCCGTCCCTGGTGTGGCGGCTCGGCGGCGCCGCGCTGTGGCCGCACTGGCTGCAGCTCACCGAACGCGTGCGCGCCGAGCGCGATCCCGTGCAACTGAAGAACGCGCTGAACGGGATGCAGATGTACCGTGCGAACTTCCTTGCACGGGCCCGCAAGCCGCGTGAGCGGTACGCACAGGCGCCGGTGCAGATCCTCGTGCCGGTGCGCGACCGCTACGTGACGCCCGAGATGTCGGTCGACCTCGACCGCTGGCTCGGCGAGCACGTGCGCGAGGAAATCGACGGCACGCACTGGATCGTGCTGCGCCATCCGGACCTGATCGCGTCGCGGATCGACCGGTTCGCGGCCGCGCATGAAAGACCCGCGGTCGCCGAGGCATCGGCGACCGCACCGGCCGCGCGAACGGAAGCCGCGGTTCAGCGCAGCGGCGGCAGGCGCTTGAACAGCGTTTCGTAGTCGATCACGAGCCCGTCGTCGTCGATGTCCATCTCCGCGGTGAAATTCCGGAAGATGCCTTCGTAGCGATAGCGGCGGCCGGGTTCGATGCACGCGTACGCCTGCTTGACCGGCGTGACCTTCAGATCCGGCGTCGAGATGTACGCGACGTCGATCGGTCGCCGCTCTCCGCGCGCGAGCCCCAGGCGGCCGATCGGCAGCGAATTCGTGAACGGCGTCGCGGCGATGTCGATGTCGATGCAGCCATCCAGCTCGTGCAGCTCCCGCCCTGAACCGTCGCGCCAGTGCCCGGCTCCGTCGCCGTGCAGTTCGAGCGTGCCGCCGCCCATCACCTTGAGCACCGCGTACTTCACCCGCCACTGCGGATCGCACTCGACCCGGTACGCGAGCCCGTACGCACGGCCGTACCGCTGACCGACCACGGCGCTTTCGACGACGATCGCGCCGCCGCTCCGGTCGAACGTCAGATGTTCGACCCCGTCGCCTTCGAGCGACGACCAACGTAGTTCGCGCATCGTTCCACCTCCTTGGTATCCCGCGTCGGGGCATCGTCACATAAATCGTCGCTATCCGGAATGCCGCCGTCGATCGAGTCCAACTCGCATCAGTCGTGTTCGTCGGCCAGGTCCGGCCACTCGTACGGTAGCCCGGTCGCTGGAGCCGTGAAGCCAACGCGCATGGATCACCCCCTCGGCAACCCAGCCCCAAATCCTGACTATCCAGGATTCCCTATTTCGGTGCACCGGATTGTGTCCTATGCTCGCGGCTCATCCCATCCCGCCGCCATCATGCCTACCGCCCGTCCCGCCTCGCCGTCGATCGACCTGCGCATGCTGCTGCGCGGCATCGGGCAGATCGTGCTGCAGGCGAATGCGCTCACCGGTGCGCTGCTGCTCGCCGCGCTGGCGCTGAACGACCTGCGGCTCGCCTGCGCGGCGCTGGTCGGCTCGGCCGCCGCCAGCATGACGGCCGTGCTGACGGGCGCCGAACGCCGCGACGTCGAACAGGGGTTGCACGGTTTCAACGGCGCGCTGGCCGCGCTGATCGCCGTATCGTTCGCGCCCAGTCCACTCGTCGCGGTCGCGCTGGTGCCGCTGGTCGCGATCGGCGCGGCGCTCGTGCAACGCGCGATGCGGACGTCGCTCGCGCGCTGGCGCCAGTGCCCGTATTCGAGCCCGTGCCTGGCCGTCACCGCGCTGTGGCTGCCGTTTGTCGCGGTGCAGCATGCGGACGGTGCGACCGCCGCACCGGTGCCGACGCTCGCTGGCGCAACCGACGCGCTGCTGTCGGGCATCGCTCAGACCACCTTCGCGCAAGGCGCATGGGCCGGCGCGCTGGTCGTCGCCGGCCTCGCCCTCGCGTCGCGCCGCGCGGCCGCATTCGCGCTGGGCGGCGCGATCGTGTCGACCGTGCTGCTGGTCGCGCTCGGCGCGAGCGACGCGTCGTTCGCCGACGGCCTGCTCGGTTTCAACGGCGCGCTCGCCGCGCTCGCACTGATGGCGCGCGGGCCGCGTGCGGCGTTCGCGGCCGCCGCACTCGCCGCGCTGATCCAGTGGCTCGCGATGCGCGCGGGCTTCCCCGTGTTCACGGCACCGTTCGCGCTCGCGACGTGGGTGACCATCACCGTCGCGCGCCGCCTCACCCTCGGAGAACCCGATGTCATTCGCACACCGTCCTGATGCCGTGAAGCCCGGCGGCCCGATCTCCGACGCCGAACGCAGGCTGCGCGTCGACCTCGCCGCCGCATATCGGCTCGTCGCGCTGAACGGCTGGGACGACCTGATCTACACGCATTTGTCCGCGACCGTGCCCGGCGAACCCGGCCACTTCCTGATCAACCCGTTCGGCCTCACGTTCGACGAGGTTCGCGCATCGAACCTCGTGAAGATCGACGTGGCCGGCAACCGGATCGGCGACGGCGAGCATGCGGTCAACGTGACCGGCTTCGCGCTGCATGCGGCCGTGCACGCCGCGCGCGCCGACGCCGTCTGCGTGATGCACCTGCACAATACGGCCGGCATCGCCGTGTCGATCCAGCGCGACGGGCTGTTGCCGGCATCGCAGCACGCGCTGCGCTTTCATGGCGATCTCGCGTACCACGACTACGAAGCGCTCGCGTTCTCGCCGGCCGAAGGCGCGCGGCTGACCGCGAGCCTCGGCGCGAAATCCGCGATGCTGCTGCGCAACCACGGCACGCTGACGGTCGGCCGGACCGTCGCCGAAGCGTACGTGCTGATGGATACGCTGATCAAGGCGTGCGACATCCAGGTGCGCGCGCAAGCAGGCGGCGGACCGCTCGTGCTGCCGGCGCCGGCCATCGCGGAGCGCACCGCCGAACAGTTGCGCGACGGCGGCGCGGTCGAAGGCGAACTGGAATGGCCGGCGCTGCTGCGCCGGCTCGACCGGATCGATCCGTCGTATCGCGACTGACTGCGCTTGCGCACCCGACCGAATCGTTCATCGTCAATCGTTCAATCCCAACCGGAGCCTATGTCATGCCGACTTTCAACATCCAGCTTTTCGAAGGCCGCACCGTGGAGCAGAAGCGCGCATTCGTCGAAGCAATCACGCGCGTCACGTGCGAGACGCTCGGCTGCACGCCGGGCTCGGTCGACATCATCCTCGCCGACGTGAAGAAAGAGAACTGGGCAACCGCCGGCAAGCTGTGGAGCGACGAGCGCTGAGCGCCGACGGCAGCGTCGCGTCGGCGCCGTCCGCCCTGCGCCCTTGTGCGCCCGCACATCGCTTTGTCACGCAATCGGCGCATAATGCCGGACAGACGCAGCAGCCAATGGCCACCCGACGGAGACCGCCATGGAAGCGAAGAACGAGGAAGTCGTCGCACACCTGCTCGCCGATGTCGTCGAATTCGCGCGCGCCCGCCTGCCCGACGCCACGTTCCGGACCGTCGAACCCTTCCTGCGCCATTACTACGATTTCGTCGATGCCGACGATCTGCAGAGCCGCGGCATCGCCGACCTGTACGGCGCCGCGATGGCGCACTGGCAGACCGCCCAGAAATTCGTGCCCGGCAGCGAACGCCTGCGCGTGTACAACCCGATCCTCGAACAGCACGGCTGGCATTCCGACCACACGGTGATCGAGATCGTCAACGACGACATGCCGTTCCTGGTCGACTCGGTGACGATGGCCATCAACCGTCTCGGGCTCGCGCTGCATTCGGCGCTGCATCCGGTGTTCCGCATCTGGCGCGGCGCCGGCGGCGGCATCGAGCGCGTCGACGCGGGCGGCGCGACCTCCGGCGACGGCCATTCGCAACTCGCGTCGTTCATCCATTTCGAAGTCGACCGCTGCGGCGACGCCGCGCTGCTCGACACGCTGCGCGAGGACATCGCGCGCGTGCTCGGCGACGTACGCGCGTCGGTCGAGGACTGGCCGAAGATCGTCGACATCGCCCGCGCGACGATCAAGGAGATGAAGGCGCGCGAATCGACGGCGGAGGACATCGAGGCGCGCGCGTTCCTCGAATGGATGGCCGCCGATCACTTCACGTTCCTCGGCCAGCGCGACTACGCGCTCGTGTCGGACGGCACGGGTTTCGGCCTGCGCGGCATCGATGGCTCGGGCCTCGGGATCCTGCGCGAATCGCTGCGCACGTCCGGCGCAGCCGACGTGACGCCGTTGCCGCCGGCCGCCGCCGACATCATCACCGGCCAATGGCCGATCTTCGTGACCAAGGCGAATTCGCGCGCGACGGTGCACCGGCCCGGCTACCTCGATTACGTCGGCGTGAAGCTCGTCGGCGCCGACGGCAAGGTCACCGGCGAACGCCGCTTCATCGGGCTCTACACGTCGACCGCCTATTTCGGTTCGTACACCGAGATTCCGATCGTGCGCCGCAAGTGCGCGAACATCGTGCGGCGCGCGGGCTTTTTGCCGAAGGGGCATCTCGGCAAATCGCTCGTGACGGTGCTCGAAACCTATCCGCGCGACGAACTGTTCCAGGCCGACGAAGACCAGCTCTACGACATCGCGCTCGGCATCCTGCGCCTGCAGGAACACCAGCGCACGCGGCTGTTCGTGCGGCGCGACCGGTTCGACCGCTTCGTGTCGTGCCTCGTGTTCGTGCCGCGCGACAAGTACAACACCGACCTGCGCCGCCGCATCGCGAAGCTGCTGGTCGACGCGTACAACGGCGTGAACGTCGAATTCACGCCGCTGCTGTCGGAATCGGCGCTCGCCCGCATTCACTTCGTCGTGCATGCGGAGCCGGGCACGATGCCCGACGTCGACACACGCGAACTCGAAACGCGGCTCGTGCAGGTCACGCGCCGCTGGCAGGACGATCTCGCCGACGCGCTGCTCGACGCATTCGGCGAAGAACAAGGCAACCGTCTGCTGCAGCGCTATGCGGAGTCGTTCCCGGCCGGCTATCGCGACGACTATCCGGCGCGCACGGCCGTGCGCGACATCGAGCTGATCGAGCGCGTGAAGGATTCGGGCCAGCTCGCGATGAACCTGTACCGGCCGATCGAGGCCGAGCCGCGCGCGTTCCGCTTCAAGGTGTATCGCGCGGGCGACCCGATCGCGCTGTCGCGCAGCCTGCCGATGCTCGAACATCTCGGCGTGCGCGTCGACGAGGAGCGGCCGTACCGGATCCAGACGCAGGATGCCACGCATGCGTGGGTACACGACTTCGGCCTGGAACTCGCCGACGATACGGAGTTCGACATCGAGCGCGTGAAGGGGCTGTTCGAGGATGCGTTCGACCGGATCTGGAGCGGCCGGATCGAGAACGACGACTTCAACCGCCTCGTGCTGCGCGCGCACCTGAGCGCGCGCGAGGTCACGATCCTGCGCGCATATGCGAAATATCTGCGACAGGTCGGCTCGACCTTCAGCGACGCGTATATCGAACGCGCGCTGACCGGCAATCCGGCGATCGCGCGGCAACTCGTCGAGCTGTTCCTGCTGCGCTTCGACCCGCGCATCGGCGACACGCGCGACGTGCAGGCCGAACGGCTGCTGAAGGCGATCGAAGGCGCGCTCGACCAGGTGCCGAACCTCGACGAGGACCGCATCCTGCGTCAATTCCTCGGCGTGATCAACGCGACCGAACGCACGAACTACTTCCTCGCCGATGCGAACGGCGAGCCGAAGCCGTACCTGTCGTTCAAGTTCAACCCGGCGAAGGTGCCCGGCCTGCCCGAACCGAAACCGATGTTCGAGATCTGGGTGTATTCGCCGCGCGTCGAAGGCGTGCATCTGCGCGGCGGGCGCGTCGCGCGCGGCGGCCTGCGCTGGTCGGATCGACGCGAGGATTTTCGCACCGAGGTGCTCGGGCTGATGAAGGCGCAGATGGTGAAGAACGTCGTGATCGTGCCGGTCGGCTCGAAAGGCGGCTTCGTCGTGAAGAACCCGCCGCCGCCGAGCGATCGCGAAGCGTGGATGCGCGAAGGCATCGCGTGCTATCAGACGTTCCTGCGCGGGCTGCTCGACCTCACCGACAACCTCGCCGGCAACGCGATCGTGCCGCCGCGCGACGTGGTGCGCCACGACCCCGACGATCCGTATCTCGTCGTCGCCGCCGACAAGGGGACGGCCACCTTCTCCGACTATGCGAACGCGATCTCGCACGAATACGGTTTCTGGCTCGACGACGCGTTCGCGTCCGGCGGCTCGGTCGGCTACGACCACAAGAAGATGGCGATCACCGCGCGCGGCGCGTGGGAATCGGTGAAGCGGCACTTCCGCGAGATGGGCATCGACACGCAGGCGACCGACTTCACCGTGGTCGGCGTCGGCGACATGTCCGGCGACGTGTTCGGCAACGGGATGCTGCTGTCGCCGCATATCCGGCTCGTCGCCGCGTTCGATCACCGGCACGTGTTCCTCGACCCGAACCCCGACCCGGCAACGAGCTTCGCGGAGCGCCAGCGCATGTTCGCGCTCGAACGCTCGAGCTGGGCCGACTACGATACGTCGGTGATCTCGCCCGGCGGCGGCGTGTATCCGCGCACCGCGAAGACGATCCCGCTGTCCCCTGCCGTGCAGGCCGCGCTCGGCATCGACGCGCACGCGCTGCCGCCGACCGAGCTGATCCGCGCGATCCTGCAGGCGCCGGTCGACCTGCTGTACAACGGCGGCATCGGCACCTACGTGAAGGCCGCGCGCGAAACCCATGCGCAGGTCGGCGACCGCGCGAACGACGCGGTGCGCGTGAACGGCGCGGACCTGCGCTGCAAGGTCGTCGGCGAAGGCGGCAATCTCGGCTGCACGCAGTTCGGCCGCATCGAGTTCGCGCAGCGCGGCGGCCGGATCAACACCGATGCGATCGACAACTCGGCCGGCGTCGATTGTTCGGATCACGAAGTCAACATCAAGATCCTGCTCGGGCTCGTCGTGTCCGACGGCGAGATGACCGAGAAGCAGCGCAACGCGCTGCTCGCCGAGATGACCGACGAAGTCGGGCTGCTCGTGCTGCGCGACAACTACTACCAGACGCAGGCGCTGTCGATCGCCGGCCGCTATGCGGTCGAATTGCTAGACGCCGAGGCGCGCCTGATGCGCTGGCTCGAGCGCGCGGGCCGCCTGAACCGCGTGATCGAATTCCTGCCGACCGACGACGAAGTCGCCGAGCGGCAGGCCGCGAAGCTCGGCCTCACGTCGCCGGAACGCGCGGTCCTGCTCGCGTACAGCAAGATGTGGCTCTACGACGCGCTGCTCGAATCCGACGTGCCGGAGGATCCGCTGGTGGCCGCGATGCTCGTCGACTACTTCCCGAAGCCGCTGCAACAGCGCTTCAGCGAGCCGATGCGCCGCCATCCGCTGCGCCGCGAGATTCTCGCGACGCACCTCACCAACGCGCTCGTGAACCGCGTCGGCTGCGCATTCGTGCACCGGCTGATGGAGGAAACCGACGCGAAGCCCGGCGACATCGTGCGCGCGTGCATCATGGCGCGCGACGTGTTCGACCTCGATGCGGTGTGGCGCGATATCGACGCGCTCGACAACCGCGTCGCCGACGACGTGCAGGCGCGCATGTTCGTCGACGTCGCGCGGCTGCTGGAGCGCGCGGCGCTGTGGTTCCTGCGGCATCTGCAGTCCGGCGCGGTGGCCGACGGCGGTGTCGCCGGATTGATCGCGCGCTGCCGCGACGCGGTGCAGCGCATCGCGCCGCAACTGCCGTCGCTGCTGCCGGCCGACGATCTGGAAGCGCTGTCCGAGCGGCAGCGCGTGCTCGTCGACGCCGGGGTCGACAGCGCGCTCGCGGTACGTGTCGCGAGCGGCGACATCTCGGCCGCGCTGCTCGACATCGCCGAAGTGGCGGCGACCTGCAACCGCAGTCTCGAACTCGTCGCGGGCGTCTATTTCTCGCTCGGCATGCTGCTCAATTACGGATGGATCGGCGAACGCGCGGCGAACCTGCCGACGCCGACGCACTGGGACATGCTCGCGCGCGCCGCCGCGCTCGCGGAAATTGCGCGGCTCAAGCGCACGCTCGCGACGAGCGCGCTCGCGGAATCGCCGGATTCGACCACGCCGGACACGATCGTCGGCGCGTGGCGCGTGCGCCGCGAGGCCGCGCTCGCGCGCTACGAGCACCTGCTCGCGGACCTGCGCGCATCCGGCGGCGCGAGCCTCGCGGTGCTGCTCGTGGTCGTGCGGGAAATGGCCGTGCTCGAACGCGCGTGACGCACGTGACGCGCATGACGAAGGCGACGGGTCAGACTGTCGCGACGAGTAATTCTTCCGCGCGGTTCGGCGGCCGCAGGCCGTCCGTGCGATCGGCGAAATAACGACGCGTCAGCTCGGCGGCCGACACGTGTTCGGCCTGCGCGAAGCCGGCCTCCAGGGCAAGCGCCTGGATCTCGTCCGGCACGAAGAAGCTGATGAACGGCGTGCCGCTCGCGCGCGCGCCCTTCGCGGCCATTTCCAGCCCCGGGCGCACGTCCGGATCCGCATTCTCCAGCGGCCACAGGAACGTCATCGCGAACGTCGAACCTGGCGCGAGCGACGCGACTTCGCGCAACGCGGCCGCATTCGCTTCGCGCGTCAGGTACATGCTGACGCCGGTGGACACCACGACCGCCGGCCGGCCCGCATCGAAGCCCGCGCCGACGAGCGCGTCGCGCCACGACTGCCTTGCCTCGAAATCGACCGGCACGAAACGCAGCCAGTCGGGCACGCCGAAGCCGAGCTCGGCCAGGCGGCGCTGCTTCCAGCGCTGCGGCGCCGGCGGGTCGACTTCGAACACGGTCACGCGCGACGCCATGTCCGGCCGGCGCTGCACGAAGCTGTCGAGCCCCGCGCCGAGGATCACGTACTGGCTTACCCCGCGCGCGGCCTGCTCGATAACAAGATCCTCGATGAAGCGCGCCCGCGCGACGATCGACGCGCGAAACGGCCGCGTGAACTGCGGATCCATGTCGCCGCGCTGCTGCCAGCCGGGCGCCGGCGCGAGCAATTGCAACCCGATTGCGTCTGTGAGCACATGCGGCGGGCCATCGAGTTCGACGTGCAGCGCACGCCACAGCGCGACGCGCGCGGCCGTGCTGTCGGGCGCGTCGTCTTCGCGGATAACCGTCATGTCGATCTCACGCGTGCTGCTTGCCCGGCGCCTGCAGGCGCCACACCCGGCCGTCCGGATCGCGCACGGTCATGTCGCGCGTCCCCCAGTGCGTATCCTCGAACGGCGCGACGACGTCGACGATCGACTGTGGCTGCAGCGCCTGCTCGTCGGCGACCTTGATCACGACCTGCATGTCGGGCTTTTCGCTGGGCGGCACTTCGGCGATGAACAGGAACGGACCGTCGCCGCTGCGCAACTGCCCCGACTGGTGATCGGTTTCGAATTCCAGCGTGAAGCCTAGCGCCTGAAAGAACTTCGCCGACTTGCCCCAGTTATGCGTCGTCAGGTACACGGCTTCGATTCGCTCGGATGACATGTCACTTCTCCTTGTTGGACGATTCCGCGCCGGGCGGCGGCGCGGCCAGGTACGCGCGCAACGCGTCGGCCACCAGCGCGGACAGCGATTGCTCCGTTTCGATCGCGCGATGCTTGACCTGCCGGATCAGGCCGACCGGCAGGTACACGTTGAATTGCTTCACTTCTTCGTCGGTCATAGGGTTAGTATGCTAGTAATCTAGCAAAAGTCAAATGCGGATGCGATGAAACGACTGGAATGAATCGGCGCGCGGCCCGCGAGCAGGCCGCTTGCAGTGCTCGTATGCCCGCGTTACCGCGCTGTTCGCGCCGCGAGCCGCGCGAACAGCGTGTCGAGATCGAATCCCGCCGTATTGATGCCGATCGTGTCGCGCAGGCATGCGGCCCAGTCGGCTGCTGTGTCGAACGTGACCGTGCGCCCGGCCCCCGCCGCGTCGCGCAACGTCAGCACGGTGTTGAGCAGCGCCGCGCGGCCGTCCGGCAGCACGCGGCACGCGATCAGGTCGTTCACGAAGATCGATTCGGGATACGTCGACGTGAACCAGTTCGCGGCGTCGTAATCGATCCATTCGGCCGGCTTCAGCGAGAAGCGGTAGGTCGTGTGCCAGCCGTCGAGGATCTCGAACTGCATGTCGAATTCGCCGTCGACCGGCGCATCGACCACGCGAAACGCGCCGTGCGGCGTCAGTTGCCGCTCCCCCGGCGCGAAGCGCAGCGGCGCGGTCAGCGTCGCGCTGCCGAAGCCGATGTCCGCGAGCCACGCCGCGCCGTCGAGGTCGATGCGCAGCAGCATGTGCGTCTGCGCGGTGACGATCTCGGGCGGCCGCATCCAGCGCACGCGCGCGATCAGCGGCGTCACGCGGAAACCGATCGTCGTGAGCGCGGTGTAGAACAGCTTGTTGAGTTCGAAGCAGTAGCCGCCGCGGCGGCGTTCGATCACCTTGTCGACGATCGCGGGCAGGTCGAGCGCGACGCACGCGCCGGTCAGCGGATTGAGGTTTTCGAACGGAATCGCCTGCGGGTGCAGCAGATGCAGCCGGCGCAGCACGTCGAGCGTCGGCTCGGCCGGGCCGTCGTAGCCGATGCGGGAGAAATAGCGCGAGAGGTCGAACGAGTCAGTCATGAACCGGCACCGATAAAAGGGACCCGTCACGATAGCATCGCGCGAAATCCCCATGTTGTGCGGGACGATCGTCTGGAGCCGGCGTGCGCGATGCCGGCCACGCATCGCACCCGCCGTCGCGCTACGTCACGGCAGCAGCTTCAGCGCGGACGACGCGACCGACGGCACCGAAATGCCCTGGCTCGTCGCGAACTGCACGGCCTGGCTGAGGGTCGCGGCAAGCGACTGCAACTGGCCCGGCGCGCTTTGCGCGATATACGTCGCGGCCTGCATGTTCTGCGGATTCAGGCCCGACTGCAGCAGCGACGCCGCGCTCGTCGAACCGAGATTGCCGAGCCCCGACTGCAGTTGCGAATACTGCGTGAGCCCCTGCCCGAGCGAGGCGAGGCCGCTGCTGAACGCCTGCTTGTCGATCGGGCCGTGCGTGGCGCCGCCGCTCGCGAACGCCTGGCCGAGCGCCTGCGACACCGATTGCTGCGCGCCGCCCATCTGCGACAGCGTGGCGGGCGACAGCACATCGCCGCCGGACAACTGGCTCGCGGCCTGCCGCGCCTGCCCGGCCGCCCCCGTCAGCCCCATCGCCGATGCGAGCGACGACTGGCCGTTCAGCACCTGCTGGTTCGCACCGACATAGGCCTGCAGCAACTGCGCGACACCGCCCTGCGCCGGCGCCGCCTGCTGTTGGCCGCCGCCGAGCAGCGACGCGCCGATCGACTGCAGGTCGAGCTGTGCATGTGCGGCGCCGCTCACCAGGATGCCGAACGCGATGCCTGCCGAGGCCAGATACCGGCCCGTCGCGCGAATGTGCTTCATGTGTTTCCCTCGTGCCCGAATGGTCGAGGCGATATTGTCGAAGCGCGTCGCGCGGCGCCGCAACGACTGAAACACATCGAAACGAAATCGCCGCGCGCCGCCGCTTGCAATTCCGGGACCAACGAACGTCGTCGCGCCGATTCGTCCGCGTTTGCGGTGCGATGTCGCGCGCGTGCCGACATTCTTTCTCCGGTTGCGTCAATGGACGCTGGCTCCGGTGTGCGCAGGCGGCGCGACGAAACACCGTCAGAGGCGCGTGTCGCGTCGGGCGATGCAAAGCAAAACCGGCAACGCGTCGCCGGCGCTTCGTCACCGCGCCGCTACGGCCCGCGTGCCGGCAGCGCCGTTACGCTGCCATCCACGCCGGCAACCGCTCGCCGACCCAATCGGCCGCCTGCTCATAACCGCGCGCAAGCTGCAGCACGGCGAGATCGGCGCGCGGACGCCCGATCAGCTGCATCCCCATCGGCAACCCCGCGTCGTTGAAGCCGACCGGCACGTTCATCACCGGGCAGCCGGCCAGCGTCCACGGTACGACCGTTTCCATCCAGCGGTGGTAGGTATCCATCGCGCGGCCCGCGATCTCCTTCGGCCAGCGCTGGTCGACGTCGAACGGGAACACCTGCGCGGTCGGCGCCGCGATGAAGTCGTAACGGTCGAAGAAGCTCAGCACCGCCTGATGCCACGCGGTCCGTTCGACGCTCGCGTCGAACACCGCCGCGCCCGGCATCGCGAGCAGGCCTTCGACCTCGTAGATCGCCTCGGGCTTCAGCAGCGCGCGGCGCGCCGGGTCGCGATAATGCGCGAGCAGCCCGCCGCCCGACAGCAAGTGCCGGTGCGTGAGCCACAGACGCCAGATCCGGTCGGGCGCGAAGGCCGGCAGCGCCGCATCGACGTCGCAGCCGATCTCGCGCAGCGTCGCCAGCCCGCGCTCGCACTGCGCGAGCACGCCGGCCTCGGTCGCGAGATAGCCGTTCCAGTCGCCGACCCACGCGATGCGCTTGGCGCGCAGGTTCGCGTCGAGCGGCTGCGCGAACACGGCCGGATCTTCCGCGAGCGACAGCGGATCGTTGCGGTCGTAGCCGGCCTGGATCGCGAGCAGTTGCGCGACGTCGCCGACGGTGCGGCCCATCGGCCCTTCGATGCCGAGCTGCTGCATGAACACGTCGACGCCCGGCCAGCGCGGCACGCGGCCCTGCGACGGACGGAAGCCGTAGATATTGCAGAACGCCGCCGGATTGCGCAGCGACCCGCCGAAATCGCTGCCGTCCGCCACCGGCAGCATCCGCGACGCGAGCGCCGCCGCCGTGCCGCCGCTGCTGCCGCCCGCGCTCTTCGTCGGGTCGTACGGGTTGCGCGTCGCGCCGTAGACCTCGTTGAACGTGTGCGAACCGAGCCCGAACTCCGGCGTATTCGTCTTGCCGATGAAGATCGCGCCGGCCGCCCGCATCCGCGCGACACCGACGGAATCGGCCTGCGGCACGTTCTCACGGAAGATCGGCGAGCCGTAGGTCGTGCGCAGCCCCTTCGTCATCGCCAGATCCTTCGGTGCCTGCGGGATCCCGTGCAGCCAGCCGCGATAGCCGCCGCGCGCCAGCTCCGCATCCTTTTCCGCGGCTTCCGCCAGCAGCGCATCGCGGTCGCGCAGCGCGACGATCGCGTTGATCGCGCCGTTCACGCGCTCGATATGGTCGAGATACGCACGCATCGTCTCGACGCACGAAACCGCCTTGCTGCGGATCGCCGACGCAAGCTCACCGGCCGACAGGCGCACGATCGGATCGACGGAAATGGAAGCGGGAGCGAGAAACTGCGGGGCGCCGTGCGGCATGCGAGGTCTCCTGGGAAGCGGTATCGGGTAGCGCGCCGCCCGGCGGCGGCCGCTCTACTCTACGCGACGCGATCCGGACAACCTCCGATATTTCGCGGCGCAATTCATTGCGGATTCGACTGAATCGCGATGCCGCTGGCGACCGGGGGCCGGCGCCGCCGCTCCCTGCCGTTTATGCGCATAAACTTAAATTTCTTATATTTTTAATCGGTGCGTCACGGGACCGCGCGCGTTAACGACATTTTTATGCAGCCAACCGATCTCTTTAGATCGCTTCGTCCGGCCGCCCGCTACGCTGGAAGCACTTCGTTTCCGGGTTCATCGTCCATGCTCAAGCTGCTGGTTCCGGTCGGCCATTCGCCCCGCTCGCTTCAGGCGGTTCGTCACGCGACATTCCTGTATCGCGAGCGCTGCGCGTCGGAGGTCGTGCTGATCAACGTGCAGGCGCCGCTGGAATCGACGCGGCTCGAGGCCTATCACCCGCTGTCGCGGCTGCGCGCGATCGAGACGCAATTCGCGACCGACGATCTCGCGATGGCCGAGCGGATCCTGCGCGATGCGGACGTGAAATTCAGCGTCGTGATGAAGGTCGGCCCGGTGGCCGATACGATCGCGGCCGTAGCGGCCGAGGCCGGCTGCGACGAGATCGTCGTGGCCGCGCCGAGACGCGATCCGCTGCACGCGCTGATGTCGGTGTTTCGGCGCAGCGTGATGGCCCGGCTGGTGCAAATTTCGAACGTGCCGGTGACGGCGGTGCAATGACGGAAAAACGCGTCACGCGTGCGCATCGTGCGCACGCGGTCGCGCGGCGCTCATTTGATGACCTTGCGCCAGAACACGAAATAGGCGGCCGCCGAGGAAGCCAGCAGCAGGATCGCCCACATCGGGGCAAGGCTGATCAGGACGGAAGAGACGTTCAACATTTGGATTCCTCACTATTTCGACAGCGATATTCAACACCTGCGTGCTTGTCGGACCTGACGCGTCGACCGTGCGTCGCGCTCCGTCAAATCATGCATGCATGCTATCGCCTTGAACGGCCGCGCGACCGCCGCCGCCCGCCCGTACCCTGACATTCGTCAAACTACCGCGCATTGCCCGCCCGCCGGGCGGCGGCGACGGAAAAACAGGACAGGATCGCCCTGCCGCCACCGCTTTCAGCAGAGGTTTACCGGGGGAAGCCCCAAGTGCTTCGCCGAACGTGTCCGCGTTACGCTTGAGCAACGAGGAGACGAACCATGAGACGAGCCGTCCATATCGCTGTTTTTGCCCTGTTGGCCTATCTCATCGGCGATCGCGCGATCCTGCACGCACAGGGCCGCGACGCCAGCCCGCTCGCGTGCGAGCAGGGCGCCGCGCAGGTGAAGGCCGACGCGCTCGGTCGCGGCTTCGGCGAAGCCGCCGCCGGCAGCCAAAGCGAGGCCTTCATGTCGGGCTGCCTGGTGACGGGACGCAGCAGTCAGGACGTTGCGATGGCGGCCCGCTGACGCGTATCATCCCGGCGGCAAGCCGGCTGCGCCCGACGCGGCAAGCGCGGGCGCCGGTTCGCGCTGTCTGCCGCACTTTCCCGATCGATGTTTCGACGGACGTCACCGTCCCTCTCCCTCCTTTACGCCCAAAATGACTGATCCGAACACCGCGTTGATCCAGCGCTTCTACACGGCCTTCCAGCAGCGCGACATCGACGCGATGCTCGCGTGCTATGCCGACGACATCGTGTTCAGCGATCCCGCATTCGGCGAGCTGCGCGGCGAACTGGCGCGCGACATGTGGCGGATGCTGGTCGCGCGGGCGCAGGAGTTCTCGCTGACGTTCGGCGAAGTCGCCGCGGACGACCAGGCCGGCCGCGCGACATGGTGCGCGCAATACCGGTTCGCCGCGACCGGACGGATGGTGGTCAACCGGATCGATGCGCGCTTCCGGTTTCGCGACGGACGCATCGTCGAGCATCGCGACCATTTCGACCTGTGGCGCTGGGCACGTCAGGCGCTCGGGATGAAAGGCGCGCTGCTCGGCTGGACGCCGTTCATGCAACGCGCGATCCGCGCGCAGGCACGGAAAAATCTCGACGCGTATCGCGCCAAACGGAAATAAATGAACCGCGCCCGCCGCGGCCCCTCCGCTACGGCTTCATCGTCGCGTTGATCAGGTCGTAGGCCATGTCCGGCGCCACGCCGTCCGGATTCTCGAGGCCATTCTGCCGATACCAGCTTTCATCGGCCTCCGGATGCGGGCCGGCGAGGCCGACGCGCCCTTTGCCGTAGCGATACGTGGCGGCCGCGATGTCCTTGTTCGGGTAGATCGCCAGCACGGTCCCGCCGGAGCCGATCGGCGCGACCGGGAGCCTCGCGCCGTCCTGAAAGTAGATCCAGCGCTTTTTCCCGCGCCAGACGACCGGCGTCACCGTGTCGGCGATACCGTGAAGCGTCGAACCCGGCCGGTCGACCTCGCCGTCGATATCGCCGGCAACCAGCCCGAAACCCTGCGCGCCGGCCAGGTAGGCGCCCATGCACAGCCCGTGGTATCGGCCGCCGTTCGCGACGTATCGCCGCACGGCCCGCATTTCATTTCGGCCGATGCCGGCTGCCGCGCCGGCAATGTCCTGCCCGCCGCCGGGCTGCACGTAGAGCGCCGCACCGGCGAGCGCCGCGGGCGTGATCTTGAGTTTTTCCGCCGGCCCCACGTAGATCACCCGGAACCGCTGATCCGATTCCCGCAGGCGTCTGGCGATGGTTTCGGCGCACCCGTCGCACGCGGCAGGACCGCGATAGACCAGCGCGACCGGCCGGCTCGCCGCCTCCCGCGCTTCGTCGCCGGGCGTGGCCGCGTGAACGGCCGGCGACGCAACGAGCGCCGCCATCAGGAAAATCGCGTCTCTGGAGTGCATGTCGCGGATCGCCGGAGTCAAGGGAATCGCTACCGCCCGGGCCGAATCGACCGGCGCGCGACCACTTCCGCCTCACGTTCCGGCACCCGATTGCAAGCTGCGTGACGGCAAGCGTAGCGGCCCGAACGCGCCCGGTGTGTGCCGTTTCCTGCGGCCTTGTGCAGATATGTGCGCCACCGGCGACCTCAACCGACACCGCGCACCCGCCCGCCGCCCCCGCCCGACAAGGCCGGCCCCGCCATGCAGCCGCGCCGCCCGTCTTTCGCCTCACCAAGTCTTATATAAGACATAAGACATTTGACGTTCCAGACCATTGAGATTAGAATCCCGCTCAAAGCAGTGCCTGGAATAGCCCCGGAGTGCCGGCAAGGCCTTCCCCTCAAACGCAATATCAGCAGGTCTCCCCATGCTTGAAAACTTTCGTGCTCACGTGGCCGCCCGCGCCGCGCTCGGTATTCCTCCCCTGCCGCTGACGGCTCAGCAGACCGCCGAACTGGTCGAATTGCTGACGAACCCGCCTGCCGGCGAAGAGCAGACGCTGCTCGAGCTGATCACCCATCGCGTGCCCGCCGGCGTCGACGAAGCCGCCCGCGTGAAGGCCGGCTTCCTGGCCGCCGTCGCGAAGGGCGAGACGGCCTGCCCGCTGATCTCGCGCGAACGCGCGACCGAGCTGCTCGGCACGATGCTCGGCGGCTACAACATCCAGCCGCTGATCGAGCTGCTGTCCGACGAAGCCGTCGCCGCGGTCGCCGCCGACGCGCTGAAGAAAACCCTGCTGATGTTCGACCAGTTCCATGACGTGAAGGAACTCGCCGACCAGGGCAACGCGCATGCGAAGGCCGTGCTGCAGAGCTGGGCCGACGCCGAATGGTTCACGAGCCGTCCGGAAGTGCCGCAAAGCCTGACCATCACCGTGTTCAAGGTGACGGGCGAAACCAACACCGACGATCTGTCGCCGGCGCCGGACGCCACCACCCGCCCGGACATCCCGATGCACGCGCTGGCGATGCTGAAGAACGCGCGCCCGGGCATCACGCCGGAAGAAGACGGCAAGCGCGGCCCGGTCAAGTTCATCGAATCGCTGAAGGAAAAGGGGCACCTGGTCGCCTACGTCGGCGACGTGGTCGGCACCGGCTCCTCGCGCAAGTCGGCCACCAACTCGGTGCTGTGGTTCACCGGCGAAGACATCCCGTTCGTCCCGAACAAGCGTTTCGGCGGCGTGTGCCTCGGCGGCAAGATCGCCCCGATCTTCTACAACACGATGGAAGACGCCGGCGCGCTGCCGATCGAGCTCGACGTGTCGCAGATGAACATGGGCGACGTGGTCGAACTGCGCCCGTACGAAGGCAAGGCGCTGAAGGACGGCAAGGTCATCGCCGAATTCCAGGTCAAGTCCGACGTGCTGTTCGACGAAGTGCGCGCCGGCGGCCGCATTCCGCTGATCATCGGCCGCGGCCTGACCGCGAAGGCGCGTGAAGCGCTCGGCCTCGCGCCGTCGACGCTGTTCCGCCTGCCGCATCAGCCGGCCGACAGCGGCAAGGGCTTCTCGCTCGCGCAGAAGATGGTCGGCCGCGCGTGCGGCCTGCCGGAAGGCCAGGGCGTGCGCCCGGGCACGTACTGCGAACCGAAGATGACCTCGGTCGGCTCGCAGGACACCACGGGCCCGATGACCCGCGACGAACTGAAGGATCTGGCCTGCCTCGGCTTCTCGGCCGACCTCGTGATGCAGTCGTTCTGCCACACCGCCGCCTATCCGAAGCCGGTCGACGTGAAGACGCACCAGACGCTGCCGAACTTCATCAGCACGCGCGGCGGCATCGCGCTGCGCCCGGGCGACGGCGTGATCCACTCGTGGCTGAACCGCATGCTGCTGCCCGACACCGTCGGCACCGGCGGCGATTCGCACACGCGCTTCCCGATCGGCATCAGCTTCCCGGCGGGTTCGGGCCTGGTCGCGTTCGCGGCCGCCACCGGCACGATGCCGCTGGACATGCCGGAATCGGTGCTGGTCCGCTTCAAGGGCAAGATGCAGCCGGGCGTCACGCTGCGTGATCTCGTCAACGCGATTCCGCTGTACGCGATCAAGCAAGGCATGCTGACGGTCGCCAAGCAAGGCAAGAAGAACATCTTCTCGGGCCGCATCCTCGAAATCGAAGGTCTGCCCGACCTGAAGGTCGAGCAAGCGTTCGAGCTGTCCGATGCGTCCGCCGAGCGTTCGGCGGCCGGTTGCACGGTGCACCTGAACAAGGAACCGATCATCGAATACCTGAACAGCAACGTCACGCTGCTCAAGTGGATGATCGCGCAGGGCTACCAGGATCCGCGCAGCCTGCAGCGCCGTATCGCGGCGATGGAACAGTGGCTGGCCGACCCGCAACTGCTGTCGCCGGATGCCGACGCCGAATACGCGGCCGTCATCGAGATCGACCTCGCCGACATCCACGAGCCGATCGTCGCCTGCCCGAACGACCCGGACGACGTGAAGACGCTGTCCGACGTCGCGGGTGCCAAGATCGACGAAGTGTTCATCGGCTCGTGCATGACCAACATCGGCCACTTCCGTGCGGCGTCGAAGCTGCTCGAAGGCAAGCGCGACATCCCGGTCAAGCTGTGGGTCGCGCCGCCGACCAAGATGGACCAGAAGCAGTTGACGGAAGAAGGTCACTACGGCGTGTTCGGCACGGCCGGCGCGCGTACCGAAATGCCGGGCTGCTCGCTGTGCATGGGTAACCAGGCCCAGGTGCGCGAAGGCGCGACGGTCATGTCGACGTCGACCCGCAACTTCCCGAACCGCCTCGGCAAGAACACGAACGTGTATCTCGGTTCCGCTGAACTGGCGGCGATCTGCTCGCGTCTGGGCAAGATCCCGACCAAGGAAGAGTACATGGCCGACATGGGCGTGCTCACCGCCAACGGCGACAAGATCTACCAGTACATGAACTTCGACCAGATCGAGGACTTCAAGGAAGTGGCCGACACCGTGCAGCTGTAAGCACGCAGTCGGGCTGCGGCGGGTGGTCGACGTCGCAGCGCACTGAAAGGCGTCGCGGGCTGAAAGGCCGCGGCGCCTTTTTTTCGTGCGTCAGCGACCGGACGCACCCGCGTGGTCAGCCGTACAGCGCGTGCAGCCGCTCGACCACGTCGAACGGCAAGCCTTCGTCATACCCGTCGGCTTCGTCGAGATCGACGTACTCGCGCCCGTCGGTCGGCTGCAGCATCAGTGCCGGCACGGGCCGCGCGACCGGTACGTCCGGATAATCGTTCGGCCCCGCGCCATCGAAGTCGTGCGGATCGAACCAGATGCCGTGATTGGCGTAATAGCCGTCTGCGTAACGTTGCTCGATGTCGCGCAGCAGCCGAAACGTATCGAGTTGATACGAAGCGTCGCCCAGATCGCTTTCGTTCGCATACTGCACGAACCACGCGGCGCCGAGATTCCAGTAGATCAGCAATGCGGTCGCGCGATCGACGTTGCGGTTGTCCAGCAGCCAGCGCAACGCGCGGCCGTTGCCGTCGTAATTGGAGCGTGCGGCGAACCGGTGCCACTGCTCGGGCGTCGCGCCTTCGAGCCAGGCCCGGACGATGTCCCACGCTTGCTGTTCGATTTCGGTATCGTCCATGGATTGCGCCTGGCGGAATGAGCGGTAACGGGAAAGTCTTCGATGACCGGCGATTCTAGCGCCGCTGCCCCTTCATGCCGGGTCGCCACCCGACACGCGACGGATCACCAGTTCGTTGAAGCCGGTGCCCGCATCCGGCTCGCGCGAGAAGCGATGCACGGGCAGCAGCGCGAGCAGGATCTCGGCCGTCGTGCGCACCACGCAGCCGCTCGCGACGTGGCCGCCCGTCACGCGGCCTGCTGCATCGGAGATCGACATATGAAGGTGTGCGCCGTCCGGCGAGACGGAGCCGGCCAGCGTCAGGATTTCGAGGTCTCCGCGCAGCTCGGTCGGCCGATCGACGCCGGCGAAGCGCAACTGCGCGACGCTCAGGCTGCCGATGCCCTGGATCACGAAGGCCGCAGGCGCTTCATGCTGGTGTAGCGCTGCCTCGATGGCGCCGCGCAGATCGTCGCCGGGAGAAAGGCGCAAAGGATGGGCATGCATGGTCGATTCCTGCGGACGGACTGTCGATTCGACCAAGGGTACGTTCGGGGGCGGCATCCGGCAAGTCACCGACCCTGACGGACACCGCCCCGCCTCTTCTCGGCGCACTCGCATGATTTCTCTCCGGCCGCAACGCCATCGGCTAGGCATGCGGACGCGATTGGTCTAGTCTGCACGGTATTTCGCGACGCAAGCCCTCCCGACCCGAACCCTCTCCGATGACAGTCATTCCGAACCGACGATCCCGCCTGCGCGGCGGCCTGCTTGGCCTGCTGATCGGCGACGCGCTCGGCGTGCCGTACGAATTCCACGACGCCGCTTCGATCCCGCCGCCTGCCGCGATCGACATGATTGCGCCGCCGGGCTTCGCACGCGCGCACGACGGCGTGCCGCCCGGCACCTGGAGCGACGACGGTGCGCAGGCGCTCGCGCTGCTCGACGCACTGCTGCACGAGCACGACCTGAATCTCGATACGTTCGCCGGCAACCTGCTGGACTGGTTTCAGCGCGGTGCATTCACGCCGGACGGCCGCGTGTTCGACGTCGGCCTGCAGACGCAACGCGCGTTCCATGCGCTGGCGGCCGGCGCCGCGCCCGCAGTGGCCGGGCCCCGCGACGAGCGCGACAACGGCAACGGTTCGCTGATGCGCTGCTTCCCCGTCGTGATGGTCGCCGCATCGCGCGACGACGCCATCCGGCTCGCACACAAGCAGAGCGTCGTCACGCATGGCCACGTACGTTCGCAGCTTTGCTGCGCGCTCTATTGCCTGACGGCACTGGGGATCGTCGATGGCCGGCCCGCGCCCGATGCGGTGCGCGCAGCCGAGGACGAACTGCTCGCGCGCCACGAAGGCACGGCCGACGAAATCGAACTGAAGACCGTGCTCGACGGCCGCTTCGACGCGCCGCAAGGATCCGGCTATGTGGTCGACAGCTTCTGGTCGGCGATCCATTGTCTGCTATCGACGGGCAGCTACGAGGACTGCGTGAAGCGCGCGATCGCGCTCGGCAACGACACGGATACGACGGCGGCCATCGCGGGCGGCCTCGCCGGCGCGCTGTACGGCGAACAGGCGTTGCCCGACCGATGGATTGCAGCGCTGCGCGGGAAAGACAAGGTCGAGGGCTGGCTCGCGAAGCTGTGAATGCAACCACCGGCCGGCCGTTGAATCGAAGCGGGCTGGCCGAATCCGGTTGCGCCGCGCGATTGCGTCAGCGCGTGCGCGCTCGTCCCGGTCGGAAAACAGACTACCGCGGCAGCATCAGCCGCGATCGCTCGCCAGCAACCCGTACAGCGCGCTGTCCGACACTTCGTCGCCGACGATCCAGCGTTCGCGCAGCAGCCCTTCCCGCACGAAACCCAGCCGTTCGAGCAGCCGCGCCGACGCGACGTTGCGCGGATCGATATCGGCCTCGAGCCGGTGCAGCCGCAACGTGCCGAATGCATGCTCGAGCACGGCCGACGCCGCTTCGCGCATATACCCGCCGCGCCAGAACGCGCGCCGCAGGCTGAAGCCGATCTCGGCGCGCCGGCATTGCGCATTCGCATGGAACAGCACGCACTCGCCGAGCGCCTCGCCGGTTTCCCGCAGTTCGAGCACGCAGGTCAGGCTCTCCCCGCTCGCGGACGTCTGCACGTTGCGCGCGACGCGCGCCTCGGCCTGCTCGATTTCCGTCATCGGCGAGAACGAGAAATAGCGCATCGCTTCCGCATCGGACCAGATCTCGAAGAAGGCCGGTGCGTCGGCGTCGCGAAGCGGCCGCAGCACGAGGCGGGAGGTATTCAGCGTGACGGGTTCGAACAGGGGCATGGCGGCGGTCTGATAAAAATGGGGACCGTGAATTAGAGCACGTAAGCCGTGCGGCAGCCATGGCGCCCGTTCGCAACGCTCGACATGAAACGACCGAACCACCGCGAAATAAAAAGCCCGGGGCGCATCGCCCCGGGCCCGAGCACCTCATCCGTTACCGGCGGCACGCTTACGCCTCGAGCGCCTCCAGCACCTTCCCTTTCGTCTCGATCCCGACGAAATGCACGGTCAGCGCGGCGATCAGCGGCACCACGCCGATCAGATAGAACGCCGGCGCGAGGTTCCCGCCGATGATCGCATGCGGCACGACCATGGGCGCGACGAACGACGCGATCTTCAGCCACGCGCTGCCGAGCCCGCAGCCCGACGCGCGGATGCTCGTCGGATACTGCTCCGGCGTGTAGACGTATGCGGTAATGAACCCCGACGCCATCAACCCGAGCGACAGCGAACAGAAGACCGCGACCACGTACACCGACGACGCGTGATAAATACCCGCGAGCGCCAGCGACAGCGCGCACAGCACGAACGACCACACGATCACCGGCTTGCGGCCGAGCTTGTCGACCAGCAGCGCGGAGGCCAGCGACCCGAGCACGCCCATTACCGAGCTGATCACGGCGAGGTTCAGCGCGAGTTGCAGCGGCGCGTGATAGAAGTTCTTGTAGATCGTCGGCAGCCACGTCGACAACCCGTACTGGATGAACCCGCAGGTTGCCCACAGCGTCGCCACCGCGAGCGTGCGCTTGCGATACGCGGCGCGGAACAGATCGCTCATCCGGCGCTTCGGATGCTGGCGCACCATCTCGTCGAACGCAGCCGCCTGCGCGACCGGCGGCAGCTCGCCGCGTACCGACCCTTCGAACACGCCGACCGCGCGCCCGGCTTCCGCGAGGCGCCCGCGCGACGCGAGCCAGCGCGGCGATTCGGGCACGAGGCGCGTGAGCACGAGCGACAGGATCAGCGGCAGCCCGCCGACGAAGTACATGATCTCCCAGCCGAAGCGCGGCACGAGCCACGCGCCGAGCGCCATCGACACCAGCAGGCCGATCGGAAACACGATCTCGTACAACAGCACGAAACGGCCTCGGCCATGCGCGCGCGTGATCTCGTTGATGTACGTCGCGGCGACCGGCAACTCGCCGCCGAGCCCGATTCCCTGCAGAATCCGCAGCAACACGAAGATCTCGAACGTCGGCGCGAAGCCGCATGCGATGCTCGTGATGCCGATCACGGCCGAGCTCCACGCGATCGCTTTCACGCGGCCATGCTTTTCCGCGAGCGCGGGAAACAGGAACGCGCCGATCAGCTGGCCGATCTGCGTCGGCGACAGCCCCCACTTGTGAATCAGCAGCGGCAGCGTCGCCGCGATCGTGATCACGTCGAAGCCGTCGAAGAACGTCGCGGTGCCGATCAGCACGCGCGCGCGGATCTGCATCGCATTGGCCGGAAGCCGCTCGAGCCGCGCGATGATCGCGCCGGGCGTGGAGGCGGCAGCTTCCATCGTGGCCCTGCCGGCCACGACGTTGTCGAAAGTGCTCATGCGGGGTGTCTCCTGGGTCTCTTTCCGGGCGGGCCGGTCAGGCAAGCGCTTGGGTCGTATCCGCCAGGGCGGCCGTATCCACTGGACGGCCCTGGTTCATCCACTTGCGCGCGAGCTTCAGCTCACGCGCGTTGTTCACGGCGATGACACCTCTCACATGCCCGTCGCCGACAAAAAACAACGTCGCACGACGCGCGGCGAGATCGCCGCGCACGACGAGCTGCGCATCGGCCGGCAGATCGCCGAGGATCTGCAGGTTCACGTCGTACTGATCGGACCAGAACCACGGAATCTCCGCGTACGGTGCACGCACGCCGAGCACGGCCTTCGCCGCCGCGATCGCCTGGTTCTGCGCGTTGGCCCACGATTCGAGCCGCACGCGGCGCTTCAGCCAGCCGTTGTGATGGTTCGCGACGTCGCCGCACGCGAAGATCGACGGGTCGCTCGTCGCACCGTATTCGTCGACGACGATGCCGTCGTCGACCGCGAGCCCCGCATCGCTCGCGAGCGACGCGTTCAGCGCGAGGCCGATGCCGGCCACCGCGAAATCGGCGTCGATCGTCGTGCCGTCGGCGAGCGTCGCGCGCACCTTCGATGCGTCGCCGGGCTGCGCATCGAGCGATTCAAGTGCCGCGCCGAGTCGCACGTCGACACCGTTCGAACGATGCAGGTCGAGCAGGAAGTCGGACACGACCCGCGGCACCGAGCGGCCGCACAGGCGCGGCGCGCCTTCGACGACCACCGCGTCGACGCCGAGCTTGCGCGCGGTCGCCGCGACTTCGAGGCCGATCCAGCCGCCGCCGATCACGAGCACGCGCTGGCTCGCGCGCAGCTTCTCGCCGAGCGCGGCCGCTTCGTCGAGCGTCCGCAGGTAGTGCAGGTTCGGCGTGTGGACGAGCGCATCGGGCAAGCGGCGCGACGTGCCGCCGGTTGCGATCACGAGCCGGTCGTATTCGATCGCGCGACCGCGCTCGGTTTTCACCAAGCGACGTGCGCGATCGATCGACGCCGCGCGTTCCGGCTGCCACGCTTCGACGTTCAGCGCGTCGAATTCGTCGGGGCGCACGACGCGCACGGTCTCGATGTCGGCGTCGCCGGCCAGCACGGCCTTCGACAGCGGCGGGCGCTCGTACGGCAGGTGCGGTTCGTCGGCGATCATCACGAGACGGTCCGCGAAGCCTTCCGCGCGCAGCGTCTTCAGCACCCAGCCGGCGGCCTGGCCGCCGCCGATCACGACGACCGTGCCCGGCGCGGGCGTATTCGTTTCGGTCATGATTTCCGCTCCGTCATGAACTTGCCTTCCGGCGCCTTCGCGTTCTTCTGCCGGCGCGTGTTGCCGTCGAGGCCGCCGTCGACGGCCCATTCGGCGAACACGGTCGGGCCCGGCTCGAATTCGCGCGGCTGCCATTCGGGCGTCAGCACGTCTTCGTCCGCGTAGTACTCGATCAGCGCGCCGGCCGGGTTCCGGAAGTACCAGAAGTACGCGGACGACACCGGATGACGCCCCGGGCCGAGTTGCGTTTCCCAGCCGCAGCGGTCGATGTGCATGCCGCCGCCGAACACTTCGTGGATGTCACGCACGGTAAACGCGACGTGGTTCAGGCCACGCTTGCCGTTCGGCAGCGCGAGCAGGAACAGGTCGTGGTGGCCGCCATGCGGCGCGCAGCGCATGAACGCGCCGCGGCCCGGATAACGGTCCGACGTCTCGAAGCCGAGCAACTCGTGATAGAACGTTTCCTGCGCGTCGAGGCAATTCGTGAAGAACACGACGTGCCCGACTTCGATCGGCTCCGCACGCGCATAGATCGGGCTCGGCTGGTCGACGCGCAGCGTCTGGCCCCACACGTTCGACGGCGAGCCCGTGATGTCGAGCGCGCGCTTGCGCGTGACTTCGACGCGGATCGCCATCCCGTTGGGGTCGATGCAGCCGACCGCCTCGTCCTGCGCGTAGTAGCCGGGCTGGCCGGCCAGCTTCGTGCGCAGTGCGTCGAGTTCGCGCTGCGTCGCGACACCCCACGTGACTTCCCGCAGCGTCGGGCCTGCTTCGAACGCGGGCGCCAGCGACGGATCGTCGGCTTTCACGACGAGCACGGTGCAGCCGTTCATCGTTTCGAAACGCGCACGCGTGTCGTCGTGCGCGACTTCCTTCAAGCCCCAGTCGGCGAAAAAGCGCCGGCAGTTTGCGAGGTCGTCGACACCGTACGTGATCTGCTCGATTCCCAAGATGCTCATTGCGTCATTCCCCTTCGCTCAGTTCGCCCACGGCAGCGGCGCGTCGTTCAAGCCCCAGTAGAGGCTCTTCTGCTGCATGTATTCGCGGATGCCGAGACGCCCCTTCTCGCGCCCCATCCCGCTCTCCTTCCAGCCCGAGAACGGCGTGGAAATCGAAAACAGCTTGTACGTGTTGATCCAGACGGTGCCCGTCTCCAGCGCCCGTGCGATGCGCCATGCACGCTTGTAGTCGCGCGTCCAGATGCCGGCCGCGAGGCCGAACACGCTGTCGTTCGCCTGCGCGATCAGCGATGCTTCGTCATCGAACGGCATCGCGACCAGCACCGGCCCGAAGATTTCCTCCCGGCAGATGCGCGCGCTGTTCGGCAAGCCTTCGAGAATCGTCGGCTGATAGAAGAAGCCGTTCTCGCGCCCGTCGCCCGACGGCCGCTCGCCGCCGCACAGCAGGCGGCCGCCTTCTTCCAGCCCGAGTGCGACGTAGCGTTCGACCGATTCGCGATGCTTGGCGGTGATCAGCGGGCCCATCTGCGTGTCGGGTCGCATTGGGTCGCCCACGCGCAGCTTGCGTGCGCCGGCCACCAGCCGCTGCATGAAGGCGTCGTACACCGCGCGCTGCACGAACAGCCGCGAACCGGCGATGCATGCTTCGCCCGACGAGCTGAAGATCCCGTACAGCACACCGTTGACCGCGTGATCGAGGTCGGCGTCGTCGAACACGATCGTCGGCGACTTGCCGCCGAGTTCGAGCGACACGGGCATCAGCTTCTCGGCGGCGATGCGCGCGATGCCGCGGCCCACTTCGGTGCCGCCGGTGAACGACACCTTCTTCACCAGCGGATGACGCACCAGCACGTCGCCGATCACCGAGCCCTTGCCCGGCAGCACGCTCAGCACGCCCTTCGGCACGCCGGCTTCCTCGCAAAGGCGCGCCAGCGCGAGCGACACGAGCGGCGTGACTTCGGCCGGCTTGAGCACCACCGCGTTGCCGCCGGCCAGCGCCGGCGCGAGTTTCTGTGCATCGGACGCGATCGGCGAATTCCACGGCGTGATCGCCGCGATCACGCCGATCGGCTCGTACACGCTCATCGTCAGGTAGTCGCCGCGCGACGGCGTCAGTTCTTCGTCGAGCGTTTCCAGGCAGGCCGCGAAATAGCGAAACGTGTTCGCCGCGCTGGCCACCAGCACGCGCGTCTCGGCGATCGGCTTGCCGTTGTCGCGGCGCTGCAGGTTCGCGAGCGCCTCGTGGCGCTGCATGATCAGGTCGGCGATCCGGTACAGCACCTGCGCGCGCTGATGCGGCTTGAGCCCGGCCCAGTCGGCGCGACGCCATGCGGCGTCGGCGGCCACGACGGCGTCGGCCGCGTCTTCCGCGTTCGCCGTCGACACTTCCATGTTCAGCGACTGGTCGGCCGGATAGTGGCTCGCGTAAGGCGCGCCACGACCGCGCCGCCACTCGCCGCCGATCAGGATGTTGCCGTCGGGCACGAGGCTCGTATCGAAAGGAGTCATGTCACAAGTCCCACAAATCTGTCTCTGCACGTCCGCCCTCGCCGTGGCGCGGGCGGACGCTCGATGGTCCGGTCAGATCACGCAGCAGGCCGCGCGGTTGCGCAACGCACGGATCGCGCTGTACGCCGTCAGCGCGGATGTCTTCGGGTTGTCGGGCAGCGGCTTGCCGCTCATTTCCAGCGACATCTCGCCGAATGCGCCGCGCGCGGTGATGCGGTGCACGTTGCGCTCGACGGCCGGATCGGCGATCAGGCGCACGTGCGTCGCATCGAGGCCGAGGCCCGCGAGCGCGACCGTCGCCGCGACGTTCGCGTTCTTCGGATACAGCCGCGCGGCGTCGCGCGCGGTGCCTTCGAAGATCACCTTTTCCGCGGTCATCGCGCGCAGGTCGCACAGTTCCTCGGCCGGCGTGCCGAGCCAGCCGAGCGGCGGCTTGCGGCCCACGTACAGCACCTCGTCGAGCCCGCCCTGCTGCGCGGACGCCAGCGCATCGATGCCGCCGATCGCGCCGGACAGCAGCGTCACGGTGGCGCCGCCTTCGTCGGCGGCCTGCGACAGCACGTCGAGCAGCGCGAGATCGGACAGCGCGCCGATCGACGCAACCGCGCAATCGGTGCCGTCCTTCAACAGCGGCACGACGTGATCGACGAGCGCGCCGTGGCCCGCGCATTCGAGCGCGAACTCGGGGCGGCGAGCCAGCGCGTCGACCGACGACACGACCTCCACCGCACTGCCGAGCTCGCGCTGCACCGCGTCGCGCTGATGCGCCGGCACGATCACGTGCGCGACGTGCAGCGACGCATCGTGCTCGACCGCGCGGTACACGGCCGCGCCGATCGCGCCGAAGCCGATCATCGCGACGTCGACGGGTGCCCGCTTGTGCCCGTTATGCATACTGGCGCTCCGTCGGCGCTTCCTTCTTCACCGGCGGGCCCGCGAAGGCGGACGCGAACGAGCCGACCGACAGCATGTCGACCTCGACCATCACCGGCCCTTCCTTCGCGATCCCTTCGCGCACGATCGCTTCGGCCTGGTCGAGCGACGTGATCCGGTAGTGCGTGAGGCCGAAGCTCGCGCAGAACTGCGCGAAATCGGGCTGGTGCAGTTGCACGAAGCAGCGGCGGCCGCCGTAGTGCGCATCCTGGATGTTGCGGATCACGCCGTAGCACTGGTCGTTCATCAGCACGATCATCACGTTCGCGTTTTCCTGCACGGCCGTGACGAGTTCGCCGACGTTGACCATCAGGCCGCCGTCGCCGACGAGGCAGACCGTCTTCGCCGCCGAACCGGCCAGCGCCGCGCCGATGCCCATCTGGATGCCCTGGCCGATGCCGCCGCCGAGCGCATGCACGCCCGCGCGCGGCTCGAAGAGCTTCAGCAGGCGGTTGCCCCACGTGCTGTTCGAGATCGTCACGTCGCGCACCCAGTTGTAGTCGCGGCCGACGGCGCTCTGCAGCGTGTCGACGAGCTTCCTGTACGGCCCCAGGCCCTTCGCCACGTCGGCCACCGCGTCCTCGCGGGCCGCTGCGAGATCGGCCGCGAATTGCGGATCGACCGACAGGCGGCCTTCGAGGCGGTCGGCCAGCTCGGCCAGCACGCGCTTCGAATCGCCATGCACGAACAGCGCGTTGCGATAGCCGCGGTTGTCGGCGAGCGCATCGGCATCGACGCGGAACAGCGGCTGCGGCAGCGCGAGCTTGTATTTCAGCGTCTCGTTGCCGCGCAGGCGCGAGCCGACCACGACGAGCGCGTCGCAGGTCTTGTAGAACGCTTCGACCGACGCATGCACGTTGAACGCGCCGAGCGTCGCCGGGTGATCTTCCGGCAGCACGCCGCGGCCCTGCACGCTCGTCACGACGCCGAAGCCGAGCTTCACGAGGCGTTCGACTTCGTCGCGTGCATGGCGCGCGCCGCCGCCGAGCCACAGCAGCGGGCGGCGCGTGGCCGCGAGCGCGTCGGCGAGCTTCGCGACGCGGGCGCTGTCGTGCTCGCGTACCGCGACGTGGGCGGGCGCGAGGTCTTCCGGCCATTCGATTTCGGCCGCCTGGATGTCGATCGGAATCTCGACGGAGACGGGGCCCGTCGGCGCGGTCTGCGCGATACGCACGGCTTCGCGGATCGTCGGCAGCACGGTTTCGACCGTGCGCACGCGGAACGCGGCCTTCGAGATCGAGTCGAGCATCGACAACTGGTCGGGCGCTTCGTGGATGTACGCGAGATCCTGGTCGAGATACGGCGTCTCGATCTGCCCGGTGATGTGCAGTAGCGCGGTGCCGGCCGTCAGCGCCTCGACCATCGCGCCGGCTGCATTGCCCGCCGCCGTGCCCGTGCTCGTGAACGCGACGCCGAGGCCGCCCGACACGCGGGCCAGCCCGTCAGCCATGTTCAATGCACCGGCTTCGCCGCGTGCACCGACATACCGGATGTTGCCGCGCGAGTTGATCGCGTCGAGGATCGGCATGTTGTGGATCGAGATGACACCGAATGCGGTCTTCACGCCGCACTGCTCGAGAAAGGCGGCAATCAGCTCGCCAACCGTGGTTTTTTCAGACATGGCGTGCAAAGCCTCCAGAAACGTCGATATGGCTGCCCGTCGTGTAGGACGACAGATGCGTTGCGAGATAAAAAAGCGCCCAGGCCGCCTCGTCGGGCTTGCCGAAGCGATTCAGCGGAATGTTCTTCTTGCGGGCGAGCGCGCCCGTCCACGCCTCCCAGCTTTCACCGGGCTGCGCCTGCGTGTCGTAGCGGCGGCGCCATTGCCCCGACTCGACGATGCCGATCAGGATCGAGTTCACACGGATGCGCTGCGGCGCCAGTTCGGTCGCGAGCGACTTCACGAGGCTCAGCACGCCGGCCCGCGCCGACGACGTCGCGACCATGTGCGGCTCGGGCTGCAGCGCGAGCAGCGAGTTCACGCAGGTGATCGTCGGCGCGGCCGCATCGCGCAGCAGCGGCACGAATGCGCGCGTCGGGCGGATGATGCTGAAGTACTTCAATTCGAGTTCCTCGCGCCATGCGTCGTCGGTCGTGTCGGCGAAGGTCGACACGCGGCCCTGGCCGGCGTTGTTGATCAGCATGTCGGCGCGGCCGAAACGCGCGGACACCGCTTGCGCGAATGCGGTCACGTCCGCTTCGTCGAGCACGTCGCAGCATGCGGTCAACAGGTGTGCGCCTGCGTGCTTGTCGCGAAGCATCGCTTCGGCGCGTGCGAGGCGGTCGCTGTCGCGACCGCAGATCGCGACCGATGCGCCGGCCTGCAGGAACCGTTCGGCCGTCGCGAGGCCGATGCCGGACGAACCGCCCGTCACCACCGCCACTTGCCCGGTCAGATCGATCTGGATCATCGGAGTCCTAAAGCCTTCAAAAACGTGTGCTCGTCATCCGAGCGGTAATTGAGCCGTCGCGACAATTCCGCCGCCGCGCGCTGCACCTTGTCGATCAGCCCGTCCGCGATCAGCGCCGCGTCGATCTCCGGACGCGGCACCGTCACCGTGATGCACGCGACGATCTTCCGCGTCTCGTTGCGCACCGGCGCCGTGACGACCGAGATGCCCCGCTCGAACGACGAATTGCTGACACCGTAGCCGCGCTGCGCATCCTCGCGGATCACTTCGTACAGCGCGTCGACCGTCTCCGGCGTCGCGCTCGTCATCCGGTTCAGCGCGCCTTCCGGATACAGCGCGTGCAGCGCTTTCAGCGACAGGTCACCCATCAGTACGTGGCCGTGCGTTGTCGCATGCGCGGGCAGCCGCGTGCCGACGTTCACGCGGATCGAGCTGAACACCGGCGACTGGCTCTGCGCCTTCGCGACGAACACCACGTCGCGGCCGTCGCGGATCACGATATGCGTCGTGAAGCCGGTCGCATCGCGCAGGCTCTCGATCACCGGCAGCCCGAGGTCGGTCAATTCCAGCGAGCTCAGGTATTCGAAGCCGAGCCGCAGCACGGCGATGCCGAGCTTGTAGTTGCGATCCTTGTCCGCGCGTTCGAGAAAGCCGAGCGATTCGAGCGTCTGCAGCAGACGGAACACCGTCGTGCGCGGAATGCCGAGCCGTTTCGACAGTTCGGGCGCCCCGAGTACGGGCTCGCGCGGCGAGAATTCGGCGAGGATGCGCAGCCCGCGTTCGAGGCCCGGCACCACGTAGCCGGCTTCGGCCTTCGCGTTGTCCGCATCCTGTCGTTGTAACGGTTCGCTCATGATGCCTCCGGCCGGGCCGCCCGAAGGGAGACATGCGTCCCCTCTGGGCGCAGCGAACAAACGTAAGCGTGACGGTCGTTCATTCCAGGCCCCGTTGACAATCGCATTGACGGCAGAAGCCGTCGATCAGCGACGAATAAACCGCCGGTTGCTCCACATAGCCCGCGTGACCGGCCTGCGGAATTACCTGCAGCTCCACCTGCGCGGCCGCGGCGATCCGCTCGCATGCGGCAGGCGGCGTGATCGCGTCGTACGCACCGACCGCCACCGCCGTACAACCACGGAAACCGGCGAGATCGGCCGCGAGATCGGCGTTCGCGAGCAGGTGCGTGGCCTGCGCATAGCCGGCCGGCACGACGCGCGCCATGTTCCAGCGCACCCACGCACGCGCCTCCTCGTTCGCGAAACCGGACAACATGTTGCCGCTGCGCTGCTCGGCGAGCCCGGCCGGGCCAAGTTCCGCGAGCATCGCGAGCCGCGCGTCGCGGCGCGACTCGCGGGTGTCGGCCGGTGCGCTGCCGTAGCCGCCCGCGGGCGAGATCAGCAGCAGGCCGGCGATCCGCGCGGGCATCACACGCGCCAACCCGCCCGCGATGATCGCGCCGAGCGAATGCCCGACCAGCACGCAGCGTTCGATGCCGAGTGCCTCGAGCCACGCGTTCAGCGACGCCGCGTAATCGGCGGCGGCCGGCGACCCGCCGTGCACGGGCGTCGACACGCCGTAACCGGGCGCATCCCACGCGAGCACGCGGCGCGATGCACCCAGCGTGTCGAGCTGGCTCACCCACGATGCGGCGCCCGAGCCGATCCCGTGCAGCAGCACGACGGGCAGCGCGCGGCCCGCACGCTGCGCGCCGGCCGCGCGGTAGCCGATCGTGCCCGCCGCGCCGGCTTCGCAACGCTGCTCGGGAAATTGCCCGAGCAGCGCGGCGAACGCTGCGGTGCGGTCGCGTTCAGGTTCGCGTTTGTCGATGACACGCATTGCTTCACCGGCTCCGTCTCAACGCTTGATCTTCGCGAGCGGCGAATCGGGCGGATACGTCGGCGTGATCGGCTTCGACGACCCGAGCATCACGCACATCAGCGCATCTTCCTCGCCGATGTTGATTTCCGTCCGATACACGCCCGGCGGCACCGAGATCAGGTCGCGCTCGCCGAGGATCGCTTCCCACGTCTCGCCGTCGCGCTCGCAGATCACCTTCATCTTGCCGCGCAGCACGAAGAAGATTTCCTCGACGTCGATATGGATATGGCTCGGGCCGATGTTGCCGGCGGGGATCACCATCGTCGAGAACGTGAAGTTGCCGGCCGGCACCGTGTTGACGTCCTTCGCGACGCCCGTGCCGCCCGTGCCGACATAGCGCATCTGTGCGCGGCGGTACTTCGGGTCGTAGTCGGCCTGGAACTTCAGTGCGTCCCAGTCGTAGCGCCGCGTCGCGTAGCGCGCGACGCGCCCTTCCATCCAGTCGTTGAAGCTTGCGCCTTCAGGCTGGTCCCACGACTTGCGTTCGAGATCGGCGTCCGCCATCGTCCTCTCCTTCATTCCGAGTGAAAACTTCAAATCAGTTCATTACGAAGCCGCCGTTCACCGGCAGCAGTTGACCCGTCACGAAGCGCGCGCCGTCCGACAGCAGGAACAGCACGGGGCCCGTCACGTCGTCGGGCACCTGCGCGCGGGCAAGCGCACGGCCCTGCAGGTAGAACGCGTGGCGTTCGGCCGGCACGTAGGCCGTCGCCTCGACTTCGGTGAGCCCCGGCGCGATCGCGTTGACCGTCACGCCATGCGCGCCGAACTCGCGTGCCTGCGCATGCGTCATCGCGATCACCGCGCCCTTGCTCGCGACGTAGGCGAGCAGCTTCGGCGCGCCCCACAGCGCGGTGTCCGATGCGAGGTTCACGATCGCGCCGCGCCCCGATTGCGCGAGGTGCGGCAGCGCCGCATTGCTGACGAGCCACACGCCGCGCACGTTCACGTTCATCACCGCGTCCCACGTCGACACGTCGAGCTCCGTCGACAGCTTGCCGCCCGAGTTCGTGATCGCCGCGTTGTTGATCAGCGCGTCGATGCCGCCGAGCGCCGCCGCGCCCTGCGCGACGAATGCGTCGATGCTGGCCGGATCGGCGAGATCGAGCGCGAAGCAATGCACGGTGTGGCCGGCTTGCGCGAGCTGCGCGGCCAAAGCGCGGCCCTCTTCGATCAGCACGTCGCCGAATGCGACCTGCGCGCCCGCTTCGACCAGCGCCTTCACGAAGGCGGCGCCGAGCCCGCGCGCGCCGCCCGTGACGAGCACGCGGCGACCGGGCAGCGCCACGACCGGAGCGAGCTCAGCCATTCGCGGGCTCCGAAGCGGCGTGGGCCGCGCGATGCGCGTCGAGCGCGGACAGATGCTCCTGCGCACGCTGGCGCAGCATCCGGCGCACGCGCGTGATGCCGACGTCGTGCTGGTACAGGTATTCGTGATCGCGCGCCTGCGGCGCGAGGCTTTCGAGGACGTAGCGATCCTGCTCGAGCACGTCCCAGTGCAGGCCTTCGAGGCGGTTGCGGTACATGAAGCGCCACACGTCGCGCTGCCAGCCGCTGACCTTGCGGGTACGCCAGAAGTAGACCTGGCAGTGGTCGCCGTCGACCGGCGTCGCGAAGCCGATGATCCCGAAGTTGCCGCCGGGGCCGAACTTCTGCTTATAGGGAATCGCGAGGCGCATCCACAGGCAGCCGGTTTCGCCGAGTTCGACCCAGTCGAAGTTCACGTCGCGCTGGCCGATCTTCTCGAACATCAGGCCCGTGTCCGTCTTGCGCACGCGCATGTCGGCCTGCTTGTCGCCTTCGGCCATCGAGTGCGACGTCGCGTGGAGATACGCGCCGTGCATCGGGTCCATCACGTTGTCGATCGCGTACTGGTAATTGCACTTCCAGTTCGACACGCACAGGAAGTGCGCGTACTCGTCTGCGACCAGTTCTTCCGGCAGGTTCAGCGGCGCCGGCTTGCCGTGCGCTTCGTCGCCGAACCACAGGAAGATCGCGCCGGCCTTCTCTTCGACCGGATACGACTTCACGCACTTCGTGCCTTCGAGCGGACAGTTCGACACGGCCGGCACGCGGTTGACCGTGCCGCCGCCGTCGACTTCGATGCCGTGATACCAGCACGCGATGTTGCCGCCGAGGTTCCAGCCGAGCGACAGTCGCGCGCCGCGGTGCGGGCAGCGATCTTCCAGCGCGTGGACCTTTCCTTCGTGATCGCGCCACAGCACGATCTGCTCGGACAGGCGCGTGAGGCCGACGGGCGCGTTCGACACCTGCCAGCTCGGCGCGACGGGATACCAGTAGTTCTTGATGCCACGGTCGAGATAGTCGCGGACCGGGTCGTGTCGGATTTCGTGTTGGTCGGGGGACGTCATCAATGTGCTCCGGATGCGGTTGTCGTCGGGTCGGCGCTCAGGCGCGCGGCGCGGTCGGTGCGTTCATTCCGCCAGCGAGGCCATTTCGGCGCGGAAACGCTCAGGCGTCCAAACCGTGCCGTCCGGCGCGCGGAAGCCGATGCGATTCAGGCCCGCGACGACGTCGTGCAGCTCGGTCGCGCCTGCTTCGAACACGCGCTCGAGCGCATCGCCGAGGTCGTTCTCGTACTGCGTCGGTTCGGCCTTGCGGTTCTGCCAGACCTGGTTCTCGACCTGGCCGGGAATCTCGATCTGCCCCTTGCCGGCGACGTTGTTCGGCTGCGGCGCCACCCACGGCTTCAGGAAGGGATTGAAATTGACGGTCGCTTCTTTCATGTCACTCCACCTTGATCTGGATTTCTTCACCGGCGAGGCGCACCGCGTACTGCTTCAGCGCGCGCCCGCCCGGGCCCTTCAGGCATTCGCCCGTCTTGATGTCGAACACGGCCTCGTGCAGCGGGCATTCCACCGTGCCTTCGTCGATGAACCCTTGCGTCAGCAGCGCGTACGCATGCGGGCACACGTTCTCGAGCGCATACACGTCGTCACCGACGCGGTAGATCCCGATTTCCACGCCGTCGGTCCGCTTGAACTCGATCGGCGTGTCTTCCGACAGCGCACCGGCGTGACCGGCGCAAATCCATTGCTCTGACATCTCGCACCCTTCCTTCTGATCGACTTTCGGTTTGCTCCGATTTGTTCCATATCAGGAACAACAGTTTATGGATGGTGATTATAGGAGCGACCTTCCATGAGTAAAACAAAAAGCTTCATGTCCTAGGGAAAACACCGACCGTCAGGGCGGCGAACACCACGGCCTCACCGCTCGAATGTGATTTTTTGTTTGGAAACGGGTGCTTATCGGCTTTTTCGAGACGTTCCGCGCGATGACCGGGCATCCACACGGCGCCCATCCATCCCGAAAAAATTATTTTTGATCCGACGCGCGACGCCTCTATACTCCATTCCATCAAAGGCACACTGTTCCTTATATGGAACATACGAATGCCCACCCGGCAATGAAACATGCGCGACGGCCGGCCGTCCCCGCGCAGGCCGTCACAACACGTATTCATCAGGTTGGAGAGTCAGGAGACGAAATGGTCAAGCATGCGGTAGCAGCGGCAGTGATCGGAATGGGCGCCGCGTCGGGCGCGTGGGCGCAAAGCAGCGTGACGCTGTACGGCAGCATGGACGCGGGCGTCGCGTACGTGAACAACGTCGGCGGCCACGCGAAGTGGGCAATGATCCAGGGCAATACGCAGCCCGACCGGTGGGGCCTGAAGGGAAAGGAAGATCTCGGCGGCGGGCTGTCGGCGCTCTTTCAGCTGGAAAACGGCTTTTATACGAACAACGGCCAGTTCGCTACCGCGAACACGATCTGGAACCGGGCGGCGTTCGTCGGCCTCGGCTCGGAGCGCTACGGCACGCTGACGCTGGGCCGCCAGACGCCGCTGTCGTTCGACTATCTCGATCCGCTCAGCACCGCGTACCTGGCGCTGAGCTGGTACGCGTTCCATCCGGGCAACATCGACGGGCTCGCCGCGACCGGTAACGTGCCGTACAACAATTCGGTCAAGTACCGCTCACCGACGTTCGCGGGTTTCTCGGCCGCGGCCATGCTCGCGCTCGGCAACACGACGAACTTCTCGACCGGCAAATCGGTCGGCGTCGCACTGAACTATGCGAACGGGCCGTTCAAGGCGTCGGCCGTCTACTCGAACGAGCACGACCGCTCGATCCTGATCGGCCAGACCGGCATCGCGTCGTTCCAGGGGCAGAACACCGCGAACGGCTACCTCGCGAACAAGGTCGAGAACATCGGCGCGGGCGCGTCGTACCAGATCGGCGACTTCCTCGTGCACGGTCTCTACACGCGCGTGAAAATGCAGTCGAACGGGTTTTCGGACACGTTCCAGAGCTACGACGCGGGCGTGAACTACCGCAGCAGCGCGTTCAACACGATCGCGGGCGGCGCGGCGACCACGACGCTGGCCGGCCGCCGCTGGACCCAGGTCGAGCTCGGCGACATCTACGCGTTGTCGAAACGCACGCAGTTGTATGCGAACGTGCTTTACGAACACGGCTCGGGCGGCGCAAAGGCCGCGTTCTTCACGGCCGGCGTGTCGAGCACCGCGAACCAGGTGATCGTGCTGACCGGGATTCATCACTCGTTCTGAGCGCGTTCAGGCGCCGGGTTTCGGCGCCCGAAAACGACAAGAGCGGCCCGCGGGCCGCTCTTGTCGTTTGCAATGCCGCGCGCCGCGGCGGATACGACGCGCATGCGTCAGAGTCAGAACATCGCGACCTTGTGGCGCGCATGCGCGAACGTCGGGTCGCTTTCGAGCGGACGATAGTTCAGCCGTTGCGACAGGTCGACCGCCGCCCCGCACACGGCTTCGACGAGCCGCTCCTTCTCGCCGGCGTCGCCGATCTCCGAGCGCGGCACCGTCGCGGTGATCGCCGCGACGATCGAGCCCGAATGATCGCGCACCGGCGCGGTCACGGCCGAAATGCCGCTCTCGAACGCCGCCTCGCTGACCGCGTAGCCGAGCCGTGCGTAATGACGCACGCGTTCGTACAGTTCGTCGACGGTGCCGGGCGTGCGCTCGGTGAACTGTTCGAGTTTCTTCTCCGGATAGAGCTGCCGCAGCGCATCGCGCGTCAGGTCGCCCATTAGCACGTGGCCATGCACGGTCGCGTGCGCCGGCAGCCGCGTGCCGACGTGCACCTTCACCGAACCGAACATCGACGCATTGCTTTGCGCCTTCGCGACGAACACCACGTCGCGCTGGTCGCGGATCAGCAGGTGCGTCGACAGGCCGGTCGAATCGCGCAGCCGTTCGAGCACGGGCGTGCCGAGATCGGTCAGTTCGAGCGAATTCAGGTATTCGAAGCCGAGCCGCAATACGCCGACGCCGAGCCGGAAATAGCGGTCGCCGTTCACGCGTTCGAGGAAACCGAGCGCCTCGAGCGTCTGCAGCAGGCGGAACGTGGTCGTGCGCGGAATGCCGATGCGCTTGGACAGCTCGGGCGCGCCGAGCACGGGCTCGCGCGCGGAGAATTCGGCGAGAATCCGCAGCCCGCGTTCGAGCCCCGGCACCAGATAGGACGAAGCGACGCCCGACGACTCGTCGCCGCCGGGCGTCGCCGGATCGGGTGTACCGCTCATCGTTGTCTTGACCATGTGGACATGGACGGAAGGAAGTCAGTCACGAAACAGGTCATCGATCGTCGTGGATATTCAGTCATGCTACCTCAGTGCGCGGACAGGCTCGCACCGGCACGCGGCGCCGCGATGCAGGATGCGCCGCCACGCCGCCATGACGCGTCATTCAAGGTCGAGAGGATAGCAGCGTTGGACGGCGCGACGCCATGCGGAAATCGCCGGACGGCGGCCGCGCGCGGCGCTGGTGCGCGGCACGCGGTCGGGCGACGATGGACGGAGCGTGGGATTCGCCGCCCGGATTGCCTACAGGCGCGACAGATAAACGCGAATGGTCGTGCGGTCGTATGCAAGCTGCCGGCCGGATCCGGCTGCAGTACCCGCGTCAGATCGACCGGACGCAGCCATCCGGCACCCAGCAAGCCGCCGTTGATCCCGCGGATTCGGGTGCCGCCGACGGCGATCGCGGCGTGAAAGACATCCGCGCCGCGCGCGAAGCCCACCGCGGTGCCCGCCGGAATGCTCGCGCGCTCGTCCCATTGATTGCCGGTCTCGAAGTTGAAGCGCGTCTTCCACAACTGGCCAATCGTATCGAGTAGCGCGCCGGGCGCAGCAGATACCGGACGTACGCCGCGGCGTCATAGCAAACGCCGCCGGACACGTATTCGTCGATGTTCGCCACCCCGAACATCAACGCCTGCGCGTGTTTTTGCCGCTCGGCGATGCCGGATTGGCCGACATGCCCGCCCGACCCTGGCAGACCGCCTCTCGCCACCAGCGAACAGCGAAAAATGAAAGACAATCGGGAAAGCACCGCCCCGCAACGGGCGGCACAGAGGAAGACGATCCTCGGGCGGAATCGCCGCGACGGCGTCAGGCCGTCACGGCGGCGTCATATTCGGCGCGGGCAAGCTGGCCGGCGGCGTATGCCTCGGCTTCGCCGCGAAAACCTTCGCGGCTGAACGCCACGACTTTCACGCCGACGCCGGTCGCCCGCTTCACCGTCAGCGCCCATTGCCATCCGCCGTCTTGCTCGAAGACGTGCAGCGAGGGTGCGAAGGAAGGGTCGAGTACGGTCACGCGTTTTGCTCCTGCCCCGTTGCGCGCTGCGTCGGCCACGCACGGAGACATGTCGAAAGGGTCGCGCCGATAGCCGGCGCACTTCTGTCATTCGACAGTTTATTCAAGGAATGTTGCGACGCACCATCAGAGGTTTCACTCACCTATCGAAACCGGCCGGTCGATCGAATTTATCTGAAACCTATATGGGACGCGCCTCGGCGCCCGGTCACGCCTCCGGCATCGCGTTCGTGCGGCAACGTGCCGCACGCGCGACCGGTTGCTTGCATCCGCCTTTCACGGATCGAAGAAATGGGACGCGACCTACCCGGCCGCCATGGATACGCGCCGGAAGGTCAGGTTCACGCGTTCGCCCGGCACGCCCGGCGCCTTCGGCACGCGGTGCTGCCATTCGGCCTGCGTGCGTCCGCGCATCACGAGCAGGCTGCCGTGCACGAGCCGATACGCATGCGTGACGCCGGTCGCGCGATGGCGAAGATCGAACACGCGCATCGCGCCGAGGCTCACCGACGCGATCACCGGCGCGTCGCCGAGTTCGGGTTCGTTGTCCGCGTGCCAGCCGAGGCTGTCCAGCCCGTTGCGATAGCGATTGAGCAGCACGCTGTTGAAACGCACGCCGCAGGTCGCCTCGACCGCCTGCTTCAGCCCGAGCACGGCCGGCGTCCAGGGCTCCGGCACGTTGCGGATGCCCGAGTACACGTACACGGCATCCGGTTCGCCCTGCCACGCTGTGAGCCGCGGCAACGGAATGCGTCCGCGCGGCGTGCGGATCGTGTCCTGCCGCCATGCGACCTCGCCGATCAGCGCGGCCAGCGCGCGATCGGCGTCGGGGGGTGCCAGCCAGTCCGGGTACCAGTCCACGTCGGGCGCGGGCGTATCAGCGAAGAGATCGGGCGTCGACATGTCGGCAGGAACGGGCGAGGAACGGCGTGAACGAGACATGTCTGCATACTAGCCAACGGCGCCGCGCGCCGCCATGCGCTGTCATTCGCCGCCGAACGGCCGAAAGGAAGCCGCCGTGCACCGCGATGCGCGTTCGTGTCGCGCGACGGCCGCCCCCCGACCCATCGACTAGCCGCGCGTCAGCCGAATCAGCGTGATCTCGGACGGCACGCCGAAACGGTTCGGCGGCCCCCAATAGCCGGTGCCTCGGCTCGTATACAGCCACATGTCGCCGAAGCGGTTCAGCCCGCCGATCACCGGCTGCTGCAACCGCACGAACGGCGGCCACGGCAGGAACTGGCCGCCATGCGTGTGCCCCGACAACTGCACGGTGAAGCCCGCGCGGTTCGCCGCTGCCGCGCTGCGCGGCTGGTGCGCGAGCAGGATCTTCGTGCCGACGTCGCGCGGCGCACCGGCCAGCGCCTGCTCAGGATCGCTGCGATGCGCGGGATCGAAGCCGCCCGCCGTGAAATCGGTCACGCCCGCGAGCACCGCCCGCGCGCCGCCGCGCTCGATCAGTACGTGCTCGTTGAGCAGCACCGTCAGCCCGATACGACGAAACTCGTCGATCCATGCATGCGCACCGGCGTAGTACTCGTGGTTGCCCGTCACGAGGAAGGTGCCGTGCCGCGAGCGCATCTGCCCGAGCGGCGCGGTATGTTCGCGCAGGCGCTTGACCGAACCGTCCACCACGTCGCCCGTCACGACCACCAGGTCGGCGTCGAGCGCATTGACCGCGCGCACGATCCGTTCGATGTAGGGCCGCTTGATCGTCGGCCCGACGTGGATGTCGGACAGTTGCACGATCGTCAGCCCGTCGAGCGCGGCCGGCAGCCCGGCGACCGGAATCGACACGCGCTTGACCGCGGCCGTGCGGCGCGCGCCGACGAACCCGATCACGGTCGCGAGCACCGCGGCCACCAGCACGCCGAGCGCCGTGTCGGGCGCCGCGCGGCTCCATGCGCCGTCATGCCCGAGATGCCGCCACGCGAACACGCCGAGCAGCACGATTTCGCGCAGGAACGTGAGCACCAGCAGCGACGAGAAGAAACCCATCGCGAGCGCGCCGGCCCAGCCGACCAGCGTCGCGGCCCAACCTTCGTCGAAGCGGCGCGAAAACATGCCGACCGGAATCAAGACGACGAAACTCGCGAGCACGAGCGCCGCGATCGTGCGTGCGAGCGGCGACGCGAACGCATCGGGAATGATCCGCATCCCGACGTACAGATGGAACAGCACGCCGATTGCAATGAACCGGACAAAGAAACTTCGCATGGAACGTTCACCTTCGTTGCACGAGCGCTTCCGCGACGCGCACGGCAGGGGCCGTGATGGCCGGTGCCGCGCGTCGCACCCTACGCACGATGGTACACAGATCCCGGCCGCGACGACGGGTCGCGGCCGGCGGTGCAGCGCCGTGCGGCTTGACGCGACAATGGGCATCGTCCCGCCGCCAGGTCCATGCGCTTCGTTCTCGTCGACGTCAATTTTTCGTGCGCATCGCGGAAGCGAACAACCTCACGCGCGGCGCGGTCGAGAAGGCCAATCGCGCGAAGATCAAGGCAGCGGAAGCCGCGTTCATGCCGAAGATCTTCCTGTCCGCGTCGACGTCATATGCGAGCGGCGGCACGTCCCTCTCCGCGCTGCCCGCGATCGGCGACCAGGCGCCGACCGTCAACCTGAACGGCAGCCGCTACGGCGGCGGCGTGTTCGTCGGCGTGACGATTCCGCTGTACGACGGCGGCCTGCGCTCGGCCGTGCTGATGCAGGCGCGCAACGACGCGGAAAGCGCATCCGCGCGCCTCACGCGGACCAAGGAGGAAGCCGTGCGGCAGGTGGTCGCCGCGCAGAACGCGGTGCAGACGAGCCTGGCGTCGCACGACGCCGTGAAGGCGCTCGTCAATGCCGCGCAAACCAGCTACGACGCGGCGCTGACCGCGTACCGGAACGGCGTCGGCTCGGTCACCGATGCGACGATCGCGCAAAGCCAGTTGCTTGCCGCGCGGAACGCGGAAGTGGACAGCTATGCCGGCGCGTTGTCGGCCGCCGCCGCGCTCGCGCTCGCGACGGGGACGATCGGCGCGGCGCAGTAGCGCTGGCCGCAAGGCGGTTGACGCAGGCGCGCGCCGCCCACTAGAATGCCGCCCATTCTTCCTTCAGGAACCATCGTGGACAGTTGCAGCACTCCGTTGCGTGCGCCGCTTGCCGCCTGAACGCCTGTCCGCCGCAGTTCTCCTGCCCGGCTCGCGTTCCGCGAGCCGCACGCCATCCGTTTCACATTGAATGACGCATTCGCGCGGTACAGTACCGCGCGATGACGGCTATCGCCGCGCCGCGTTCGGCCTTGCGCCGAGGCGACGCGCGCCGGCATGCGCTTCTTGCACGGCAGGACAACCATGACTTTCGATTTCGCACTCCGTCTTTTCACCGCGTTCGCCTGCGGCGTCGCCATCGGCCTCGAGCGGCAGATGCGCCAGCGCACGGCCGGCCTGCGCACCATCACGCTCGTCGCGAGCGGCGCGTGCCTGTTCGTCACGCTCGGCGTGCTGACCGGCAACGGCGTCGCGGGCGTCACGCAGATCGCCGCGTACGTCGTGTCGGGCGTCGGCTTTCTCGGCGGCGGCGTGATCATGCGCGACAAGGGCTCGATCCAGGGCATCAATACCGCCGCGACGCTGTGGTGCTCGGCCGCCGTCGGCGTGCTGGCCGGCTCCGGCCACTACGTGCCCGCGCTCGCCGGCACGGGCGTCGTGCTGCTCACCAATACGGTGCTGCGCAGCGTCAGCCAGGCCATCAACGCGACGCCCGTGTCGAATGCCGATCTCGTGCGCGAATACCAGATCACCGTGATCTGCCTCGCCGCCGACGAAGTGCACATCCGCACGCTGCTGTCGAATTCGATGTATGCGAAGCCGCTGTCGTTCCAGAGCCTCACGAGCGAGGACGTGCCCGAGCAGCCCGACCGGCTGAAGGTGACCGCGACGCTGAAGCTGCATCCGAAGGATCAGCAGAAGCTCGAGCAGATCGCGAGCCGGATGAGCATGGAGAAAAGCATTTCCAGCGTGAGCTGGACCGCGAAGGAAGCGGAGCCGCTGATGGAATGAGCCGCGGCGCGGCGGCCGCCGCATCCGGCGCCGCCGTCGCGCGACGTCGCGTCAAGGTGCTTCGATGAGGCCGGCCGAAATCGCCTTGACGACCGCCTGGACCTTGTTGGTCGCGCCGAGCTTCTCGAGGATGTTGTTCACGTGGAAGTTGACCGTCCGCTCCGAGATGCTGAGGATCTGGCCGATTTCGCAAGCGGTCTTGCCCTCGGCCGTCCAGCACAGCACCTCGCGCTCGCGCGCGGTCAGCGTGACGCCCGCCGCGGGCGACAGCTTCGGCACCATGAAGCGGCTCATCAGCGAATGCGACAGGTTCGCGAGCCAGTTCGTCTGCAGCGTCAGCATGTTGATCTCGGCCGGCGTCAGCGGGTCGGCATGACGGGCGATGCTCAACAGGCCGAACGAGCCGCGCGCCGCCCAGCTCGATTGCGCGACGCCCACCGACAACCCGAAGTCGCGCGCGTCCCGCCACAGCGGACATGGGTCGATGTTGTCGACGTCCGGCCAGACGATCATGTTGGTGCTGAACGCGCCGTCGCGAACCGTCGAGTCGATCTCGATATAGTTCTGCGCCTGATAGTGCGCCATCCAGCCGTCCGGATAGGTATTGAAGATGGCGACCGCCGGCTTCGAAACGGGCAGCGGTACGCGAATGCCGTAACAGCAATATTCGAATCCCAGCCGCCTGGAATAGGCGGCGATCCGCTGGAAGAGCTGCTGCTCGTCTTCCGCGGCGCTGAATTGTTGGTAGGCATCCTGCCAGCGCAGTTCCATTCTTTCTCCGACAACGTCACGCTGTCATACTTGTCAGGTTCCAGCACCCGTTTGAGGCTGATACATTCCGCGCATGACTTCACCCTTGCTGCACCCTGTCCCCGGCCCGTCCCCGGACGGCTACGTACGCCTGTCAGAAGGCGCACTGGCCACACTTGTGCTCGACCATGTCGCGAGCGGCCTCGACCCCTCGCTGCTGGCCGAACTGCGCGACAACGCGATCGACGCCCGCCTCGCCGGCTATACCGAATGGCATCGCGCGGCGGGTGCCGGCGTCGCCTACGTGACGGTCGGCTGGGACTGGTACCTCGAACGCACGACGGGCACGTTCATCATCGCGGGCGGCGACGTCCGCAGCAACGTGATGGCCATCGACGCCAAGGGCGCCGACATCGGCATGTTCCGCACCGCCGCCGCACTCGCCGCGCGGCTCGCCGCCATCGACTGGCCTGCCGCGGTCGCGTCGGCCCTCCTCGGGCACAACGACGCCTATCATGCCGGTCCCACGCTCCAGTGACAACCGGCTGCGCATTCCTCTGACAATTTTGCAAGACTGGCGCTCTTTATAAGCAAAAGCGGCCCGGTTTTCAATCCCGTCGATCAAGAAACCGTTACCACCGCGCAAATGGCGTCTTTACGCCGTGACCCTGTAAGAGTTACCAGTTACAGGCTCCTCGTGCCGCGCGCTGTAATGCGTGCATACAAAAGCACAGATCCGAGGACATCCATGCAGACCTTCGTTCACGAGGAAGGGCGGTTGCCACACGAACTCGCGGCGGATCTAGGGCGCTATCGGCGCCGCGTGTTCGTCGAACAGCTGGGTTGGGCGCTCCCGTCGGCGAACGAAAGTTTCGAGCGTGACCAGTTCGATCGCGACGATACCGTCTACGTGTTCGCACGAAACGCCGACGGCGACATGTGCGGCTGCGCGCGCCTGCTGCCGACGACGCGCCCGTATCTGCTGAAGTCGCTGTTCGCCGACCTGGTCGCCGAGGACATGCCGCTGCCGCAATCGGCCGCCGTCTGGGAACTGTCCCGATTCGCGGCGACCGACGACGAAGGCGGGCCCGGCAACGCCGAATGGGCCGTGCGCCCGATGCTCGCGGCCGTCGTCGAGTGCGCGGCGCAGCTCGGCGCACGGCAGTTGATCGGCGTGACGTTCGCGAGCATGGAGCGGCTGTTCCGCCGGATCGGCATACACGCGCACCGCGCAGGCCCACCGAAGCAGGTCGACGGACGCCTGGTGGTCGCATGCTGGATCGACATCGACTCGCAAACGTTTGCTGCGCTAGGAATCGAGCCGGGGCAGGCTGCCCGGCAAGCTATCGCCGCCTGAGCCGGAACGCACGTTTCCGTCCGGGCGGTATCGTAACGAAGGAGAACCAACGTGGACCAGTCCCAGGTCTTTCGCGCGATGATGCCCGGCCTGACGAGCGCCAGTGGCGCCCGCATCGCGGTCGCCTATCCAGCGTTTCCCAGGCCCTTGCCGCTCGTGCGGCTCGACCGCCGCGGGCTCGTGTTTCGTGCGGCCGGCGCCGCGCCGCTCGTGTGCGGGCTGCCGCGCCCGGCAACCCTGCTGGTCGCGGACGAGCCGCTATGCTCGCTGCGCCTCGTGATCCGCGAGATCGCCGCGACCGGCGATGGCCGGCACGACCTGACGATGCAGCCGTCCGGCGCTGCCGGCGACGAATTGCTGTGGCACGCCTTGCGCGATCGCGAGCCGTACCGGCAGATTCGGCACCCGCTCGCGCCGGTCGCCTCGGACCGCGAACCGCATGCGGCGGCTGGCGAATTCGCGGCGCGCCCGTCGCGCAGCGCGGCTTTCCGGCTGCCCAGCCACAGCGACGCGCTGTTCTTCGCGGACTGGCTCGAATATCACTTCGACGAATTGCGCGCGCTGTCGCAACAGCACGGGCCGCGACTGCAGCTCAATCAGCTCGAACGACAGGTTGACGATGACGAGGTCGGCGTGCGTTTCGTCTACGACATCGACGGACATGCGACGCGGCACGCATTGACCGACTGCGCGCGCGAGGCGTGTGCATGGATCGAGACGGAAATGCGCAGCAAATACGCGCTGCCGGTCGCGCAAGAGCGGTTCGGCGGGTTGGCGGCGCATGCGCGGGCCGGCGGCATGTGAATGAGGCCGTGCCGCGCGCCGCCACACAGCGGTCTGCGCGGCGGCACGTTGTGCGGATGCAACGAGGGCTTGCAAAGGTCCGGGTTTTCCCTTAAATTTACGTCTGTCTCCTCCATGTCTCCAAACATGGATTCAGCCCGCTCAAGCAGCGGGCTTTTTTATTGCCCGAACGGTTTGTGGGGCCGCATCGCCTTCCCCGTCTGGCTAGGCCGCTGGACGTATATCAGTCGGTCGCAGCCAGTAGTAGTACACCGCAAATGTCAGCGCGACCGCGGCCACAAGCGCCAACAGCAGGTACAACCAACCCTTCCTGGTCGCCGGCAGGTCCGTCAGGGCACCGACGTCGCCCGTCAGCGCCGCCAACGCGACCATCGCCAGGCCCGCCAGCACCAACGTCCCCTTTGCCACCCACCCGAAACCGGCCTCCAGTCCAGCCACCCATCGCCACTGACGATAAGGTCCGGCAACCGGCCGACGAAGATCGGGCTTACCCATGCATCATCTCCGGCCCGGCATGCACGTATGCGCACGTCGTGCGACGGGCGCTGCCCAACGCACGAATTCGAATGTCTTGCCGACGAGTGGCTGCTGCGACGCGGCATGCCCACATTGGTATGCGGTCTTTTAACGACGCCCATCAGAGGTTGGGAGTGGCAGGCATGCTCCATGGCATGAGGGCGGCATAGTCGTCGGCGGTTGCGGCGAGCGGCAACCTGGTGAACAGCCAGACCAGATAGCGATACGGCTCGACGCCGTTCGCCTTGCACGTCTCGACGAGGGAGTACAGGTTGGCGCTGGCCTGCGCGCCAGCGACAGTATCGGAGAACAGCCAGCCCTTGCGGCCGACGACGAACGGCCGGATCGCGTTCTCGCACAGGTTGTTCGAGATCGGCCAGTTGCCGTTACCGACGTATCGGACCAGCTTTGACCACTGCCCGCTCATGTACTGCAATGCCTTGCCGAGCAGACTCGACGGCACGACGCCTGGTAGATGCTCGACCAGCATGCGCTCGATGATGTCGAGCACGCGGGCGCTGTACCGGATGCGCAGTCGCTGCCGGCGTTCAGACTTCCACTTCGCGCTGCGCGCCTCGGCCGCGAACAGCTTGCCGATCAGCACGACGAAGCGCGTGGTAAGCAGATCCGGCGAGCGTGCGGCCTTCGGCACCGACTCT